>NZ_JBITDA010000001.1:0-417451 GCF_044453765.1 Streptomyces sp. NPDC051636 | reverse complement strand
GGGGGGGCCGGGGCGGGGGGGGTGGGGCGGTTCCCCCCCCCATATTGCCCCCGCCCCGGCCCCCCCCCCGGGGGGGGGCCCCCCCCCCGGGGGGGGCCCCCCCCCGCCCCTCGGGCGAAGGCGGAGAAGCCGTGCTCAGCCCTCGACGCTCGCCGGCTCGCGGGTCGCGGCCGGGGCGGCGTGCCGCACCGCGTGCGTCTGCTTCGGCTGGCCCAGGCCCATGGCGCGCATGACGGCGCCCAGGACACCGCCGAGAACCACGATCGCCATGCCGGCCCAGAAGCCCACCGGCTGTGCCATCACCATGAAGGCGCCCGCGACGCAGAAACCGATGAAGGCGATGATGACGCCGGTCCAGGCGGCCGGGGTGTGACCGTGGCTGCTGCCCGCCATGTCTTGCTCCTCGTTGCTGGTGTACGTGCCGTACATGTCCGGGCCCGCCCGTGCGGGGCGGACGCTCGCCGTCCATTGTCCCGTACGCACGCGCGTGCCGTGAGCGGGGGTCGCTCGTGGTGGGCGTCTGTTTCGCCACATCCGCCAGGGCCTGTCCGGTGGTTCATGGCGCAGGGAACCGACGGTGCCCGGTCAGCGCGGGTGAGCGGGCGAATGGGGGTGCCCCCTCGCGAGCGAAGCCGAGCGTGAGAGGGCGTGCCAAGCCCCGCGTCTGCGGCATGATCCGCCGGACAGGCCCTGAGCGGTCAGGCGCCGGTCGGGTCCTCGCCGCGGTCCAGGGCCTTCCAGAGTTCCTCGGGACGCTCGGGGTCGACGGGCTTGGCGGTACGGCGCGGGCGGGGTGTGCCGTCGCGCTCGTAGCGGCCGGACATGGCGGGCCACAGCCGGCCGTAGCGCAGGGCGAGGAGGCCGGCGAGCAGGAGGAGGGCGCCGCCGGCGGCCGCGACGTACGGCCAGCCGGTGTGGCTGAGCGCGGCCACCGTGGCGGAGGTGTCGCCGGTGGTCTCGGCGGCCTTCTCGTCGAGCGCGGAGTTGTCGGAGGCGCCGATCAGGGCCGCGGCGACGGTGCCGGCGCCGGAGAGCGCGAGCAGCCCGGCGACCAGGAAGCGGCCCGCCCTGCGGACGGCGAAGACGGCGACGAGCGCGGCGAGGCCCACTATGGCGAGGGCCGCGGGAACGCCCGTGACGTCGCTGCCCCTGGCGGTCAGCGGGAAGGCGCCGCCGGCCACCGTCGCGGTGCCCTCCGACCAGCGCTGCCGGGTGGACAGCAGCGCCACGGCCGCGCCCAGCGCACCGCACAGCAGGGCGACGGCGAGGCTCCGGCGGCCGGACCGCGCGGATGCGGGGGCCTGGGAACGGGGATCGGGTACAGCAGTCACGTACCCACTATCCCCTGAAGCCCGGGCGAACCGTCACCCGGGGGAACACATGGGGAACGTGAGAAACGCCCTACTTGCCCAGCCGGTTGGCCGTGTGCACCGCCCGCAGCACCGCCGCCGCCTTGTTGCGGCACTCCTGGTCCTCGGCGACCGGGTCGGAGTCGGCGACGACGCCCGCGCCGGCCTGGACGTAGGCGGTGCCGTCGCGCAGCAGGGCCGTACGGATGGCGATGGCGGTGTCGGAGTCGCCCGCGAAGTCGAGGTAGCCGACGCAGCCGCCGTAGAGCCCGCGCCGGGACGGCTCCAGTTCGTCGATGATCTGCATCGCGCGGGGCTTCGGCGCGCCGGAGAGGGTGCCGGCGGGGAAGCACGCCGTCAGGACGTCGAAGGCGGTGCGGCCCCGCGCCACGCGCCCGGTGACCGTCGAGACGATGTGCATCACGTGCGAGTACCGCTCGATGGACATGAAGTCGACGACCTCGACGGAGCCGGGCTCGCAGACCCGGCCGAGGTCGTTGCGGCCGAGGTCGACGAGCATGAGGTGCTCGGCGCGCTCCTTGGGGTCGGCGAGCAGTTCGTCGGCGAGGGCCTGGTCCTCCTGCGGGGTGGCGCCGCGGGGCCGGGTGCCGGCGATGGGGTGGACCATGGCCTGCCCGTCCTCGACCTTGACCAGCGCCTCGGGGGACGAGCCGACGACGTCGAAACCGTCGAAGCGGAACAGGTACATGTACGGGGACGGGTTGGTCGCCCTGAGGACCCGGTACACGTCCAGCGCGCTCGCCGTGCACGGCGACTCGAACCGCTGCGAGGGGACGACCTGGAAGGCCTCGCCCGCCCGGATGCGCTCCTTGATGTCCTCGACGGCCACCTGGAAGTCGGGGCCGCCCCACAGGGCGGTGTACTCGGGCAGCTCGGACGGCGGCAGGACGGCCGGGGGCTGGGCGACCGCCCGGGACAGGTCGGCCTCCATGGCGTCGAGGCGGGCCACGGCGTCCGTGTACGCCTCGTCGACGCCCGTTTCGAGGTCGTTGTGGTTGATCGCGTTGGCGATCAGCAGGACGGAGCCCTCCCAGTGGTCCATGACCGCGAGGTCGCTGGTCAGGAGCATGGTCAGCTCGGGGAGCCGCAGGTCGTCCCGCTCGCCGGGGCCGATCTTCTCCAGGCGGCGGACGATGTCGTAGCCGAGGTAGCCGACCATGCCGCCGGTGAAGGGCGGCATGCCGTCCTGGTGGGGGGTGTGCAGGGCCTCGATGGTGGCGCGCAGGGCGGCCAGCGGATCGCCGTCGACGGGGACGCCGACGGGCGGGGCGCCGAGCCAGTGCGCCCGGCCGTCGCGCGCGGTCAGCGTCGCGGCCGACCGCACGCCCACGAACGAGTACCGGGACCACGAGCGCCCGTTCTCCGCGGACTCCAGCAGGAAGGTGCCGGGGCGCTCGGCGGCGAGCTTGCGGTAGAGCGCGACCGGGGTGTCGCCGTCGGCGAGGAGCTTGCGGGTGACCGGAATGACGCGGCGGTCGGTGGCGAGCTTGCGGAACGTCTCGAGGTCCATGGCGGCTGACCTTACTGATCCGAGGCGGGTACGCCGGAACCGGCGCCCTCGCCGGCGTCCCTCAGCAGCACGTCGGCGTCGAAGCAGGTGCGGGCGCCGGTGTGGCAGGCGGCGCCGACCTGGTCGACCTTGACCAGCACGGTGTCGGCGTCGCAGTCCAGGGCGACGGACCTGACCTTCTGGACGTGGCCGGAGGTGTCGCCCTTGACCCAGTACTCCTGGCGGCTGCGGGACCAGTACGTGCAGCGGCCGGTGGTGAGCGTGCGGTGCAGCGCCTCGTCGTCCATCCAGCCCAGCATGAGCACCTCGCCGGTGTCGTACTGCTGGGCGATGGCGGGCAGGAGTCCGTCGGCGCTGCGCCTGAGGCGCGCGGCGATCTCGGGGTCGAGGCTGCTGGGCCGGGGCGTACCGGTCGTACTGGTCATGAGTGCCATTGTGCCGGGCGGCACCGACACGGACGGGTCCGTGTCCACTGTGCGGACCCCGAACGCGGTCGTAGGCTGACGGTATGTCGACCTTCGCCAAGCGTGAACGGCTCCTGCTCGCAGATCTCTTGGAAACGACCGGTCCGGACGCCCCGACCCTGTGCGAGGGCTGGCGGACCCGGGACCTGGCCGCGCACGTGGTGGTGCGCGAGCGCCGCCCCGACGCGGCCGGCGGCTCTCTGATCAAGCCGCTCGCGCCCCGCCTCGAGAAGGTGATGGCGGAGTACGCAGCGAAACCGTACGAGGAGCTGATCCAGCTGATCCGTACAGGCCCGCCGCGCTTCTCGCCCTTCCAGCTCAAGCAGATCGACGAGGCGGCCAACATCGTCGAGTTCTACGTCCACACGGAGGACGTCCGCCGCGCCCAGCCCGACTGGAGCACGCGCGAGCTGGACCCGGTCTTCCAGGACGCCCTGTGGTCCCGCCTGGAGCGCACCGCCCGTCTGATGGGCCGGGGCGTGGCGACGGGCCTGGTGCTGCGCCGCCCGGACGGCCAGACGGCGGTCGCCCACCGGGGCACGCCGGTGGTGACGGTCACCGGCGAGCCGTCCGAGCTGCTGCTGTTCGCGTTGGGCCGGCAGAGTGCCGCCAAGGTGGAGCTGGACGGCGACGCGGACGCGATCGCCAAGCTGAGCGAGTCCAAGCAGCTGGGTATCTGAGAGGGCCGGCCGTGATCAAGGTCGCCATGACGGGTGTGTACGTCGACGACGTCACCAAGGCCCACGCCTTCTACACGGACGTGCTCGGCTTCGAGACCCGTACCCACCTCGACCTGGGCGGCGGCACGCTGTTCGTCACGGTCGGCGCGTCCGGCGGGGCCCAGCCGGATCTGCAGTTGCTGCTGGAGCCGGGTGCGGGCCCGATCGCGGATCCGTACCGCCGGGCTCTGTACGAGGCGGGGATCCCCGCCATCGTCTTCTCGGTGGACGACATCGCGGCGGAGTACGAGCGGCTGCGCGGGCTCGGGGTGCACTTCACCCACGAGCCGCAGGAGCAGGGGCCGGTGATCGCCGCCGTGCTCGACGACACCGTCGGCAACCTGGTGCAGCTGGCTCAGCCGAAGGAGTGACCCTCTCCGGGGTGCTCACTCCGTTTGGTACGCGCCCAGGAGAAGGCCCCGGCCACCTCGACGGCGACCGGGGCCGAAGCTCGGCGCAGCGTCACCGCACCGCGTGCCCCGCCTCCCGCAACGCCTGCTTCACCTCTCCGATCCGCAGGTCCCCGAAGTGGAAGACGGAGGCCGCGAGTACCGCGTCGGCGCCGGCGTCGACGGCCGGGGCGAAGTCGGCGAGCTTGCCCGCGCCGCCCGAGGCGATGACGGGGACGGTGACGTGCTTGCGCACGGCCGCGATCATCTCGAGGTCGTAGCCGTCCTTCGTGCCGTCCGCGTCCATGGAGTTCAGCAGGATCTCCCCGGCGCCCAGCTCGGCCGCCCGGTGCGCCCACTCGACGGCGTCGATGCCGGTGCCCTTGCGGCCGCCGTGGGTGGTCACCTCGAAGGTGCCCGCCTCCGTGCGGCGCGCGTCCACCGACAGGACCAGCACCTGCCGCCCGAAGCGCTCGGCGATCTCCCGGATCAGGTCCGGGCGGGCGATCGCCGCCGTGTTGACGCCGACCTTGTCGGCGCCCGCCCGCAGCAGCTTGTCCACGTCCTCGGCCGTGCGGACGCCGCCGCCCACCGTCAGCGGGATGAACACCTGCTCGGCGGTGCGGCGCACCACGTCGTACGTCGTCTCGCGGTTGCCCGAGGACGCGGTGATGTCCAGGAACGTCAGCTCGTCGGCGCCCTCGGCGTCGTACACCTTGGCCATCTCGACGGGGTCACCCGCGTCGCGCAGGTTCTGGAAGTTGACGCCCTTGACGACCCGGCCGTTGTCCACGTCCAGGCAGGGGATGACTCGGACGGCAAGGGTCATGCTCCGGACACTCCTCGGAACGCCTCCACCTCGACCTCGACGACCAGACTGGGGTCGACGAAACCGGAGACGATGATCATGGATGCGGCGGGCCGGACGGAGTCGAACAGCTCCTTGTGAGCGCGTCCGACGTCCTCCACGTCCCGGGCGTGGGTGAGGTACATGCGCGTGCGCACGACGTCGTCGCGGCCGAGGCCCAACCGGCCCAGCGCCGCGAGTGCGACGTTGAAGGCGTTGACCGTCTGCTCGTACGGGCCGCCTCCGGCGATCTGGCCGTCCACTATCGACGTGCAACCGGAGACCAGCACCAGGCCGTTCGGCAACTCCACCGCGCGGGAGTAGCCGAAGCTCTCCTCCCAGGGCGCACCGGTCGTGACGCGTCGTACGTCGCTCACTGGGCAACCGCCTCCAAGGCCTCTTCCAGGGTGAACGCCTTCGCGTACAGCGCCTTCCCGACGATGGCGCCCTCGACACCGAGGGGCACCAGGCCGGCGATGGCCCGCAGGTCGTCCAGCGAGGACACGCCGCCGGACGCCACGACCGGGCGGTCGGTCGCCGCGCACACGTTCTTCAGCAGCTCCAGGTTGGGGCCCTGCAGGGTGCCGTCCTTGGCGATGTCGGTGACGACGTACCGCGCGCAGCCCTCCTTGTTCAGGCGCTCCAGCGTCTCGTAGAGGTCGCCGCCGTCGCGGGTCCAGCCGCGGCCCCGGAGCGTGGTGCCCCGCACGTCCAGACCGACCGCGATCCTGTCGCCGTGCTCGGCGATGACCTTGGCGACCCACTCCGGGGTCTCCAGTGCGGCGGTGCCGAGGTTCACCCGGGTGCAGCCGGTGGCGAGGGCTGCGGCGAGGGAGGCGTCGTCGCGGATGCCGCCGGACAGCTCCACCTTGATGTCCATCGCCTTCGCGACCTCGGCGATCAGCTCCCGGTTGTCGCCGGTGCCGAACGCGGCGTCCAGGTCGACCAGGTGCAGCCACTCGGCGCCCGACCGCTGCCAGGCCAGGGCGGCCTCCAGAGGGGAGCCGTAGGAGGTCTCCGTGCCGGACTCGCCGTGCACGAGGCGGACGGCCTGGCCGTCGCGGACGTCGACGGCGGGGAGGAGTTCGAGCTTGGCCATGTCTCTACAGGGTTCCGATCCAGTTGGTGAGGAGCTGGGCTCCGGCGTCGCCGGACTTCTCGGGGTGGAACTGCGTGGCCCACAGGGCGCCGTTCTCCACGGCGGCCACGAAGGGCTTGCCGTGCGTCGCCCAGGTGACCTTGGGCGGCTGCAGCGCCGGATTGTGGGTCTCCAGGCTCCAGTCGTGCACGGCGTAGGAGTGCACGAAGTAGTAGCGCGCGTCCCCCTCCAGACCGGCGAACAGCTCGGAGCCGGCCGGGGCGTCGACGGTGTTCCAGCCCATGTGGGGAACGATCTCGGCCTGCAGCGGCTCGACCGAGCCGGGCCACTCGTCGAGGCCCTCGGTCTCGACGCCGTGCTCGATGCCGCGCGCGAACAGGATCTGCATGCCGACGCAGATGCCCATCACCGGGCGACCGCCGGACAGCCGGCGGTCGATGACCCAGTCGCCGCGGGCTTCCCGCAGGCCCCGCATGCAGGCGGCGAAGGCGCCCACGCCCGGCACCAGCAGGCCGTCCGCGTTCATCGCCTTGTCGAAGTCGCGCGTGATCTCGACGTCGGCTCCCGCGCGCGCGAGGGCGCGCTCGGCGGAGCGGACGTTGCCGAAGCCGTAGTCGAAGACCACGACCTTCTTCGGCGTGCTCATCAGTTCCACACCTCCAGCCGCATGACGCCCGCGACCAGGCACATGGCCGCGCCGATCGACAGCAGCACGACGAGGCTCTTCGGCATCTGCTGCTTCACGAAGGAGTAGATCCCGCCGACCAGGAAAAGGCCGACGACTATCAGGACGGTGGACAGACCGTTCATGGGTTTACAGCGCACCCTTCGTGGACGGAAGGATGCCGGCCGCGCGCGGGTCCCGCTCGCTGGCGTAGCGCAGTGCCCGGGCCAGCGCCTTGAACTGGCACTCCACGATGTGGTGCGCGTTGCGCCCGTAGGGCACGTGCACGTGCAGCGCGATCTGTGCCTGGGCGACGAAGGACTCCAGGATGTGCCGGGTCATCGTCGTGTCGTACTCGCCGATCATCGGCGCCATGTTCTCGGGCTCGGTGTGCACGAGGTAGGGGCGGCCGGACAGGTCGACGGTGACCTGGGCGAGGGACTCGTCCAGCGGGACCGTGCAGTTGCCGAAGCGGTAGATCCCCACCTTGTCGCCGAGGGCCTGCTTGAAGGCGGCGCCCAGCGCGAGGGCGGTGTCCTCGATGGTGTGGTGGGAGTCGATGTGCAGGTCGCCGTCGGTCTTCACGGTCAGGTCGAACAGACCGTGCCGGCCGAGCTGGTCGAGCATGTGGTCGTAGAAGCCGACGCCGGTGGCGATGTCCGTCTTGCCGGTGCCGTCGAGGTCTATCTCGACCAGGACGGACGTCTCCTTGGTCGTCCGCTCCACACGTCCTACGCGGCTCATGCGCTCTGCTCCTTCTTCAACTCACGGACCGCGTCGAGGAACGCGTCGTTTTCGGCCGGGGTTCCGGCGGTGACCCGCAGCCATCCGGGTACGCCGTTGTCACGGACCAGGACCCCTCTCTCGAGGATCCTCTGCCAGACCTCGTGCGCGTCGGAGAACCGCCCGAACTGCACGAAGTTCGCATCGGACTCGGTGACCTCGTAGCCGATGGACCTGAGCTCGCTCACCAGCCGGTCCCGTTCGGACTTCAGCTGCTCGACGTATTTCAGCAGCGTGCCGGTGTGCTCCAGGGCGGCCAGGGCGGTCGCCTGGGTGATCGCCGAGAGGTGGTACGGCAGCCGTACGAGCTGGACGGCGTCCACCACCGCCGGGTGCGCGGCGAGGTAGCCGAGCCGGAGGCCGGCGGCCCCGAACGCCTTCGACATGGTCCGCGAGACGACGAGATTCGGCCGACCTTCGAGCAGCGGCAGCAGCGAGTGGCCGTGGCTGAACTCGATGTACGCCTCGTCCACGACGACCATGGACGGCTTGGCCGCCTGGGCCGCCTCGTAGAGCGCGAGGACGGTCCCGGGCGGGATGGCGTTGCCCGTGGGGTTGTTGGGGGTGGTGATGAAGACGACGTCAGGCCGGTGCTCGGCGATGGCCCGCTGGGCCGCCGGCAGGTCGACGGTGAAGTCGTCGTTGCGCGGGCCGGAGATCCAGCCGGTGCCGGTGCCGCGCGAGATGAGCGCGTGCATCGAGTACGACGGCTCGAAGCCGATCGCCGTACGGCCGGGGCCGGCGAAGGTCTGCAGCAGTTGCTGGATGACCTCGTTGGATCCGTTGGCCGCCCACACATTCGCCGGGCCGACCTCGTAACCGGACGTGTCGGTCAGGTACTTGGCAAGCTGGGTGCGCAGCTCGACCGCGTCCCGGTCCGGGTAGCGGTTGAGGTTCCGGGCGGCCTCGCGCACCCGCTCGGTGATCCGCTCGACCAGCGGCTCGGGCAGCGGGTAGGGGTTCTCGTTCGTGTTCAGCCGTACGGGGACGTCCAGCTGGGGCGCGCCGTAGGGGGACTTGCCGCGCAGCTCGTCCCGTACGGGGAGATCGTCGATTCCGAAGTTCACTTGCTCGTCGGTACCTTCCAGCCGAACCTCGCCTTGACCGCCGCGCCGTGCGCGGGCAGGTCCTCCGCCTCCGCCAGCGTCACCACGTGGTGGGCCACGTCCGCGAGCGCGTCCCGCGTGTAGTCGACGATGTGGATGCCGCGCAGGAAGGACTGGACGGACAGGCCGGAGGAGTGGCAGGCGCAACCGCCGGTGGGCAGGACGTGGTTGGACCCGGCCGCGTAGTCGCCGAGGGAGACGGGCGCCCAGGGGCCGATGAAGATCGCGCCGGCGTTCTTCACCCGGTCGGCGACGGCGGCGGCGTCGGCGGTCTGGATCTCCAGGTGCTCGGCGCCGTACGCGTCGACCACCCTCAGGCCCTCGTCGAGGCCGTCGACCAGCACGATCGCGGACTGCCTGCCCTTCAGGGCGGGAACGATCCGGTCCTCGATGTGCTTGGTGGCCGCGACCTGCGGCTCGAGCTCCTTCTCCACCGCGTCGGCCAGCTCCGTTGAGTCGGTGACCAGCACGGCCGCCGCCAGCGGGTCGTGCTCGGCCTGGCTGATCAGGTCGGCGGCGACGTGCACCGGGTCGGCGGTGGAGTCCGCGAGGATCGCGATCTCGGTGGGGCCGGCCTCGGCGTCGATGCCGATCTTGCCGGTGAAGAAGCGCTTGGCGGCGGCGACCCAGATGTTGCCGGGGCCGGTGACCATGTTGGCCGGGGCGCAGGACTCGGTGCCGTAGGCGAACATGGCGACGGCGGTGGCGCCGCCGGCCGCGTACACCTCGTCGACGCCGAGCAGCGCGCAGGCGGCGAGGATCGTCGGATGCGGCAGGCCGTCGAACTCGGCCTGGGACGGTGAGGCCAGGGCGATCGACCCGACGCCCGCCTCCTGCGCGGGGACCACGTTCATGATGACGGAGGAGGGATAGACCGACCGGCCGCCGGGCGCGTACAGCCCGACGCGCTCGACCGGCACCCACTTTTCGGTCACCGTACCGCCGGGCACGACCTGGGTCGTGTGGGACGTACGGCGCTGTTCGCGGTGCACGAGGCGGGCCCGGCGGATGGACTCCTCCAGGGCCGCGCGCACGGCCGGGTCGAGCCGCTCCAGCGCGTCGGCGAGCGCCCGCGCCGGGACCCGTACGGATTCCAGCCGCACCCCGTCGAACTTCTCGGCGAAGTCGATCAGCGCCGCGTCGCCCCGATGATGCACGGCCTCGCAGATCGGACGCACCTTCTCCAGGGCGGCCTGAACGTCGAAGTCGGCTCGGGGCAGCAGGTCGCGCAGGGCGGGGCCCTCGGGGAGGGCGTCGCCGCGCAGATCGATTCGGCAGATCACGGTCCCAATTCTCTCAGACCGGCGTCGGCGGCCGTCCGCGCGTATCAATGGCTGATACAGAACGTGGCCGGAACCCCGAAGATCCCCCTCACGTCTTGCGTTGGGGGAGTCACTCACCGGGCATGAACTGCTGTACGAAACGGACGAACCCGCGAGTAGCAGAGGAAGAAGGAAGAGCAGTGACCGAGGGGGCCGGCTTGAGCGCCGGGGACCTGCCGGAGGACCTGACCGCCGCCGAGGCCGGGATGTGGCAGGCCTTCCGCAACGGCAGCGTGTACGACCTGAGCAGCGGGGACGCCGTGGTGGACGACCCGCACGGCGGGCATCCCTGGGGTCCCGAGCGGACCGTGCGGGCGCGCATCGTCTGCTGGCTGCTCCTGGACGGCCCGCCCGCGCTGGCCGGCCGCGTGTCGTCGCTGAAGCTGGCCGGCGTGCGGATCAGCGGCACCCTGGACCTGGCGGGCGGCACGGTGGTGCCGTACGTGGAGCTGAAGAGCTGCCGTTTCGAGCACGAGGTCCTGCTGCCCGAGGCCCGCTTCACGACCCTGCGCCTGGTGGACTGCGCGGTCCCGCGTCTGGAGGCCGCCCGCGTGCACACCGAGGGCGACCTGCATCTGCCGCGCTGCCGCTTCCTGGGCGGCGTCCGGCTCACCGACGCGCACATCGGCACGGATCTGCTGCTCAACCAGGCGATCGTGTACCGGGACCGCACCGGCCGCTCGGTCGCCGCCGACGGCATGACCGTCGGCCAGGACCTCCAGGCCGAGCTGCTGGAGTCGCACGGCGAGCTGAGCCTGCGCAGCGCAAAGGTCGGCGTGTCGCTGAGCCTGCGCGGCGCGAGACTGGTCAACCCCTACTCCCGGCTGGCCCTGAACGCGCCCCAGCTGACCGTCGAGCGCACCCTGTACCTGACCCCGGCCGGCGTGGGCAGCCCCCTGCTGAGCGGTACGACCCCGGCGCGCGGGACACGCGTCCAGCGCTTCGAGTGCCAGGGCGGGGTACGGCTGGACGACGGGCGGTTCGGGGACGCGGTCGACCTGGAGCGGGCCCGGTTCGCCTTCACCGACGACCAGGAGCTGTCGCTGCGCCGGGTGCAGACGCCCGAGCTGCGCTTCCTCGGGGAGCGGCCGCAGCGCGGCAAGGTGGTGCTGTCGGGGGCGCGGGTGGTCACCCTCGTGGACAAGGCGGCCAGCTGGCCGGGGCCGGGCAGCCTGCACATGGGCGGTTTCTCCTACGAGAACCTGGTGCCGCAGGGCCCGTTCCCGCTGACCGAGCGCCTGGGCTGGGTGGCGGCGGCGACCGCCGAGTACAACCCGGAGCCGTACGAGCGCCTGGCCGCCGTGCTGCGCGGCGCCGGGGAGGACGAGGACGCGCGCGAGGTGCTGCTCGCCAAACAGCGCCGGCGCCGCGAGACCCTGCCGCTGGCCGGCAAGCTCTGGGGGTACGCGCAGGACCTGGCGGTCGCCTACGGGTACCGGCCGGGCCGGGCCGCCGTGTGGATGGCGGTGCTGTGGGCGGCGGGCACGCTCGCCTTCGCGCACGCCAGCCATCCGCCGATGGACTCCGGCGGCCACCCGACCTGGAGCCCGGCATTGTTCGCCCTGGACCTGCTGCTGCCGGTCATCGACCTGGGCCAGGCGGGCCAGTGGCAGCTGCGCGGCGGCTGGCAGTGGCTGGCGGCGGCGATGGTCCTGCTGGGCTGGGTGCTGGCGACGACGGTGGCGGCGGGGGCGACGCGGCTGCTGCGGCGGAGCTGACGGGGCCGGGCTTCCCCGGTGGCTTGGCAGGTCCCCATCAGTAGTTGAACAGTAATCATCTTTTACCGGTCCTTGACCGGGCCGCGTACAACTTTCCCCGTCCTTGCCGCAGGGGGTGGCGCGTCGCCGACCTGCGGTCTTTCAATGGTCGACACCATGGCTCTGCTGCCCCCGTTCATCCGCCCCACCCGGATGACAAGGACCCCCTCGCGCCCGGCCGGCCCGCCGACCGACGACGAGGTGCTGCTCGACGCGCCCGACGACCGCCTCGGCCCCGCCCTCGTCGCGGCCGGACGAGGCGAGTACCAGGCCGCCGCCGAGCTGCTGGCCGCCACCCGCGCGGCCGCCGCGTGGGAGAACCGTGACCGGTACGCGCGACGCCTGGCCGCCTTCGCCCGCTCGCGCCCCGAGTGGTTCGACCAGTGGCGCGCGACCGCCCCCGACGACCCCGGCGTGCTCCTGGTCGGGGCCCAGCTGGCGGTGGACCGCGCCTGGCCGTCGCCGGCCCGGGGCGAGCTGCTGCGCGAGGTGAGCCCGCTGATCGCGGCCGCCGCCCGGGGCGACGGCCGCGACCCGGTGCCGTGGCGGATCGCGCTGGACCACGCGCGCGGCACGAACGCCGGGCACAAGTACTTCGAGGAGCTGTGGGCGGCGGCGGTCCGGCGGGCCCCGCACCACTACGGCTGCCATGTGGCGGCCCTGCGCTACCTGGCCGCCTCCTGGCACGGCTCCCACCGCGAGTGCTTCGACTTCGCCGACCTGGCCGCGCAGGACGCCCCTGCGGACTCGCTCGTCCAGGCGCTGCCCGCGCGGGCGGCGTTCGCCTACCTCACCGACGGCTGCGGCCCCGAGGTGCCGCGCGAGCGGCTGGACGCGGCGGCCGACCGGGCGGTCGCGCTCTCCGACCGGTTCCCGGCGGCCGACCCCTGGCCCGCCGAGATCCGCAACAAGCTCGTGTACGTCCTCGTCCGGCTGGAACGCTGGGAGGACGCCCGCACCCAGCTGCGCCTGATCGGCCCGTACGCCACCTCCTTCCCCTGGGACCGGCTCTCCGACGACCCGCTGGGCGCTTTCCTGCGGCTGCGCGAGGAACTCCTGACGGCGGCTCCCCGCACCGCACGGACGGGACTCGTCCCGACGCCCCTGCGACCGCGGAGTGAGCACCGTGGTCACGCCCGTTCCGGTGACCATTAGGCTGGGGCGCCGTGACCACCGTCCGTCTCCCCCTCTTCCCGCTGACCTCGGTGCTGTTCCCGGGCCTGGTGCTGCCCCTCAACGTCTTCGAGGAGCGCTATCGCGCCATGATGCGCGAGCTGCTCAAGACGCCCGAGGACGAGCCGCGCCGGTTCGCCGTCGTGGCGATCCGCGACGGCCACGAGGTCGCGCCGAGCGCCCCGGGCATGCCGGACCCGACGGCCCTGCCCGAACGCGGGCCCGCCGCGGGCTTCGGGCCCGACCCCGCCAAGGCGCTCCACTCCGTGGGCTGCGTGGCGGACGCGGCGACCGTCCGGGAGCGGCCCGGCGGCACCTTCGAGGTGCTGGCGACCGGGACGACCCGGGTACGGCTGCTGTCCGTGGACGCGTCGGGCCCGTTCCTGACCGCCGAGTTGGAGGAGCTGACGGAGGAACCGGGCGACGAGGCGGGGGCGCTGGCCGAGGGGGTCCTGCGGGCCTTCCGCCAGTACCAGAAGCGGCTGGCGGGCGCACGGGAGCGCTCCCTGTCCACCGGCGCGGACCTGCCGGACGAACCGGCCGTCGTCTCCTACCTGGTGGCCGCGGCGGTGATGCTCGACACCCCGACGAAGCAGCGCCTCCTCCAGGCCCCGGACACCGCTTCCCGCCTGCGCGACGAGCTGAAACTCCTTCGCGCGGAGACGGCCATCATCCGTAACCTGCCGTCGTTGCCGGCGTCGGACCTGACGCGCGGCCCGACGAGTCTGAACTGAGGCGTGGATTCCTCGATGGCGAAGAAGTCGAAGAAGCAGCAGCAGTCGGGCGGCACGCCCGCGACGGTCGCCCTGACAGCCGCGGGCGTGGACTACAAGGTGCACGCATACGAGCACGACCCGTCCCACCCCTCCTACGGCGAGGAGGCGGCGGAGGCGATGGGCGTCTCCCCGGAGCGCGTCTTCAAGACCCTCGTGGCGGACGTCGACGGCGCACTGACGGTGGCCGTGGTCCCGGTGGCTGGCTCGTTGGATCTGAAGGCCCTGGCATCGGCGGTCGGCGGCAAGCGCGCGACCATGGCGGACCCGGCCCTCGCGGAACGCACCACCGGCTACGTCCGCGGCGGCATCTCCCCCCTGGGCCAGCGCAAGAAGCTCCCCACGGTCCTGGACGGCTCGGCGACCGCCCATCCCACGATCTGCGTCTCCGCGGGCCGGCGGGGCCTGGAACTCGAACTCTCCCCCGACGACCTCGCCAAGCTCACCGAGGCCGTGCTCGCCCCCATCGGCCGCGCCTGACCTCGTCGGGGCCGGCACCACCCGGCGGAGTCGAGAACAAGGCCGTTCGGACCGAAGCGGGGCCGGCAGGGTGGCGGTGCGGAGCCCCCGAGGGATCGGGGGACGCAGTCTCGCGGGGTCCCAGGCCCGCAGTCCCGACAGGGGCCCAGGGGCCGAGCCCCGCGCAGGGCCCGAACCCCGCAGGGCCCAGGCGGCAGCCCCCACGGAGCGCGGGCGCGCAACCCCCCGAGGGCCGAATGCCGCAACCGCGCCAGAGTCCAGGGGCCGAGCCCCGCACAGGTCCAGGGCCGCGGCCCCGCCGCAGCGCAGGGTCGCAGTCCCGCGAGGACCCGGAGCCGCAGCCCGACGGAATGCAGCGACGGAGCCCGCGGGCGCAGGGGCGCGGCCCCGCGAAACGCCAAGGGCGCAACCCCAACTGGGCCCAGGGCCCCAGAGATCCGAGGCCGCAGCCCCGACGGGGCACAGGGTCGCAGCCCCGCAGAGACCCAGAGGGGCGCAGCTGCAACGGGGTGAGGGGCGCAGCCCCCCAGGAGTCCGGGGGACGCAGCCCCCAGGGTCCAGGGGACGCAGCCACCGGCGGGGATGAAGAAGGGGCGGAGCCCCTCGGATGGGGAGGGCAGGGCGGCGGGGGCGAGAAAGGGCCCGCAGTGGCCGCCGCGCGCCGCAACCGCCCTACGCCGGAGGCGCCCCGTACCGCCCCTGCTGATACGGCCCCTCCAGGTACGGATCAGGATCCCGGGGCCCGAACAGCGCCGTAAGCCCCATGTGCACCACCAGCGCGCCGACGGACCACGCCAGCAACGCCCCCTTCGCCCCCAGCTTCAGCGGCGCGGAGAAGGTCACCCCCTTGCCCACGGACTTGGCATGGGCGATGACGTCCTTCTCGGGCCCGAGCCACACCCCGAGCCGCCACGCGAGCACAGACGCGAGCACGCCCCCGACGGCCAGCGCGACCACCAACGGCACACCCCCGCGCCGCCGCACCAGGAAGACGACGACCGCGCTGAGCACGCCGAAGGCCAGCGCCAGCAGCGTGAAGGTTCCGTCGACGCCGATCGCCTGCTCGCCCTCGCTCTCCTTGAGGTAGACGACCCAGCTCTTGCCGACCTGGTCAGCGACCAGCGGTACGTGCGGCGCCAGCCACCACCACAGCAGCCCGAGCAGCACCCCGCCGAGCGCCACCGCCACGGTGACCACGGCCGCCTCCCGCACTTCGGTCTTCATCCCGGGGCCGTCCTGTTCGTAGGCTCCTCCCGCGCTCCCGGCTGGCTGCGGCACCTGCCGGGCCTGGTGCGGGGACGGTTCGTGCGGCGGCGGAGGCGGAGTCAGTGGTGCGGTCACCCTGACATCGTGCCAGGTCGCCCTGTGCGACGCGTCACCGGACGGCGGCCCGGCGGTACGCCCAGGTTGCCACGGCCAGCGACACCACCCCGACCCCGGCGCACACACCCAGGTCACCGGCGACGAACGCCCAGTCGGGGCCCGCCCCGAAGGTCCGCGCGTACGCCTCCACACCGTATGTGGACGGCAGCAGGTCACGGGCCAGCCGGATGATCTCGGGCATCCGGTCGGGCGGCAGCACGCCCAGCAGCAGCGCCGCCGACATGCCCAGCTGCCCGAGCAGTGCGGCAAGTTCGGGCCGGGGCGCGAGCAGCCCACAGGCCGCGCCGAGCCCGGAGAGCGCGGCGCCGGCGAGCGGGATCACCGCGACGAGGATCCACAGGTTGCCCAGTGGCAGCCCGAACAGCACGCAGCCGAACACGGCGGTCACCAGGGTCCCGGGCACGGTGAAGGAGGCGTACGCCCCGGCCGCCCCCAGCACCACCGCCGCCGGCGGCACCGGCAGCGTGGCGTAGTGGTCGAGCCCACCGCTGGCCCGGAGCTGCCCGAAGTACTGGGCGAGCAGGTTCAGCGCGACGTACGCGACGACCACGACCGACGACCCGGCCACCACGGACTGGGCCTCGCCCCGGGTGTCGACCACCCCGCGCATCATGATCATGATGCCGACGGACTGGAAGGTGGCCACGAACAGCAGGGGGATCCGCGCCACCCGGGCCCGGGACAGCTGCGCCCGGTACACGGCGGCCAGCGACGGCCACAGCCGCGCGGGCGGCCCCAGCTCGGCCTCGTCCTTCGTGGCCGTCTCCTCCATGGACACGGCACTCCCGGGGGGAGACTGCGCGGATACGACACTCACGTCGAGCTGCTCCTCTTCCCTACGGCGGCCGATCCGCCCCCAGGGGAACCTACGGACGCCACGCCCGGCGCGCTCATGCCTTCACCAGCCCCTGCCGCGCGGCGCCGCCCAGCGCGAGGTACACGTCCTCCAGGCTGGGCGTGGCGAGCGTGAAGTCGTCCAGGGCGGCGAAGGCGGCCCCGCCGGTGACCGTGGCGACGGCCGCGCGGGCCTCCTCGGGCGCGAGCCGCAGCGTCCAGCGGCGCCCGGCCTCCACGGCCCGCTCCCGCAGCACGGCGACCTCCGGCACGTCCACGGGCGCCTGCTCCCGCCACACGAGCTCCACCCGCACCTCGCCGGCCACCCGTTCCTTCAGCCCGGCGGGGGTGTCGCAGGCGATGACCCGGCCCTGGTCGAGGACGGCGACCCGGTCGAGGACGGTCTCGGCCTCGATGACGTTGTGGGTGACGAGCAGCACGGTCGTACCGCGCTCGGCCCGCCGCCGGTCGACGGCCGACCACACCGCGCGCCGCGCCACCGGGTCCATGCCGGTGGTCGGCTCGTCGAGCACCAGCAGCGGGCGCTCGCCGACCAGGGCGGCGGCGAAGCAGGCGAGCCGCCGCTGCCCGCCGGACAACTTCTTCAGCGCCCGCCCGGCGATCGGCGTGAGGCCCAGTTCGTCGAGTACGGCGTCCCGCTCCGCACGCGCCCGCCGTACGTCCAGGCCGCGCAGGCGTCCGGTGGTCTCGACGGCGAGGGAGACGGTCAGCTCGTCCAGGGCGGTCGACTCCTGGCCGAGATAGCCGAGGATCCGCGCGGCCCGCTCCGGATGCCGCACGATGTCGTGGCCGAGCAGCTCGACACGGCCGGCGTCCGGCCGCAGCAGCCCGGTGAGCTGCCGTACGAGGGTGGACTTGCCGGCGCCGTTCGGCCCGAGGAGCCCGAAGATCTCCCCGCGCCGCACGTCCAGCTCCACGCCGTCGGTGGCCCGCACCTCGGGGGTTCCCGGCACGCCGCGCCGCCCGCGCACGGCCGGGTAGGTCTTGGTCAGCCCGCGCACGGCGCACACGACGTCATCCGGATGCCGAAGTGCCTGTGCCGCGCGCGTACTCACAAAGGACGAGAGTACGGGGTCCGGGCGCTTTACTCGCCTTTGGGGCCTGCTCCCCGGGGCCGCTCCCGGACTCGCTCCCTGGGCCTCACTCCCCGGCGGGGGCGTGCTCCGCGGCCGAGGGCACGTCGATCTCGCGCCAGAAGCCCGCCCGGATGGCGTACCGGTCGTGCTCGTCGATCTGGTCGTCCTTGTGGGCGAGGAGGCCGAAGCGGGCCGCGTAGCGCAGCAGCTCGCCGTCGATGCGGTGCGGGATGCGCGGGTACATGGCGGACAGCTTCTGCAGGTGGCTCTGGTCGCCAAGGCGCGAGATCCACCGCCGGGCGAACACCTGTCCGACCTCGTACGGGTCCCCGCCGACCGTGGTGATGTCCTCCTCACGGTCGGCCCACCGCTGCTCGGCCGTGGTCAGCTGTGCCAGCGTCGGCATGGAGGCGGCCTCCGGCGGCTCGGCCACCACCCCCGGCCGGTCCACCCAGCCCTTGTCGGAGGACCAGCGCAGGGTGGCCGTGGCCGGGTGCTGGACGGCGTGGGCGCCGGGCGCGCGCAGCGCGGCGAGGTCCTTGGGGGTGGGCACGCCCTTGGGCGCGGGCACCCGCTCCTGGGCGCCGTTCTCCGATGCGGTGGCGGCCGGTGCGTGCTCGGCCTCCTCGGCGGGCCGCTCGGCGGCGGCCAGCGAGGACTCGGGCAGCGGCGCGGAGAGGATCGCGGCGATCTCCGGCCGGGGCGCGGGGGGCGGCGCGCAGATGCCGGTGAGCTCCTTGACCCGCACGGCCTGGGTGATCCACGTACGGTCCAGGACGCGCCGCTCGTCGGCTTCGGCGACCAGGTCCTCGGACTGGTTGTAGTCGCCGTCGGCGGCCTGCACGGCCCACAGGTGGACGGCGACGCCGTGCTCCTTGGCGGCCATCATGCCGGGCAGCAGGTCGCCGTCGCCGGTGACCAGGACGACGTCGGAGCAGGCGCGGTTGCGGGCCAGCTCGGTGAGCTCGGCGTGCATCGCGGCGTCCACGCCCTTCTGCGCCCAGCGTCCGTCACTGCGGGTCAGCGCGCCGAGCCGGACGGTGACCCGGGGCATCACGCGCAGCCGGCGGTGCTCCGGCTGCGGGACGCGGTCGGGGGCGCCGTCGAACCAGTAGATACGCAGCAGGGGACGCTCGGTGTCGGCCTCCGCACGCTCGCGCAGCGCCTGGATGAGGGCGGCGTGATCGACGGTGATCCGGGATCGCGAGGGCTCACCGGCGAGAAGGCTGGCGGCGGCCCCCAGCAAGTACCCGGCGTCCACCAGGACGATGCAGCGGTCCACGCGACTCACCCTCTTCCCCGGAGGTTCTGCTTGCGGCTTCCTTCGAGTCTGCCCGACCGCGCGGGGGTTAACGGCCCGAACTCGATCTTCGGCGTGGCGTTTCGGCGGCACGCTCGCCGACAGGCCTGTCACAGACGGTAATTATCCGGAATGCGTTCATTGTCAGCCTATGTGAATCTGATGGCGGCCCTGGCCCCTAGACCCCCTTCAGGAGGCAGATCACCATGGCCAAGAACAAGAACCGCAAGCAGGCCGGCCCGAAGAACCGCTCCTCGCAGGCCGAGCAGCCGCAGGAGCGCACGCAGCGCACCCCTGTGGAGGCGCACGAACCCGAGATGGCGGGCAGCCCGGCGGATGTCGCTCGTAAGCAGCACAAGCGCTTCGGCCACAACTGAGACCGGCGCGCGGGCCGTTGAGCCCAGGCACTGACGAGGGGCGTGTCCGATCACGGACACGCCCCTCGTTCACGTCGGTCGCCCGGCCGCTCAGCCCGCCAGGCAGGACGGTCCGAGCAGCACCTTCAGATCGCCGAAGAGCGCCGGGTCCGGCTTCACCCGGTGCCGGTCCAGGCGCAGGACCGTCGTCTTGCGCGGGCCCTGGAGCTTGATCCGCACCTCGCTGTCGCCCTTGTGGTGGCTGAGGATCTCGCCGAGGCGGCTGACCATCGGCGGGGTGACCCGCGTGGCCGGGATGGTGAGGATCACGGGCGCGTTGGTGCCCGCGTTGGACAGGTCCGGGACCATCAGCTCCATCGCGACCAGGCGCGGCACGTCCTCGCGCTTGTCCAGCCGCCCCTTGACGAAGACGACCGCGTCCTCGACGAGTTGGGTCGACACGAGCTGGTAGGTCGCCGGGAAGAACATGCACTCGATGGAGCCCGCGAGGTCCTCCACGGTGGCGATCGCCCAGGCGTTGCCCTGCTTGGTCATCTTGCGCTGCAGGCCGGAGATGATGCCGCCGATGGTCACGACCGCGCCGTCGGCGTGCTCACCTCCGGTGAGCTGGGCGATGCCCGCGTCGGCCTTGTCGGACAGCACGTGCTCCAGGCCGAAGAGCGGGTGGTCGGAGACGTACAGACCGAGCATCTCCCGCTCCTGGGCGAGCAGATAGGTCTTGTCCCACTCCTCGGTGGCGAACTCCACGTCGAGCCCGAAGCCGGGCTCGCTGCTGGTCTCCTCGCCCATCCCGCCGAAGAGGTCGAACTGCCCCTCGGCCTCCTTGCGCTTGACCGCGACCACGTTGTCGATCATCGGCTCGTACTGCGCCGTGAGGCCCTTGCGGGTGTGGCCCATGGAGTCGAAGGCGCCGGCCTTGATCAGCGATTCCGTGGTGCGCTTGTTGCAGACCACCGCCTCGACCTTGTCGAGGTAGTCCGGGAAGGAGGTGTACTTCCCCTTCGCCTTGCGGGTCTTGATGATCGACTCGACGACGTTGGTGCCGACGTTGCGGACGGCGGAGAGGCCGAAGAGGATCACGTCGTCGCCCTGCGCGGCGAAGTTCGACTCCGACTCGTTGACGTTCGGCGGGAGCACCTTGATGCCCATGCGGCGGCACTCGTTGAGGTAGACCGCCGACTTGTCCTTGTCGTCCTTGACGGAGGTCAGCAGCGCCGCCATGTACTCGGCCGGGTGGTTCGCCTTGAGGTAGGCGGTCCAGTACGAGACCAGGCCGTACGCGGCCGAGTGCGCCTTGTTGAACGCGTAGCCGGCGAAGGGGACCAGCACGTCCCACAGCGCCTGGACGGCCTCGTCGCTGTAGCCGTTCTTGCGGGCGCCGGCCTGGAAGATGGTGAAGTTCTTCGCCAGCTCGTCGGGTTTCTTCTTGCCCATCACGCGGCGGAGGATGTCGGCCTCGCCGAGCGAGTAGCCCGCGATGATCTGGGCGGCCTTCTGCACCTGCTCCTGGTAGACGATCAGGCCGTAGGTGACATCCAGAACCTCCTTGAGCGGCTCCTCCAGCTCGGGGTGGATGGGCGTGATCTCCTGCTGGCCGTTCTTGCGCAGCGCGTAGTTCGTGTGGGAGTTCATGCCCATGGGGCCCGGGCGGTACAGGGCCGACACGGCGGAGATGTCTTCGAAGTTGTCGGGCTTCATCAGGCGCAGCAGCGAGCGCATGGGGCCGCCGTCGAACTGGAAGACGCCCAGGGTGTCGCCGCGCTGGAGCAGTTCGAAGGTCGTCGGGTCGTCGAGCGGGAGGCTCAGGAGATCGATGTCGATTCCCTTGTTGGCCTTCACCATCTTGACGGCGTCGTCCATGATCGTGAGGTTGCGCAGGCCCAGGAAGTCCATCTTCAGCAGGCCGAGCGACTCACAGCTCGGGTAGTCCCACTGCGTGATGGTCACGCCGTCGGTGTGCCTCACCCAGACCGGGACGTGGTCGGTGATGGTCTCGCTGGACATGATCACGCCGGCCGCGTGCACACCCATCTGCCGGACCAGGCCCTCCACGCCGCGCGCGGTGTCGATGACCTTCTTCACGTCCGGCTCGTTCTCGTACATCGCCCGGACCTCGCCCGCCTCCGAGTAGCGGGGGTGGCTGGGGTCGGTGATGCCGGAGAGCGGGATGCCCTTGCCGAGGACGTCGGCGGGCATGGCCTTGGTGATGCGGTCGCCCATCGCGTACGGGTAGCCCAGCACGCGCGCGGAGTCCTTGATCGCGTTCTTGGCCTTGATGGTGCCGTAGGTGCCGATCATGGCGACCTTGTCGGCGCCGTACTTCTCGGTCACGTACCGGATCACCTCGACGCGCCGGCGCTCGTCGAAGTCGATGTCGACATCGGGCATGGAGACGCGCTCGGGGTTGAGGAACCGCTCGAAGATCAGGCCGTGCGGGATCGGGTCGAGGTCGGTGATGCCGAGGGCGTAGGCGACGATCGAACCGGCCGCGGAGCCTCGGCCGGGACCGACCGCGATGCCGTTCTTCTTGGCCCACATGATGAAGTCGGCTACCACGAGGAAGTAGCCCGGGAACCCCATCTGGATGATGACGTCCATCTCGTACTCGACCTGCTTCTGGCGGTCCTCGGGGATGCCGCCGGGGAAGCGGCGCTCCATGCCGCGCCGGACCTCCTCCTTGAACCAGGTGACCTCGGTGTAGCCCTCGGGGATGTCGAACTTGGGCATGAGGTCGCGCTTCTCGAACATGCCCGTGGTGTCGACCTGCTCGGCGACCAGGAGCGTGTTGCGGCAGCCCTCCTGCCAGGCGTCCGAGGAGTCGATGGCGTACATCTCCTCGGTGGACTTCAGGTAGTAGCCGGTGCCGTCGAACTTGAAGCGGTCGGGGTCGGAGAGGTTCTTGCCGGTCTGGATGCACAGCAGGGCGTCGTGGGCGCCCGCCTCGTGCGCGTACGTGTAGTGCGAGTCGTTGGTGACCAGGGGCGGGATGCCGAGCTTCTTGCCGACCTCCAGCAGGCCGTCGCGGACCCGGCGCTCGATCTCGATGCCGTGGTCCATCAGCTCCAGGAAGTAGCGGTCCTTGCCGAAGATGTCCTGGTAGTCGGCGGCCGCCTTCAGGGCCTCGTCGTACTGGCCGAGGCGCAGCCGGGTCTGGAGCTCGCCGGAGGGGCAGCCGGTGGAGGCGATGAGCCCCTCGGACCACTGGGCGATGGTCTCCTTGTCCATGCGGGGCCACTTCTGCAGCCAGCCCTCGGCGTACGCGTCCGAGGAGAGCCGGAAGAGGTTGTGCAGGCCGGTCCTGTCCGCCGCCCAGATCGTCTTGTGGGTGTAACCACCCGAACCGGAGACGTCGTCCCTCTTCTGGTGCGGCTGGCCCCACTGGATCTTGCGCTTGTTGCGCCTCGACTCCGGGGCGACATACGCCTCAATGCCGATGATCGGGGTGATTCCGGCCTTCTTCGCGGAGTGGAAGAAGTCGTACGCCCCGTGCAGGTTGCCGTGGTCGGACATGGCGATGTGCGTCATGCCCATCTCGTTGCAGGCGTTGAACATGTCCTTGAGCCGCGCGGCACCGTCCAGCAGCGAGTACTGGGTGTGGACGTGCAGGTGCGTGAAGGGCGGCTTTGACACGGTTTCGGCCTCCAAAGGAAACGTGCGTAGACGATCTTCCGACCGGCTGTGGACCGACTGCGGACAGTCTGGGGGACAGCGTCGAAGTCTATGCCCCGGGAGTGACACCCGGCGGGCACTCACGCGTACCTTCGTGCGTTGGAGACGGCAGCAGCGCCGTCGCACCCGTTCACGCACCAGGAGGCACCCAGCGATGTCGGTCCCCCAGCTCAACGACGAGCAGCGCGGCGAGGAGATCCTCGCCGTCTTCGACACCGCCTTCGGCCAGCTCCTGGCCGCCGACCCGGCCGCGTTCCGCGTGAAGTTCCGGAAGATGGCGGCCTCGGCCTTCGCGTTCTACCGGGGCACGGCAGCCCTCTTCTACCACGATCTCGACGCCGAGAAGCGGGGCGGCCCGTACCTCGACGAGCGCACGTCCAGGGTCTGGATCCACGGCGACCTGCACGCCGAGAACTTCGGCACGTACATGGACGCCAACGGCCGGCTGATCTTCAACGTCAACGACTTCGACGAGGCGTACGTCGGCCCGTTCACCTGGGACCTGAAGCGCTTCTCCGCCTCCGTCGCGCTGATCGGGTACGCGAAGGCGCTCAGCGACGCCCAGATCACCGAGCTGGTCACGGTATACGCGGCCGCCTACCGCGAGCGCGTCCGCGCCCTGGCGACCGGCGCCAAGAGCGACGAGGTGCCGCCCTTCACGCTGGACACCGCACAGGGCGCCCTCCTGGACGCGCTGCGCGACGCGCGCTCGCTGACCCGGTTCGGGCTGCTGGACTCGATGACCGAGATCCGGGACTTCGAGCGCCGCTTCGCCCCGGGCGGCGGCTCCATCGAGCTGGACGCGGCCACCCGTTACAAGGTGCTGGCGGCCTTCGACGGCTACCTGGAGACGCTGCCGGAGACGTCGCTGGCCCGCCCGGACTCGTACCGGGTGAAGGACGTCGTCGGGCGGCGCGGCATCGGGATCGGGTCGGCCGGCCTGCCGTCGTACAACATCCTCCTGGAGGGCCACAGCGACGCCTTGGAGAACGACGTCGTGATCTACATCAAGCAGGCCCAGACCCCGGCCGTCTCCCGGCACATCACGGACCAGGCGATCCGTGACTACTTCCAGCACGAGGGCCACCGCACGGTGATCTCCCAGCGCGCCCTGCAGGCGCACGCCGACCCGTGGCTGGGCTGGACCGAGCTGGACGGCGCGGGCCAGCTGGTCGCCGAGGTGTCGCCGTACGCCGTCGACCTGGACTGGAGCGACATCGACGACCCGGAGGAGATCGCGGCCGTCGTCGCCGACCTGGGCCGGGCCACCGCCACCATGCACGCGGCGGCCGACGACCAGTCCGGCGAGTCCCTGGTGCCGTTCTCCACCGAGCGGGCCATCGACGCGGCGATCGCGGCCGACGAGGAGGGCTTCGCGGGCATGCTGACCGACTTCGCGCACGACTACGGCGCACGCGCGCGTGCCGACCACCAGATTTTCGTCGACCTGTTCCGCAACGGCCGGATTCCGGGCCTGTGACCGACCGGCAGCTCACAGGGACCCTTTAGGGGTCTCTTACAGCGGCCCATGACACACTCTCCTCCGCTATGGACATAACCGGGACCCAGCTCAGAGCCGTACGCGCGGCGCTGTTCACGGCACTGGTCGTGACGCTCAGCACCGCGTCGCACGTGCTGCTGTCCCGGGTCCCGCTGCCGGTGAACACGGTGGCCGTGGTCGCGGTCGCCGTGTTCGTCCTCGCGTACGCCCTGGCGGGCCGCGAGCGCGGCTTCGGCAGGATCGCCGCCCTGCTGGTCCCGCTGGAGCTGGCCGCCGACACCGTCTTCACCACCGGCCAGCACGTCTGCTACGGCCGCGCGGGCGGCCCGGTCGCGGGCCCGCTGCGCTCGGTCGGCTGGGACGTGCTGTGCGGCAACCGCGCCGATGTGGGCACCCCGCTCGCCCGGATGACCGGCACCGACACCGACCGGCTCGGCGCCCTGCTCGCGCACGCCGACCCGGCGACCGCCTGGCTGCTGCTCGCCGCGCACATCGGCGTCGGTCTGCTGGCCGCCGCCTGGCTGCGCCGGGGCGAGCGGGCACTGGCCCAGCTGGTGCGCGCGGCGGCCGCGACGACGTTCCGGCCGCTGCTGCTCGCGGTCGCCGCAGTCGCCGTCCGGCCGGGTTCGGCGGTGCGGCGCGTACGGATTACGCACCGCCGTACGGCGGTCGCCCGCGACCGGATCCTCGTGCACTCCCTGGGACGGCGTGGACCGCCGTGCTCGCTCGGCTTCGCCTGACCAGCTGAGCACGACCAGTCCCCCACACGTATCCCGCGTACGACATGTGCGCGTCCCACATGGAGAAGACCAACATGAGCAAGCGGAACAGCGCGGCAGCGAAGACGGCGGCCCGCGAGCGGCTGCGCCAGGAGCGCGAACGCCAGGCCAAGCGCGACAAGGCCAAGCGGCAGGCCATCGTCGCCGGTTCGGTCGTGGCCGTCCTGGCGGCGGCCGGCGGCATAGGTTACGCCGTCGTCCAGGCCAACAAGCCCAGCTACTGGGAAGGCCTGAAGGACGCCAAGGTCGTCGCCCCGGCCAACACCACGGGCACGAAGGGCACCACCGTCGTCTACGGCAAGAGCAGCGCCAAGAAGACCCTCAAGGTCTACGAGGACCCGCGCTGCCCCGTCTGCGCCCAGTTCGAGCAGGTCGTCGGCTCGACGGTGAAGAAGGACATCGACGACGGCAAGTTCAAGATCCAGTACATCGGTGGCACGTTCATCGACGACAAGGACAACGGCCAGGGGTCCAAGAACGCGCTGAGCGCGATGGGCGCGGCACTGGACGTCGGTTCGGAAGCATTCCTCGAGTACAAGACCGCGCTGTACTCGACGAAGTGGCACCCGGACGAGACCACCGACAAGTTCAAGGACGACGCCTACCTCATCAAGGTCGCCAACACCGTGCCCGCGCTGAAGAACAACACCAAGTTCCAGAACGCGGTGAAGAAGGGCACCTACGACGCCTGGGCGGTGGCCATGTCGCAGACCTTCAACAACAACAAGGACGGCGTCTCGGGCACTCCGAGCTTCGTGATGAACGGCAAGATGCTCACGGCCGACAGCCAGGGCCACCCGCCCATGACGGTGGCGGACTTCAACCGCGTGGTGGGTGAGGCCCTCAAGGCCTAGCGACCACGTGAAGGGCGGGCGAACTTTGCGAGTTCGCCCGCCCTCCCGTCGTACCGATCAGTAACCTGATCGGTCGTGACCAGTCGATACAAAGCCGAATACAAAGCCTCAGAGGCATCCGAGGGCGTCAACTCCCTCTCCCCGGGCCGCCGTACGGTCGTCAAGGCCGCGGCGGCCACCGCTGTCCTGGCCGGTCCGCTCGCCGCCGCGCTCCCGGCACGCGCCGCCACGGACACGCCCGCCTTCCTGCACGGCGTCGCCTCCGGCGACCCGCTGCCCGAGGGCATCCTGCTGTGGACCCGGGTGACACCCACCGCGGAAGCGGCACCGGGCTCCGGGCTCGGCCCGGACACCGAGGTCAGCTGGGTGGTGGCGAAGGACAAGGCGTTCACCACCGTCGTCGCCAAGGGCTCCACCACCGCAACGGCCGCCTCCGACCACACCGTCAAGGCCGACATCCGCGGCCTGGAGCCGGCCACCGACTACTGGTTCCGCTTCTCGGCCGGCGGCACCGACTCCCCGGTGGCGCGCACCCGCACCGCGCCGGCGACGGACGCGGCCGTCACGGGCCTGCGCTTCGGCGTGGTCTCCTGCGCCAACTGGGAGGCCGGCTACTTCTCCTCGTACCGCCACCTCGCGGCCCGCGGCGACCTCGACGCCTGGCTGCACCTCGGCGACTACATCTACGAGTACAAGTCCGGCGAGTACGCGGCCCGCGGCACGGCCGTCCGGCAGCACGCACCGGCGAACGAGATCCTCACCCTCGCTGACTACCGCACGCGGCACGGCAAGTACAAGACCGACCCCGACCTCCAGGCGCTGCACCACAAGGCGCCGGTCATCGCCATCTGGGACGACCACGAGTTCGCCGACAACACCTGGTCGGGCGGCGCGGTCAACCACACGGAGGGCGCCGAGGGCGCCTGGAGCGCCCGTCAGGCCGCCGCGAAGCAGGCCTACTTCGAGTGGATGCCGGTCCGCCCGGCCGTCGCCGGCACCACCTACCGCCGGCTGCGCTTCGGCAAGCTCGCCGACCTCTCCCTGCTGGACCTGCGCTCCTTCCGCTCCCAGCAGGCGGCCACGGCCAGCGGCTCGGTCGACGACCCGGACCGCACGATCACCGGCCGCGCCCAACTCGACTGGCTGAAGGCCGGTCTGAAGGCCTCCGACACCAAGTGGCGCCTGGTCGGCAACTCGGTGATGATCTCGCCGTTCGCCATCGGCTCCCTCTCGGCCGACCTGCTCAAGCCGCTCGCCACGCTGCTCGGGCTGCCGCAGGAAGGCCTCGCTCTCAACACCGACCAGTGGGACGGCTACACCGACGACCGGCGCGAACTGCTGGACCACCTGCGCTCGAACGCCATCGGCAACACCGTCTTCCTGACCGGTGACATACACATGGCGTGGGCAAACGACGTACCGGTGGACGCCGGGACGTACCCGCTGTCCGCGTCGGCGGCCACCGAGTTCGTGATCACCTCCGTCACCTCCGACAACCTCGACGACATCGTGAGGGTGCCCGAGGGCACGGTCTCCGCGATCGCGGCGCCGGTCATCAAGGCCGCCAACCGGCACGTGCACTGGGTCGACACCGACCGGCACGGCTACGGCGTCCTGGACATCACCGCCGACCGCGCGCAGATGGACTACTACGTGCTGTCCGACCGCACGGACGCGAACGCCACCGCGGCCTGGGCGCGTTCGTACCGCACGCGCAGCGGCACGCAGAAGGTCGAGCGGACCTACGACCCCGTGTAGCCGCCCGCTAGAGCGATTCGAGGAAGCCGAGAGCCACCCGCCAGGTGGCCTCGGCGGCCTCCTCGTCGTAGTCCGGCAGGTCGGGGTCGGTGTACAGGTGACCGGCCCCGGCGTATCGGTACACCTCCACGTCGGCGCCCGCTCTGCTCATCTGCAGATACCAGGCGTTCAGCCAGTCCTCCGTCTCGAACGGATCCGGCTCGGCGATGTGCAACTGCACGGGCAGGTCGTCCACGGAGGCGTTGGGCGCGAGGTCCGAGGTGCCGTGCAGGAGCAGCAGCCCACGGGCCTTCTCGTCGCCGAGCGCGAGCGTCTGCGCGATGGAGGCGCCGAGCGAGAACCCCGCGTACACGAGGCCCCGCTCCGAGTAGGGCGCGGCGGCCAGGACGGCCCGCTTCAGCAGCTCGTCCTTGCCGACCTCGTCGTTGAAGGCCATGCCCTCCTCGACCGTGTCGAACGTGCGCCCCCCGAAGAGGTCCGGCGTCCACACCTCGTGCCCCGCGGCACGCAGCCGGTCCGCGGCCCGGCGCACCGCGGGCCTGAGGCCATAGGTCGAGTGAAAGAGAGCGATGTTCATGAGGCCATGGTGCCAGCCGGGTACGACAGTGGCGCTCCGTGACCGCGTCCGGCCGTACCCACATACACGTCGAAGTCACATGTTCATGCCCCCGGAGCGGCGGTTAGGTTCGCAGGCATGGACGCACTCCGCCCGCTGATCGTGATCGGCAGCGCGGTCCTGGTCACCCTGGCCATCGGCTGGGCCACGGACCGGCTGCTGCGCAAGGCCGACGAACAAGACCATGAGACACCGCTGTGGGGACTGCTGCGCCGGGCGCGCATCCCCTACCAGCTCGTACTCTGCTCCGCCATGCTCCGAGGGTCCTACGACCAGGCGAAGCTGCTGGAGCGGCACCAGACCGCCATCGGCCGGACGCTGACCCTGGTGCTGATCGGGTCCGCCGCCTGGCTGGTGATCCGGATCGCGGGCGCGATAGTCGAGACGTCGTACAGCCGGTACGCGCGCGTGCACCGGGACGCGGCCCGGGTGCGCCGGGTGCGCACCCAGGTCGAGCTGATCATGCGCGTGGTCTCGGCGATCGTCATCGTCGTGGCCGCCGCCTCGATGCTGCTGACGTTCCCCGCGATGCGCGCGGCCGGTGCCTCGCTGCTGGCCTCGGCCGGCATCCTCGGCATCGTCGCCGGTGTCGCCGCGCAGTCCACGCTGAGCAACATATTCGCCGGACTGCAGATCGCCTTCGGCGACATGGTGCGGATCGGGGACACGGTGGTGGTGGACGGCGAGTGGGGCACGGTCGAGGAGATCACGCTGACCTTCCTGACGGTGCGGACCTGGGACGAGCGCCGGATCACCATGCCGGTGTCCTACTTCACGTCCAAGCCGTTCGAGAACTGGTCGCGCGGCACCCCGCAGATGACCGGCATCGTCTACTGGCACCTCGACCACACCGCGCCCATCGAGGCGATGCGCGAGAAGCTCCGGGACATCCTGCGCGAATGCCCGGCCTGGGACGGCCGCGCCCACGGCCTCCAGGTCACCGACTCCACGCCCAACACCATCCAGGTGCGCGCCCTGGTGACGGCGAAGGACGCCGACGACATCTGGACGGTCCGGGTCACGGTCCGCGAACAGATGATCACCTGGCTGTGCGCGGAACACCCCTACGCCCTGCCCCGCGTCAACACGGCCGACGCGGTGCTGCCTGCGCACTGGGCCCGCATCCCCTCTCAGGACGGTGTCCACCGCCGCGCCTATGAGCAGCCGAGGACGGGCAGGGGCTGATGAGGTCCGCGCACGGAAGCCCGCCGACGGGGCACTGCACGGTCACCGCAGACTGCGCACGTCCAGATGCCGCAGCACCCGGTCCACGATCTCCGGATCAGCCCCGGGTTCGCTCCGCGCCGCCATCACCTCGTGCCGGGCCGCGCTCAGCATCTCGCCCTGGATCCGCCGCACCCGCTTCAGCCTCCGCACCCGCTTCTCGTGCGCCTCCCGCCGCTCGTCCTCCCCCACGTCGGGACTGATCCGCAGCCCGATGTCGAACGCCCGCCGCGCCATCTGCTCGGACAGCTCCTCCGGCAGTTCCTCGACCTGCTCGATCTCCTTCAGCCGCCGCTTCGCCGCCTTCGCCGCCCGCACGGCGAGCTCCTTCTCGAACTCCTTCTCGCGCTCGGTGTCCGCCCGCACCCCCAGCCTCTTCACCAGCCACGGCAGGGTCAGCCCCTGCAACACCAGCGTTCCCATGATCACCCCGAAGGCGATGAACACGATCTCGTCCCGGTCGGGGAACGCCGACCCGTCGTCGGTCCGCAGCGGGATCGCCAGCGCCAACGCGACGGACGCCACGCCCCGCATCCCGGACCACCACATCACGACGGTCTCCCGCCAGCTCGTCGGGATGTCCTCGTCGTAGTCCCGCCTCGCATGCAGCCGCTTGGTCAGCCAGGTCGCCGGCATCAGCCACAGCAGTCGTACGAGGACCACCACGCCCAGGATCGCGGCCGCCCAGCCGAGCAGTTCGCCCCACCGCCCGGCCGCCGTCCGGATCGCGTTGTGCAGTTCCAGTCCGATCAGCCCGAACGCCACCCCGGTGACCAGCGTGTCGACGATGTCCCAGAAGGCGTGCCCCGCGAGCCGGGTCATCACGTCGTCCGGGTCGGAGGCGTACTCGGCGATGAACAGCGCGGTGGTGAGCACGGCGAGCACCCCGGAGCCGTGCAGTTCCTCCGCGAGCACGTAGGAGGCGTACGGCACCAGCAGTGTCAGCCCGATCTGCAGCGTCGGGTCGCCCAGCAGGTCCAGCAGCCGGTTCGCGCCCCAGCCGAGGGCGATGCCCACGGCGACCGCGACGACGGCGGACAGCACGAGGTCCAGTCCGGCCCGCCACGGGGAGAAGCTCCCGCTGACCACGGCGGCGATCGCCACGTGGTAGAGCACGATGGCCGTGACGTCGTTGAACAGCCCCTCGCCCTCCAGGATCGACACCAGCCGGCGCGGCAGCCCGAGCTGTCCGGCCACGGCGGTCGCGGCGACCGGGTCGGGCGGGGCGACCAGCGCGCCCAGCGCGACGGCGGCGGCGACCGGCAGTCCCGGCACGATCGCGGAGGCGACGGCGGCCACGCACACCATGGTGACGAACACCAGGGCGACGGCGAGCAGGAAGATCGGCCGTTTGTTGGCGGTGAACTGCCGCCAGGACGTCCGCCGTACCGCCGCGTACAGCAGGGGCGGCAGCAACGCGGGCAGGATCAGGTCCGGCGGGATGTTCACGTTGGGCACGAAGTCGGCCACCGCGAGCACGATGCCGAGCAGCGTCATCAGCACCGGCGCCGGCAGTCCCAACCGGTCCCCCGCCGGCACGCTCACCAGGGCCCCGAGCAACAGCACGAACAACAGGGCCAACTGATCCACGGCCAGCGCTCCGGGAGGTCGACGTCACACGGCTGACCTCAAGCCTGCCATGGCCCCCTGCTCACCGGCCTTTCGGCCTCCCCTGCTACAGCGCGCGCCGCATCGCCCGGTGCGCAATCCCCGCCTCCGGGTACTCCGGCCCGTACGCCACGTATCCGAGCCGCTGGTAGAAGCCCAGCGCTTGGGTCTGCGCGTGCAGGTCCACCGCCGTCAGCCCACGCGCGCGTGCCGCGTCCTCGATGGCCCGCACCAATGCCACGCCGACGCCCAGTCCGCGCGCCTCCCTGGCGACGGCCAGCCGCCCCAGGGAGCCCACGGACGCGTCACCGCCGGTCTTGCCGGTGGCCGCCTCGCCGTACAGCAGCCGTCCGGTGCCCAGCGGCACGCCGTCCTCCCGGACCGCCAGCACGTGGACGGCGACGGCGTCGTAGGCGTCGTACTCGATGTCCTCGGGGACGCCCTGCTCACCGACGAAGACCTCCTTGCGCACGGCGAAGCAGGCCTCGCGGCCGGCCGCGTCCTCGGCGACCCGCACGGCGTAGCCGAGGCTCACGCGTAGGTCTCCTCGCGGACCTGGTCCAGGGCCTGCTGCAGGTCCTCCGGGTAGTCGCACGCGAACTCCACCCACTGCCCGTCCCCGGGGTGTTCGAAGCCGAGCCGTACGGCGTGCAGCCACTGGCGGGTCAGGCGGAGCCGCTTGGCGAGCGTGGGGTCGGCGCCGTAGGTCAGGTCGCCGACGCACGGGTGGCGGTGGGCTGCCATGTGGACGCGGATCTGGTGGGTGCGGCCGGTCTCCAGCTTCACGTCGAGCAGGGAGGCGGCGCGGAAGGCCTCGATGAGGTCGTAGTGCGTCACCGAGGGCTTGCCGTCGGCCGTGACGGCCCACTTGTAGTCGTGCTGGGGGTGTCGGCCGATGGGGGCGTCGATGGTGCCGCTCGTCGGGTCGGGGTGGCCCTGGACCAGCGTGTGGTAGCGCTTGTCGACCGTGCGCTCCTTGAACTGGCGCTTGAGCGACGTGTACGCGTACTCGGACTTGGCGACCACCATCAGGCCGGAGGTGCCGACGTCGAGGCGGTGGACGATGCCCTGCCGCTCGGCGGCGCCCGAGGTGGAGATGCGGTAGCCGGCGGCGGCGAGCCCCCCGATGACGGTCGGCCCGCTCCAGCCGGGGCTGGGGTGGGCGGCGACGCCGACCGGCTTGACGATCACGACCACGTCATCGTCGTCGTGCACGATCTCCATGCCCTCGACCGGCTCGGCGACGACCTGCACGGGCGCGGGTGCCTGCGGCATCTCGACCTCGAGCCAGGCCCCGCCGCTCACCCGCTCGGACTTCCCGACCACCGCGCCGTCGACCGAGACCTTCCCCGCCGCGGCGAGCTCGGCGGCCTTCGTACGGGAGAAGCCGAACATGCGGGAGATGGCGGCGTCGACGCGCTCGCCCTCCAGGCCGTCGGGCACGGGCAGGGTACGGATCTCGGGAAGCGTGCTCACCCGTCGAGTATGCCGGACGGGTCCGGCAGCGCCGACCGAGCCTCCCGCGCCGTCAGTCCTTGTGGACGGTGCCGTCCGGGTCCAGGCCGCGGAAGGACAGCAGCACGATGAGGATGCCGCCGCAGACGATCGCGGAGTCGGCCAGGTTGAACACCGCGAAGCCCTTGGGCGCGATGAAGTCGACGACCTCGCCCTGGAAGATCCCCGGCGAGCGGAAGATCCGGTCGGTGAGGTTGCCGAGGGCGCCGCCGAGCAGGAGGCCGAGCGCGATCGCCCAGGGCAGGCTGTAGAGCTTGCGGGCGAGGCGGACGATCACCACGATCACGGCCGCCGCGATGGCCGTGAAGATGACCGTGTAGGCCTGTCCGAAGCTGAAGGCCGCGCCCGGGTTGCGGATGGCGGTGAACTCCAGCCAGTCCCCGAGCACCTTGATCGGCGCGTGGTGCTCCAGCTTCGCGACCACGACCAGCTTGCTGACCAGGTCGAGGGCGTACGCGAAGGCGGCCACCGAGAACAGCACGGCGATCCGGCGCCGGCCCCGGGGCCGCTCGGCCGGGGCCGCCGCAGTCGCCGCGGTCGCCGCGGTCCCATGGTCCCCCGCTCCAGCCGCGTCCGGGGTGTCCGGCGTACCGATGATGCGCTCCGCCTCTGCCACGTGAGTCCCTCAACCTAGGTGCCTGACTTCACACGAGACTACGGCACGCCCCGGCGGACCCCTGTGCTGGTCACCGGCTCAGTACCGGCGTTCCTGCTTCTGCTTGCACTCCACGCACAGGGTGGCCCTGGGGAAGGCCTGCATACGGGCCTTGCCGATGGGGTCGCCACAGTTCTCGCACAGACCGTACGTGCCCGCTTCGAGGCGTTCCAGGGCGCGCTCGGTCTGGATGAGCATCTCGCGCGCGTTGGCGGCCAGCGCCATCTCGTGCTCGCGCGTGATGTTCTTGGCGCCGGTGTCGGCCTGGTCGTCGCCGGCCCCGTCCCCGGACTCCCGCATGAGCCCGGCGAGGGACTGCTCGGACGCGGTGATCTCCGCGCTGAGCCGCGCTTCCTCGGACTGCAGCTCGGCGCGTGCCTCCTCGACCTCCTCGAGGGTCCAGGGGTCCTCGCCGGGGCGTACCGCGAGCTCGCCGGGCTCCACCGCGGCGAGGCGTGCCTTGGGGACGGCGGTCTTCGCCGCCGTGGCCGTGCCAGGAGTCTTCTTCGCAACCACCGTCGTGGCTCCCGTCTGCTTCGCGGCCTGCGCCGCGCCCGCCTTGTTGGCCGAACTCTTCCCGGCCACCGTCTCCTCGGTGCCCGCCACTCCGCTACCGCTACCCTCAGCACCGGCCTCCTTGACGCCGGGTCCCTTGGCTCCGGGTTCCTTCCCGCCGGCCTCCTTGGCGGCAGCTCTCCCGGCGCCCGGCTTCTTGGCCGCCGCCGTCCTGGGGCCGGTCCCCGTGGCGGCAGCTTCCCGGGCGACGACCTCCTCGGCACCCGACTCCCCGGCCGCCGCCTTTGCGGAGACCGCCTTCTCGACCGCCGACTTCCCGGGCCCGGTCTCCGGGGCCGCCGCCCTGCGGCCGCCCGTTCCCTTCGCCACCGCCTTCACGACATCGGACTCCTTGGCCGCAGTCTTCCCGGAGCCGGGCTCCTTGGCCGTCGCCGCCTTCTTGGCCGGGGCCTTCTTCGCTGCACCCTTCTTCCCGGTGGTCCTGGCGCCCGGCTCTACAGCCGTCGCCTTCTTGGTGGCCGCCCTCGCAGGGGCCGGCTCCCTGCCCGTCACGCCGCTGTCGGCGACTGCCCGGGAGACACCCGTCTCCCCGGCAACCGGCTTCTTCCCCGCCCCTTTCCCGGCAGCGACCGTCTCGCCGGCCGACTTCGAAGCAGCCGTCTTCCTGGCCGCCGTCTTCGTCGCCGCCGTCTTCTTGGCCGTGGCTCCCCTGACCACGGTCTTCGCAGGTTCCGCAGTCTTCGTGGCCCCCGCGGTCTTCTCAGCCGCAGCCTTCCTGGCCGCCGTCGTGGTCGCGGTCTTCCTGACCGCGCTCTTCCCAGCCCCGCCCGCCCCGCCCGCGCTCTTCCTGGCCGCACCCCCCTTCACCGGCGCTTCCGCACCGGAGGCCGCCCCCTTGGTGCTCTTCTTCCCGCCCACACCCCTGGCCGCACCACCGCCGGAGGCACCCGCACTGGCCCTGCCGGACGCCGCCGACTGCTGTACGGCGGTCTTCTTCGCCACCATGGCCGCGGCCCCTTCACATATTGTGATCTTGCACGCGAATCGTGCTGGGACGATAAATCGACTTGAGTCCCGCGGCAACGGGGCACGCCGCCCGATTCGCCCGCCCCGCGACCCCCGCGCGACAAGCCTGCATGCGTTGTGCCCAGCTCCCGGCCAGGTAATCCGCCGAGCCGGGCATCCCAGGATCCGAACAGGCGTACCTCGCCATTCGGGTCATCCCGCCCCGCCGGAAACCGGTCTGCCGCTGCCCCCGGGGCGCCGTACACTGGGCGGAGCGAAAAGCGTGGATGGGGACGAGTAGCGGCGTACGCAGCCCAGAGCGACCCGGGGACGGTGGAAGCCCGGGGGCGAGCGCGACGTGAAGATCACCCCGGAGCCGCCGGAAGAAAGCCCGCCCCGGGCGAGTAGAACCGGTATCGCGACCCCAATGAGGGGGCTCATCGGTGCGTACCGCGCGCCGGGGGCCAAGGAGGGTGGTACCGCGGGAGCGCGCCGCACACGGCGTCCGGAAGTCATTCGGCTCTCGTCCCTCCGACGGAAGGCAGCAAGTCCGTTGGAGGAAGCTCGCAGATGACAGCGCCGACGTACCGCCAGGTACCCGCCCAGGTCGACCTGCCCGCGCTCGAACACGCCGTGCTCGACTTCTGGCGCGAGCAGAAGATCTTCGCCAAGACCCTGGAGCAGTCCGAGGGCCGCCCCGAGTGGGTGTTCTACGAGGGCCCGCCCACCGCCAACGGCATGCCCGGAGCCCACCACATCGAGGCGCGCGTCTTCAAGGACGTCTTCCCCCGCTTCCGCACCATGCGCGGCTACCACGTGGCCCGCAAGGCCGGCTGGGACTGTCACGGCCTCCCGGTGGAGCTGGAGGTCGAGAAGGAGCTGGGCTTCTCCGGCAAGCAGGACATCGAGGCGTACGGCATCGCCGAGTTCAACGCCAAGTGCCGCGAGTCGGTCACCCGCCACACCGACGCCTTCGCCGAGCTGACGACCCGCATGGGGTACTGGACGGACCTCGAGGGCGCCTACCGCACCATGGATCCGGCGTACATCGAGTCCGTCTGGTGGTCGCTGAAGGAGATCTTCGGCAAGGGCCTGCTGGTCCAGGACCACCGCGTCGCCCCCTGGTGCCCCCGCTGCGGCACCGGCCTGTCGGACCACGAGCTGGCGCAGGGCTACGAGACGGTCGTCGACCCGTCGGTGTACGTCCGTTTCCCGCTCACCTCCGGTCCGCTCGCCGGCGAGGCCGCGCTCCTGGTGTGGACGACGACCCCCTGGACCCTGGTCTCCAACACCGCCGTCGCCGCCCACCCCGAGGTCACCTACGTCGTCGCGACGAACGGCGAGGAGAAGCTCGTCGTCGCCGAGCCGCTCGTCGGCAAGGCACTCGGCGAGGGCTTCGAGCCCACCGGCCAGACCTTCACCGGTGCCGAGATGGAGCGCTGGACGTATCAACGTCCCTTCGAGCTGGTGGAGTTCCCGGCCGAGGCCCACTTCGTCGTCAACGCCGAGTACGTCACCACCGAGGACGGTACGGGCCTGGTCCACCAGTCCCCCGCCTTCGGTGGGGACGACCTCCGGGTCTGCCGCGCCTACGGCCTGCCGGTCGTGAACCCGGTCCGCCCGGACGGCACCTTCGAGGAGGACGTCCCGCTGGTCGGCGGCGTCTTCTTCAAGAAGGCGGACGAACAGCTCACCGAGGACCTCAAGCAGCGCGGTCTGCTCTTCGAGCACCTGCCGTACGAGCACAGCTACCCGCACTGCTGGCGCTGCCACACCGCGCTCCTCTACTACGCGCAGCCGTCCTGGTACATCCGCACGACGGCCGTCAAGGACCGCCTCCTCGAGGAGAACGAGAAGACGAACTGGTTCCCGGAGACGGTCAAGCACGGCCGCTTCGGCGACTGGCTGAACAACAACATCGACTGGGCGCTGTCCCGCAACCGCTACTGGGGCACCCCGCTACCGGTCTGGCGCTGCGAGGACGATCACCTCACCTGTGTCGGCTCCCGCGCCGAGCTGACCGAGCTGACCGGCACCGACCAGTCCGAGCTGGACCCGCACCGCCCGTTCATCGACGAGGTCACCTTCGCCTGCCCGCAGTGCGGGAAGACGGCCACACGCGTGCCGGAGGTCATCGACGCCTGGTACGACTCGGGTTCCATGCCGTTCGCGCAGTGGGGCTACCCGTACCGGAACAAGGAGCTGTTCGAGAGGCGCTACCCGGCGCAGTTCATCTCCGAGGCCATCGACCAGACGCGCGGCTGGTTCTACACGCTCATGGCCGTCGGCACCCTGGTCTTCGACAAGTCGTCGTACGAGAACGTCGTCTGCCTGGGTCACATCCTCGCCGAGGACGGCCGCAAGATGTCCAAGCACCTGGGCAACACCCTGCAGCCGATCCCGCTCATGGACCAGCACGGCGCCGACGCGGTGCGCTGGTTCATGGCGGCCGGCGGCTCCCCGTGGGCGGCCCGCCGCGTGGGCCACGGCACCATCCAGGAGGTCGTCCGCAAGACGCTGCTGACGTACTGGAACACGGTCGCCTTCCAGGCCCTGTACGCCCGCACGTCCAACTGGGCGCCCAGCGCGGCCGACCCGGCCCCGGCCGACCGCCCGCTGCTGGACCGCTGGCTGCTGTCGGAGCTGCACGCCCTCACCGACCAGGTCACCCAGTCCCTCGAGGCGTACGACACCCAGCGCGCCGGCAAGCTGCTGTCGGCGTTCGTCGACGACCTGTCCAACTGGTACGTCCGCCGCTCCCGGCGCCGCTTCTGGCAGGGCGACAAGGCGGCACTGCGCACCCTGCACGAGGTCGTCGAGACGGTCACCAAGCTGATGGCCCCGCTGACCCCGTTCATCACCGAGCGGGTCTGGCAGGACCTGGTCGTGCCGGTCACCCCCGGCGCCCCGGAGTCCGTCCACCTCGCCTCCTGGCCCGAGGCGGACCTGTCCGCGATCGACCCGGAGCTGTCCAGGCAGATGGTCCTGGTCCGGCGTCTGGTGGAGCTGGGCCGTGCCACGCGCGCGGAGTCGGGCGTCAAGACCCGCCAGCCGCTGTCCCGCGCGCTGGTCGCGGCGACCGGCTTCGAGTCCCTCGACCGCGAGCTGCACGCGCAGATCACGGAAGAACTCAACGTCGAGGCGCTGGCGTCCCTCGCCGAGGTCGGCGGCTCGCTGGTCGACACGACGGCGAAGGCCAACTTCCGCGCGCTGGGCAAGCGGTTCGGCAAGCGCGTCCAGGACGTGGCGAAGGCCATCGCCGCGGCCGACGCCGCCGCACTGTCCCTGGCCCTGCGCGAGGGCACCGCGTCGGTGGAGGTCGACGGGGAGACGATCACCCTCGCCCCCGACGAGGTGATCATCACCGAGACGCCCCGCGAGGGCTGGTCGGTGGCGTCCGACTCCGGTGCCACGGTCGCCCTCGACCTGGAGATCACCGAGGAACTGCGCCGGGCGGGCCTGGCCCGTGACGCGATCCGCCTGATCCAGGAGGCCCGTAAGAACAGCGGCCTCGACGTGGCCGACCGCATCGCGCTGCGCTGGACCTCCACCGACCCGGCGGTCGTCGCGGCCCTGACCGAGCACGCGGCCCTGATCTCCGACGAGGTCCTGGCCACGGCCTTCTTGAATGAGCACAGCGCCCAGGGCGAGGCGGACGACTCCTACGGCGAGCCGTTCACGGACGAGGGCCTGAGCCTGACGTTCCGGCTGCGCAAGGCGTAGGCCGACGGCCCGAGGGCCAGGTCCCCCGCGCGCCCGCGCGGAGACCTGGCCCTCCGTGGTTCTTCTCGGGCACGCCGCAACGCCGCCGGCAACGCGCGTAAAAAGGGCGGAGCCCCGGATGTCGCATCCGGGGCTCCGCCCTGTGAACGCTGCCGACGCCTACGGCGTACTACTGACCGTGCCGGCCGTCAGTTGTCGTCCTCGTCGATCAGGAACCCGCGCATCGGCGAGGGAGCCTGGCCCATCGGGGACGGACCCTGCGGGCGGACCGGGGCCATCGGCTGGGTCATCGCCGGGGTCATCTGCTGCTGGCCGCCGTAGGACGGACCGGCGGGGCTCGGCCCACCGTTCATGCCCTGGTTGCCGCCGTAGGACGGGGCGCTCGCGCCGGCCGGGGCCATGGAGGGCGCCGGGGACGGCGGGAGGGAGGCCGTGGCCGGAGTGCGCGGCGGGGCCAGGGAGTCGTCGGCCTGGGTCTCCAGCTGACGCAGCTGGGACTCGAGGTACGACTTCAGGCGCGTACGGTACTCGCGCTCGAAGCCGCGCAGGTCCTCGACCTTCCGCTCCAGCGTGGCGCGCGCGGACTCCAGGGAGCCCATGGCGACGCGGTGCTTCTCCTGCGCGTCCCGCTCGAGCGCGTCGGCCTTGGCGCGGGCGTCACGCTCGAGACCCTCGGCGCGGCTGCGGGCCTCGCCGACGATCTTGTTGGCCTCGGAGCGGGCCTCGGCGATCGCCTGGTCGGCGGTCTGCTGGGCCAGCGAGAGGACTCGGGCGGCGCTGTCGCCACCGGGGCCCTGACCGGGGCCGCCCATCGGACCGCCCATGGGGCCGCCCATCGGACCGCCCATCTGCTGCTGCATGGGGGGCTGACCACCCATCGGACCCTGGCCCATGGGGCCCTGACCCATCGGGCCGGGACCCTGCGGACCACCCTGACCACCAGGGCCGGCCGGCAGCTGCGGGGCACCGCTCGGCAGCTGGGGCGGGCCTCCCATGGGGCCGCCCATCTGCTGCTGCGGCGGGCCCGATATGCCGGCGGGCACCGGAGCGCCGGGCCCTCGCATGCCCTGCTGCGGCATACCGCCCTGCTGCATACCGCCCTGCTGCATACCGCCCTGCTGCTGGTCCTGCTCCGGGGGCTTGCGCATGTTCTGCTGGTTCTGCGCGGCCGCGCGCGTGGCGGCGGCCAGCTTGGCGCGCAGGTCCTCGTTCTCACGGAGCAGACGGGTCAGTTCGGCTTCGACCTCGTCGAGGAAGGCATCGACCTCGTCCTCGTCATAGCCTTCTCGGAGGCGGACGGTCGTGAACTGCTTGTTCCGCACGTCCTCGGGGGTCAACGGCATCTCTTCACCTCAACGTAGTCATCGGCAGTCGGCAAGACCGTATCGTCCACAACTCACCCCGCGAGGCTTCCCACGACGGAGATGAGGATGTAGACGATGATCATCAGTACGAAGAAGGACAGGTCGAGCGCCACGCCCCCGAGACGCAGCGGCGGGATGAACCGCCGCAGAAGCTTCAGCGGTGGATCGGTGACAGTGTAGGTGGCCTCCAGTACGACCACCATGGCCTTGCCGGGTTGCCACGAGCGGGCGAACTGGAAGACGTAGTCCATGACCAGCCGGAAGATGAGCACGATGAGGAACACCATCAGCGCGATGTAGATCACCTGCGCAAACACGCTCATGGTCTGTGCTTCCCTCTCCCCTGCTCCGTGCTTCGTTCCGGTCGTACTTCTCAGCTCTGGTTGAAGAACCCGCCCTCTGCGATGCGGGCCTTGTCCTCCGCCGTGACATCGACGTTAGCAGGAGACAACAGGAACACCTTCTGCGTCACCCGCTCGATGCTGCCATGAAGACCAAACACCAAACCGGCCGCAAAGTCGACAAGTCGCTTCGCGTCTGTGTCGTCCATCTCAGTCAGATTCATGATCACCGGGGTGCCTTCACGGAAGTGTTCCCCGATGGTACGGGCCTCGTTGTAGGTCCGGGGATGAAGCGTGGTGATCCGGTAAGGCTCTCGTTCCGACACGACCTTGGGCATGATCACCGGTGCGTTCTTCTCCAGGGGCTGACGTTCTTGTGTGATGGATGCCACGGGCGCGATCCGCGCCGGGCGTCCCGATTCCGCGGGGAGCGAAGCGGCATGGGGGATCGGGTCACGCGGCGCGGGAGGCTGCACGACTCGTACCGATTCGTCCCTTTGGGACTGATGCGACTGGTGTGACGGCTCGTGCCGCCGGTGGTCCCTCTCGGGCTCCGGGTCCAGTTCGGGCTCGAAGTCGTCGTCGGGGTCGAAACCGCGGCCGTCGTACCCATCGTCCTCCACGAGGCCGAGGTAGACCGCCATCTTGCGCATCGCGCCGGCCATGCTCTGAGTCCTCCGCTCTGTGGTGGATCGGCTGACGACTGCCAAGTGCCCGCGATCCACGAGGTCGCTCTGCCCGCCTTTCGGCGACATTGACCATATTTTCTGCTGTGGTCCGACTTCCTGGCGACGTTACCCGAGCCTGGGGCGGACTCCGAGCACCGCAGTGCCGATGCGCACATGTGTCGCTCCGGCCGCCACGGCGTCCTCGAGGTCCGCGCTCATCCCTGCGGACACCATGTTCGCAGCCGGATGGGCTCGGCGCAGGTCAGTCGACAAATCCATCAACCGCTCGAAGGCGGCCCGTTGACGCCCCGCGTACTCCCCGGTGAGCGGTGCGACGGTCATCAGCCCGTCCAGCCGCAGCCCCGGAGCACCGGCGACGAGGTCGGCCAACTCTTCGATTCCGCCGGGCGCAACGCCACCCCGCTCGCCTCTCGCGCTCTCCCCCGCGTCGAGCGCGACCTGGATGAGGCACCCGACCTCGCGCCCGGCCCGCACGGCCTCCTTCGACAGCGTCGTGACGAGCTTGGCACGGTCGACGGACTGCACGAAGTCCGCGTAACCGACCACGGAACGCACCTTATTGGTCTGCAACTGACCCACGAAATGCCAGGAAAGGGGCAGATCCGAGCAGGCGGCGGCCTTGGGGGCCGCGTCCTGGTCACGGTTCTCGGCGACGTGGCGCACACCCAGTTCCGACAGGATCCGCACGTCGCTCGCCGGGTGGGTCTTGGTGACCACGATCAGGGTCACCTCCTCCCGCTTGCGCCCGACGGCCACACAGGCCGCGGTGATGCGCTCCTCCACTTTCGCCAGGTTTGTTGAGAGTTCACCCTTACGGTCCGTCATGTGCCATCAGTCCAGCCAGACATAGCCCGCGAGCCGACCGGTGATGCGGTCGCGGCGGTACGAGTAGTGATCGCGCGATTCGAGCGTGCACACCGGCGACTGCTCCCGGTCGCGCACACCCAGGCGCTGGAGCTGCGCGTGCACTCCGGCGCTCACGTCGACCGCCGGTGTGCCCCAACTCGTCTCGGCGTACGCCGCCGGCTCAGTGGCGGCCACCTCGGCGCGCATCGCCTCCGGCACCTCGTAGCACCGGCCGCAGACGGCCGGCCCGGTGCGGGCGACGATCCGGCCCGGCTCGGCGCCGAGTTCCACCATGGCCCGCACGGCGGCGGGGACGACCCCGGCGACCATGCCGGGCCGGCCCGCGTGGGCCGCGCCGGCGATCCGGGCGACCGGGTCGGCGAGCAGCACCGGCGTGCAGTCGGCGGTGAGCACGGCGAGGGCGAGTCCCCGCCGCGCCGTGACGATCGCGTCGACCGCGGGCACCGGGCTCCCCCACTCCCGGCTTCGCCCGATCGGGGGGACCCCCCTGTCCCAGGGCCCGTCGACCACGGCCACGTCCGCCCCGTGCACCTGGTTCATCCAGACCACGTCGGCCGGCTCCAGGCCCAGGGACTTCGCGGCCAGCTCGCGGTTGGTCCGTACGGCGTCGGGGTCGTCGCCGACCGCGCCGCCGAGGTTGAGCTCCTCGTACGGAACGGCGCTCACCCCGCCCCACCGGTCGGTGAAGGCGAAGTGCGCGCCGTTCACGATGTCGCGCTGTCCTATCACGTCAGGAGCATCACTTGAGGAAGTCCGGTACGTCCAGTTCCTCGGCCGCGCTGTCCGAGTAGGTCCGCGACGGCGGGACCGGCGGGGCGGCGGCCGGGATCTCGGCGACCGGCTCCGGAGCGGCGGGCTCCGGCTCCTCCTTGGGCGTGACGCTGCCGAGCGAGCCGAAGGAAGGGCGGCTCTCCGGCTGCCGTACCGGGGCCGGCTCCTCGCGCCGCGCGGAGGCGGAGGACGAGCCGAGGACGGTGTCCCGGCGGGCGGGCGGCTGGCCCCCGTCGAAGCCGGCCGCGATGACCGTGACCCGGACCTCGTCGCCGAGCGCGTCGTCGATCACCGCGCCGAAGATGATGTTGGCCTCGGGGTGGGCGGCCTCGCTGACCAGCTGGGCGGCCTCATTGATCTCGAACAGGCCGAGGTCGGAGCCGCCGGAGATGGACAGCAGCACACCGCGGGCGCCGTCGATGGAGGCCTCCAGCAGCGGCGAGGAGATCGCCATCTCGGCGGCGGCCACCGCGCGGTCGTCGCCGCGGGCCGAGCCGATGCCCATGAGGGCCGAACCCGCCTCGGACATGACCGACTTGACGTCGGCGAAGTCGAGGTTGATCAGGCCGGGCGTGGTGATGAGGTCGGTGATGCCCTGCACACCGGAGAGCAGGACCTGGTCGGCGGACTTGAAGGCGTCCAGGACCGAGACCTGGCGGTCCGAGATGGACAGCAGCCGGTCGTTGGGGATGACGATGAGGGTGTCGACCTCTTCGCGGAGCTCGGCGATGCCGTCCTCGGCCTGGTTGGCCCGGCGCCGCCCCTCGAAGGTGAACGGGCGGGTGACCACGCCGATGGTGAGGGCGCCCAGGGAGCGCGCGATGTTGGCCACGACGGGCGCGCCGCCGGTGCCGGTGCCGCCGCCTTCACCGGCCGTCACGAAGACCATGTCGGCCCCCTTGAGGACCTCCTCGATCTCCTCGCGGTGATCCTCGGCGGCCTTGCGGCCGACGGCCGGGTTGGCTCCGGCGCCGAGTCCGCGGGTGAGTTCGCGGCCGACGTCGAGCTTGACGTCGGCGTCGCTCATCAACAGCGCCTGTGCGTCGGTGTTGATGGCGATGAACTCGACGCCCTTGAGACCGACCTCGATCATCCGGTTGATGGCATTGACACCACCGCCGCCGACACCGATGACTTTGATGACTGCGAGGTAGTTCTGCGGTGCTGCCACGTCGAAGGCCTCTCGCCTCGAGTTACGTGTCGCCCGACCACCGAAGCACTGCGCTCCGCGATCCGACGACGGATGCCGAATGGGACGGTCCGTAGCGCCGACCCGAACCCTAACGCTGAAGTTTAGGGTTACCAGTATGTCTGTTCCTTGGAGTCTTCTGAACAGGACACTAAGTCGACAAGTGGCGCACGTTCAACGAACACGCCGAACCTCCCGTTTTTCTTTTCACCCTATGTGATCAGCCATAGCAGTGCCCAACCAGGGTGCTGGCCTGCGCTGATGTGCGTCAACTCCCTGATGACGCAGGGGCGGTGGGGACGCTGACGTCGAAGTGCCGTGCACCTGCCGCAGCTTTCATGAGAGCGTTGAGGCTACGGGCCTTGGCGCGGCCATTGTCGCCGCTGCCCCACTCCACTGTGCGCCCGCCGCTCAACTCCAGCGAGATGTCGTCGTAGGAACGGACCTTGACGACCCGCGTGTCCCGCGCGACGGTGGCCGGAATGTCACCGGCGACCCGTACCGCCTCCCGCACCAGACGGTCCTCGCCGAAGCGGCGCAGGCTCGCGGCGGCGGAACCGGAACGGGAAACATCCAATTCCAGGGTCGGAACGCCTTTCGGAGCCTGCGAAACCGTGGCGAAACGGACACCGCCATCGTCCACTTCGACGAAGTTTCCGCCCTTTTCGACGAGGAGCACGGGGACACGCTCGGTCACTTTCAGCCCGATTCCGTGCGGCCAGGAACGGACGACGTCAACCGCGTCAATTCGGGGCAGTTTCCGGCGCAGTCTGGCCTCGATGGCATCCGTGTCGACGGAAATCAGCGGCTTGCCGACCGGTACGCGGGCGGCCTGGCGCACCTGCGCGGGGGTCAGGACGACGGTCCCGGAGACCGAGACCCGCTCCACCCGGAGCCACTGGGAGCCGAACAGCAGCCAGACCGAGCCGGCGCCGAGGAGCACAAGGACGGCCACCAGAATGACGATCACACGAAGGCGCGGAAAGCGGAGTTTTCCCCACCGCCTGCCGGGCGGCGGGCCGGACGACTCCTGCTGACGGTCACCGCGCTCTGCGGTCGTCGGTCCGGCCACGCTCACTACCCTCCGTGCATATCGTCCTATCGGCGCGAGGCGATCGCCTCGTACACCATGCCGACGAGCAGGTCGTCGGCGTCCCGGCGGCCGAACTCGCCGGCGGCACGGGACATCTCGTACAGCCGGTGCGGGTCGGCGAGCACGGGCAGGACGTTCTGCTGCACCCACTCCGGCGTGAGTTCCGCGTCGTCGACGAGGAGTCCGCCGCCCGCCTTGACCACCGGCTGGGCGTTGAGCCGCTGTTCGCCGTTGCCGATGGGCAGCGGGACGTAGGCGGCCGGAAGCCCGACGGCGGAGAGTTCGGCGACGGTCATCGCGCCCGCGCGGCAGAGCATCATGTCGGCCGCGGCGTACGCGAGGTCCATCCGGTCCAGATAACTTACCGGGATGTAAGGGGGCATTCCCGGCATCTGGTGCACCTGCGGCAGTTCGTTCTTCGGGCCGACCGCGTGCAGGATCTGGATCCCGGCCTGCTGGAGCCAGGGGGCGACCTGCTGGACCACCTCGTTGAGACGGCGGGCGCCCTGCGAGCCGCCCGAGACGAGCAGCGTGGGCAGGTTCGGGTCGAGGCCGAAGCGCGCGCGGGCCTCGGGGCGGGCGGCGGCGCGGTCCAGGGTGGCGATGGAGCGGCGCAGCGGGATGCCGATGTAGCGGGCGTTCCTGAGCTTGCTGTCCGGCGTGGAGACGGCGACCTGGGCGGCGTAGCGAGAGCCGATCTTGTTGGCCAGGCCGGGGCGGGCGTTCGCCTCGTGGATCACGATGGGCACGCCGAGGCGCTTGGCGGCCAGATAGCCGGGCAGGGCGACGTACCCGCCGAAGCCGACCACGGCGTCCGCCTTGGTGCGCTCCAGGACCTGCTCGGCGGCCTTGATCGTGCCGCGCAGCCGGCCCGGGACGGTGATCAGCTCGGGGGTGGGCTTGCGGGGCAGCGGCACCGCCGGGATCAGCGCGAGTTCGTAGCCGCGCTCCGGGACGAGCCGGGTCTCCAGGCCGCGCTCCGTGCCCAGGGCCGTGATCCCCACGGTCGGGTCCTGCCTGCGCAGGGCGTCCGCGAGGGCGAGCGCGGGCTCGATGTGGCCGGCGGTCCCCCCACCGGCGAGTACGACATGCACCGAAATTCACCGCTCTCCGGACGAGCGCGCCGCCGAGGCACGCCGTCGCATCGTGTTCCATCTCCGGGGTCCCGGAGGACCCCCAGCCCCCCGCTTTCTACCAAAGCGGGGTTGCCGCATCGCAAGCGCCGCCCGCGCAGCGGGCTCGTCGCGCGCGAAGGCGATCAGCAACCCGATGGCGAACATGGTCGGCAGCAGGGCGGATCCTCCGTAGGAGAACAGCGGGAGGGGCACGCCGGCGATCGGCAGCAGACCGAGCACCGCACCGATGTTGATCACCGCCTGGGCGGTGATCCAGGTGGTCACGCCTCCCGCGGCATACCTCACGAAGGGCTCCTCCGTGCGTCCGGCCACGCGGATACCCGCATAGCCTAGAGCCGCGAAGAGGGCGAGTACCGACAGCGTCCCCGCCAGGCCCAGTTCCTCACCGGTGACGGCGAAGATGAAGTCGGTGTGGGCTTCGGGGAGTTGTCCCCATTTTTCCACACTGGCGCCCAGCCCGGAGCCGAAGAGTCCGCCGGAGGCGAGGGCGTAGATCCCGTGCACGGCCTGCCAGCAGTCGGCGGCCCCGGAGCGGGGCTCGGTGGCGCCGATGCAGGCCAGGCGGGCCATGCGGTTGGGGCTGGTCTTGATCAGAATCACACCGATCAGGCCGGCCACCGACAGCACACCGACGAACAGCCGGGTCGGCGCGCCCGCCAGCCACAGCAGCCCGAACAGGATCGCGGTGAGGATGATCGCGGTGCCCATGTCGCCGCCGAGCATGATCAGCCCGAGCAGCAGGAAGGCGACCGGCACCAGCGGCACCAGCATGTGCTTCCACTGGGTCAGCAGCTTCCGGTCGTGCTTGCGGGCGAGCAGGTCGGCGCCCCACAGCACCAGCGACAGCTTGCCGAACTCGCTGGGCTGGATCTGGAAGGAGCCGCCCAGCGAGATCCAGTTCTGGTTGCCGTTGACCGCCATCCCTATCCCCGGCACCTGCACCAGGACCATCAGGAAGACGGCGCCGGCGAGGATCGGGTAGGCCAGCGCGCGGTGCAGCTTCACCGGCATCCGGGAGGCGGCGAACAGCAGCCCGCCGCCGATGAGCGCGGCCAGGAACTGCTTGCGGAAGAAGTACGACCCCGGCAGCGACAGCTGCAGCGCGGTGATCTGGGAGGCCGAGTAGACCATCACCAGACCCAGCACGGTGATCAGCAGGCTGCCGCCGAGGATCAGGTAGTACGCGGTCAGCGGCCGGTCCCAGGCCTTCCGCGCGCGCGTGACGAGCTGTCGTACGGGGTTGTCGCGCGGTGGCCGCAGGACCGGGGGCCGGCCGGCGGACCGCGGAACCGGGGGACGGCCTGTGCGGCTACCGGACATCACCGGCTCCTCGCGACCTGTGCCACATCCGAGTCACACGTCCCTCCAAGGGTCCCGAAGCACCCGCTGTGGACGGGACCCGCCGTCAGGCGCCCGCGCCGAGTTCGCGAACCGCCTCCGCGAACGCGTCACCGCGCTGGTTGTAGTTGGTGAACATGTCCATGGAGGCGCAGGCCGGGGCCAGCAGCACCGTGTCGCCGGGCTGCGCGAGCCGCTTGGCTTCCGTCACCGCCTGGAGCATCGCCCCAGTGTCGGTCCGCTCGAGGTCGACGACGGGTACTTCCGGCGCGTGTCGCGCGAGGGCGTCGCGGATCAGCGCGCGGTCGGCGCCGATGAGGACGGCACCGCGAAGTCGCTTCGCCGACTTGGCGACCAGTTCGCCGAAGGAGGCACCCTTCGCCAGACCACCCGCAATCCATACGATCGACTCATATGCCCCCAACGAGGCCTCTGCCGCGTGGGTGTTGGTGGCCTTCGAGTCGTCTACGTACGCCACGCCGTCCAGGTCCGCGACCTTCGCGATGCGGTGGGCGTCCGGGGTGAACGCCCGCAGGCCGTCCCGCACCGCCCGCGGAGGCACCCCGAAGGCGCGCGCGAGGGCCGCCGCGGCAAGGGCGTTGGCGATGTTGTGCGGGGCCGGCGGGTTGACGTCGGAGACCTCGGCGAGCTCCTGGGCGTTCTTCTGCCGGTTCTCGACGAAGGCCCGGTCGACCAGGATGCCGTCCACCACGCCGAGTTGGGAGGGCGCCGGGGTGCCGAGGGTGAAACCGACGGCCCGGCAGCCCTCCTCGACGTCCGCCTCGCGCACGAGCTCCTCGGTGAGCCTGTCGGCGACGTTGTAGACGCAGGCGACCCGGTTGCCCTCGTAGATACGGCCCTTGTCGGCGGCGTAGGCCTCCATGGAGCCGTGCCAGTCGAGGTGGTCGGGGGCGATGTTCAGCACCGCGGCCGAGTGCGCGCGCAGGGAGGGCGCCCAGTGCAGCTGGTAGCTGGACAGCTCCACGGCGAGGACGTCGTACCGCTCCTCGCCGAGCACGGCGTCCAGGAGTGAGACGCCGATGTTGCCGACGGCCGCCGTGCGCAGGCCCGCCGCCTTGAGGATGGAGGCGAGCATCTGGACGGTGGTGGTCTTGCCGTTGGTGCCGGTGACCGCGAGCCAGGGGGCCGCGTCGGGACCCCGCAGCCGCCAGGCGAGTTCGACGTCGCCCCAGACGGGGACGCCGGCCTGCTCGGCGGCGGCGAACAGGGGCTTGCCGGGCTTCCAGCCGGGCGCGGTGACGATCAGCTCGGTGCCCTCGGGCAGGGTGTCGCCGTCACCGAGGCGCACGGTGACACCGAGCGCCTCCAGCTCCGCGGCCTGGGCCCGCGCGCGTTCGTCGTCGCCGTCGTTGACGACGGTGACCTTCGCTCCGAGCCCGTGCAGCACCTTGGCCGCCGGGACGCCGGAGACGCCGAGTCCGGCGACGGTGACGTTCTTTCCCTGCCAGTCGGTCATTTGTCCGCTGCCCATCCCGCGTAGAAGAGGCCCAGTCCGACGATCACACAGATGCCCTGGATGATCCAGAATCGGACCACCACAAGGACTTCGGACCAGCCCTTGAGTTCGAAGTGGTGCTGGAGTGGCGCCATCCGGAAGACGCGCTTGCCGGTGAGCCGGAAGGAGCCGACCTGGATGACGACCGACATGGTGATGAGGACGAACAGGCCGCCCAGGATGGCCAGCAGCAGCTCCGTGCGGGAGCAGATGGCCAGACCCGCGAGGACACCGCCGAGGGCGAGGGATCCGGTGTCGCCCATGAAGATCTTCGCCGGCGAGGTGTTCCACCACAGGAAGCCCAGGCAGGCGCCCATCAGCGCGGACGAGACCACGGCGAGGTCGAGCGGGTCGCGCACCTCGTAGCAGGCGCCCGGGTTGGTCAGCGTCGTCGCGTTGGCACAGGACTCCTGGAACTGCCAGACCCCGATGAACGTGTACGCGCCGAAGACGAGCACGGAGGCGCCGGTGGCGAGACCGTCGAGACCGTCGGTCAGGTTCACGCCGTTGGACATCGCCAGGATCATGAACAGCGCCCAGACCACGAACAGCACCGGGCCGATCGACCAGCCGAAGTCGGTGATGAACGACAGCTTGGTGGACGCCGGGGTGTTTCCGCGGGCGTCGGAGAACTGCAGCGAGAGCACGGCGAAGGCGATGCCGCCGATCAGCTGACCCGCCATCTTCGCCTTGGCCCGCAGACCCAGCGAACGCCGCTTGACGATCTTGATGTAGTCGTCGAGGAAGCCGACCAGGCCCATGCCGAACATCAGACCGAGGACCAGCAGCCCGGAGTACGTCGGCGGCTTGCCGGTGATCACCTTGGACAGGAAGTAGGCGACGATCGTCGCCAGGATGAAGGCGATACCTCCCATGGTGGGTGTACCGCGCTTGCTGGCGTGCTCGCGCGGGCCGTCGTCGCGGATGTACTGGCCGTAGCCCTTGCGGGCCAGGAGCTTGATCAGCAGCGGTGTCCCGATCAGGGTCAGGAAGAGGCCAATGACACCTGCGAACAGGATCTGATTCATCATCGGGCGGCGACCTCACCCTCGGCACCGCTCTCGATGAGCGCCTGGGCAACGCTCTCCAGCCCCACCGAACGGGACGCCTTCACGAGCACGACGTCCCCCGGGCGCAACTCGCTGCGCAACAGGTCGACCGCCGCCTGTGCGTCGGACACGTGCACCGACTCCTCACCCCACGAACCCTCGTTATATGCGCCCAGTTGCAGCCAGGAGGCTTCGATCCCCCCGACCGCGACGAGCTTGCTGACGTTGAGCCGGACGGCGAGCCGTCCGACCGCGTCGTGCTCGGCGAGCGCCTCGTCCCCGAGCTCGGCCATCTTGCCGAGCACCGCCCAGGTCCGCCGACCCCGGCCCATGGCCGCCAGTGCGCGCAGGGCGGCCCGCATGGACTCCGGGTTGGCGTTGTAGGCGTCGTTGACGACGGTCACGCCGTCCGGGCGCTCGGTGACCTCCATCCGCCAGCGGGAGAGGGAGCCCGCCTCGGAGAGCGCGGTGGCGATCTCTTCCGCGGACATGCCCAGCTCATGGGCGACGGCGGCCGCGGCGAGCGCGTTCGACACGTGATGCTCACCGTACAGGCGCATGGTCACATCGCTTGCACCGGAGGGTGTGTGAAGCCTGAATGCGGGCTGTCCGCTGTCCGTGAGTCGCACGTTCTCGGCGCGTACGTCCGCTTCGGCCGACTCTCCGAAAAGGATCACCTTCGCCTTGGTACGGGAGGCCATGGCCCGGACCAAGGGGTCGTCGGCGTTGAGGATCGCCGCACCGTCCTCGGGAAGGGCCTCCACGAGTTCGCCCTTCGCCTGGGCGATCTGCTCGCGGCCGCCGAACTCGCCGATGTGGGCGGTGCCGACGTTCAGCACCAGGCCGATCCTCGGCGGGGTCAGCTCGGCGAGGTAGCGGATGTGGCCGATGCCGCGGGCGCCCATCTCCAGGACGAGGAACTTCGTCTCCTCGGTGGCGGACAGGGCGGTCAGCGGCAGCCCGATCTCGTTGTTGAGCGAGCCGGGCGTGAACACGGTCGGCGCCTTGCGCTGGAGCACCTGGGCGATGAGGTCCTTGGTGCTGGTCTTGCCCGCGGAGCCGGTGAGGGCGACGAGGGTCGCGCCGAGGCGTCGTACGACGTGCCGGGCGAGGGCGCCGAGGGCGGTCTGCACGTCCTCGACGACGATCGCGGGCACGCCGACGGGGCGCGACGCCAGGACGGCGACCGCGCCCGCCTCGACGACCCGCGCCGCGAAGTCGTGGCCGTCGACGCGCTCGCCGACGAAGGCGACGAACAGGCTGCCCGGGACCGTCTCCCGGGAGTCCCGGACCACGGGTCCGGTGACCTGGACGGACGGATCCGGTATGTCGTGGGTCTGCCCGCCGACGACTGCTGCGATCTCGGCGAGGGAGAGGGCGATCACAAGTTCATCCCTGGGTCTTCTGGATAGCTTCGCGAAGCACTTGGCGGTCGTCGAAGGGACGGACCACGCCGGCGATGTCCTGGCCCTGCTCGTGGCCCTTGCCCGCGACCAGCACGGCGTCCCCGGGCCGCGCGCGCCCCACTGCGGCGGCGATCGCGGCGGCCCGGTCCTCGCACAGGAGCACCTCACCGCGCTCGTGCGCGGGCACGGAGGCCGCGCCCTGGAGCATGGCCGCCAGGATCGCGAGGGGGTCCTCGGAGCGGGGGTTGTCGGAGGTCAGTACGGCCGTGTCGGCGAGCCGGGCCACGGCGGCGCCCATCGGGGCGCGCTTGGTGGTGTCGCGGTCGCCGCCGCAGCCGAGGACGACGTGCAGCCGGCCCTTGGTGACCTTGCGCAGGGCCTTGAGCACGGACTCGACCGCGTCGGTCTTGTGGGCGTAGTCGACCACCGCCAGGTAGGGCTGTCCGGCGTCCACCCGCTCCAGGCGGCCCGGCACGCCCGGTACGGCGGCGATGCCGTCGGCGGCGGCCTGCGGGTCGAGGCCGGCGGCGGCGAGGGCGACGATGGCGGCGAGGGTGTTCGCCACGTTGAAGGGTCCCGGCAGCGGCGACTTGGCGGCGATCCGCTCGCCCTGGGGGCCGAGCACGGTGAACCTCGAGTCCATGGGGCCCGTCCGGACGTCCTCGGCACGCCAGTCGGCGTCGGGGTGGCCCTCGGCGGAGTAGGTGACCACCGGGACGGTCGCCTCCCGGGCGAGCCGGCGGCCGTACTCGTCGTCGGTGTTGACCACGGCGAGTTTGCTGCGCTGCGGGGTGAACAGCTGCGCCTTGGCCCGGAAGTAGTCCTCCATGCCGGAGTGGAACTCCATGTGTTCCGGGCTGAGGTTGGTGAAGACGGCGATGTCGAAGACGCAGCCGTCGACCCGGCCGAGGACCAGGGCGTGACTGGAGACCTCCATGGCGACCGCCTCGACGCCGCGCTCGCGCATGACGGCGAACAGGGCCTGCAGGTCGGTGGCTTCCGGGGTGGTGCGCTCGGACTTGATGCGTTCGTCGCCGATGCGCATCTCGACCGTGCCGATCAGCCCGGTGGACCTCACCGTCCGCAGACCGCCCTCGACGAGGTAGGCGGTGGTGGTCTTGCCGGAGGTACCGGTGATGCCGATCTGGAGCAGGTCGCGGCCGGGGTGGCCGTAGATCGTGGCCGCCAGCTCCCCCATGCACGCGCGCGGGTCGTCCACGACCAGGACCGGCAGGCCGGTCGCCGCGGCGCGCTCGGCGCCGGCCGGGTCGGTCAGCACGGCGACCGCGCCGAGGCCGGCGGCCTGGGTGACGAAGTCGGCGCCGTGCACGCGCTCGCCGGGGCGGGCGGCGTACAGGTCGCCGGGGCGGACGGCGCGCGAGTCGTGGGTGATGCCCGTGACCTGCGCGACGCTCTCCGGTCGTTCGGCACCCAGCTGATCGGCGAGCTCCGCCAGGGGTGTGGCGGAGACCTGAACCGGTCGCGGCGGCCCCGGATATGTCACGGAAGCGCCCTTCTGGGTGATTTGGGACTGATCAGCGTGTGGCACGGCGGTGAGCGTACCGGGCGTACCGGCTCCGGAGCGAAGTGAGGGGCCGGGGCGGCCGTGGTTCCCGGGATCGGGGTTGATCGTTGTCACGAGCTCGTTCCTGGTGTCTGTGCCGAGGTGCTGATCAGGGCTTGAAGTCGACGGGCAGGTTCGCGGGCTTGGCGCCGGTCGGCGGGACCTGGAGGGTCTTCAGCGCGAACTCCATGACCTGCTTGTAGATCGGGCCGCAGATCTGGCCGCCGAAGTAGCTGCCCTCCGTGGCGTTCTGGATCGCGCAGTAGACGGTGACGCGCGGGTTGTCCGCGGGTGCGAATCCGGCGAAGGACGAGGTGTAGCCGCGGTACTTGCCGGTGGCCGGATCCACACGGTTGGCCGTGCCGGTCTTGCCGGCCACCCGGTACCCCGGAATGCGGGCCTTGATGCCGGTGCCCTGCTCGTCGTCCACCACCGACTCCAGCATCCGGGCGAGGGTCCTGGCCGTCTTCTCGCTGATCACCCGTGTCTTCTTGGGCTTCGGCGCGGGGGTGAAGCGGCCGTCGGCGCCCTTCTCGCCGCGCACCAGGGTCGGCTGGACGCGGACGCCGCCGTTGGCGATCGTCGAGTAGACGGAGGCCGCCTGCATGGCACTGAGGGACATGCCCTGGCCGAAAGGAATCGTGTACTGCTGCGATGTCGACCACTTGCCGGCCGGCGCCAGGATGCCCTTGGTCTCGCCGGGGAAGCCGAGCCCGGTGGAGCTGCCGAGGCCGAACTTGCGCAGGTAGGAGTAGAGCACCTTGTTGGCCTCCGGCTGCGTCTTGCCGAGCTGGCCGGCGGCCAGGATGGTGCCGATGTTGCTGGACTTGGCCAGCACGCCGTTGAGCGTCAGGTACCAGGTCGCGTGGTCGATGTCGTCCTGGAAGAGCCGGTCGCCGCGGTGCAGCCGGTTGGGTACGACGACGTGGGTCAGGGGGGTGGCGACGTTCTGCTCCAGGACGGCCGCCATCGACATGACCTTGGCGGTGGAGCCGGGCTCGTAGGCGTCCTGGACGGCCGCGTTGCCCATCGCCGCGCCGTCGGCCCCCGCCAGGTCGTTGGGGTCGAAGCCGGGTGAGTTGGCCATGGCCAGGATCTCGCCGGTGCGGGTGTCCTGGACGATCACGTAGCCGCGGTCCGCCCGGGACTTCTTCACCTGCTCGGTGATGGCGTTCTGGGCGGCCCACTGGATGTCGCGGTCGATGGTGAGCTCGACGTCGGAGCCGGGCACGGCGGGGGTCTCGGTGGAGCCCGCGGTGGGCACCTGGCGGCCGCCGGACTGGGCGTAGCGGACCTTGCCGTCCTTGCCGGTCAGCTGCTTGTTCAGCTCCTGCTCGATGCCGCCGCCGCCCTTGCCGTCGGCGTTGACCCAGCCCAGTATCCCGGCGGCGAGGTCGCCGTTGGGGTACACGCGCTTGCTGCTGGGGTCGGAGAAGACGCCGGCGAGGACGTTGACGGCTGAGTGGTCCGTGCCCGCCTTCTTGGTGAGCGCGGTCCTCAGGTCCTTGATCTGGTTCCAGACCTCCGGGGTCCGGCGGCTCGCCAGCTTCACATAGCGCAGGTTCTTGTTCGCGGGCCGCAGCTTCTTCACCAGGTCGGCCCGGTGCTGGCCGAGGATCGGGGCGAGCAGGGCGGCCGCCTGTTCCGGGCCGTCGCCGATGCCGAGCTGCTTGCGGGTGAACATCGTGGGGTCGGCCGTGATGTCGTAGGCGTCCTCGCTGACAGCGAGGGCCACGCCGTTGCGGTCGGTGATCCCGCCGCGCTCGGCGGCCAGCGTGTGGACGACATAGCGGTTCTGCTCGGCCTTGGCGGTGTACGTGCTCGCGTCGACGGCCTGGACCTGGAGCAGGCGGATGGCGAAGGCGATCAGCACCAGGGTCAGCGCGAGGCTCACCATCCGCAGGCGGGGGCGCGGGCTGCCGAGCCGGATGGTGCGCCCGGCCGGCGGACGCGGCCGACTCGGCCGGCGGGCCGGGCGGGCACCGGGTCCGGGCCGCCGGACGCTGCCGCCACCGCCGGCCTTACGGGGGCTGGGCGGCTTGGCGGGGCCGGGGACGCGGCGGCGCGGCGGTTCCCTGTCGGACACTTCCGTCACCTGCCGGGGGTCGTGGTCGTGGCGGGCTGGGGGACCGCGGGGGGCGTCACGGGCGCCGGGGAGGCGGGCACCGGAGGGGTGGGCAGCAGGGTGCTCTCCGTTGTCGCCGGGGCCGTGCTCACCGACGGGTCCGGAGAGCCGGCGGTCCCGGGCGCCATGAGCGGGACGGCCGGTTCGGCGGACTCCTCCGCGGCGGCCGGGCCGGGGACGCCCTTGACGGTGCCGTCGGGGCCGAGGAAGGCCGGGTCGCCGCCGGGCACCATGCCGAGTTCCCGAGCCCGGCGCTGGAGCGCGGCGGGGTCGGAGTAGGCGTCGATGTCCCGCTGGAGGGCCTGTTGCTGGTCGGTGAGTTCCTTGGTCTGCTTCTGCAGGTCGTCGAGTTTGAAGGACCCCTCGCTGAGCGCCGAGTTCAGTACGAGCAGGCCGATGAGCCCGCCGCCGAGGAGCAGGACGACGAGGAGTACGAACGGGGTGCGCGCCGCCCGTCCCGGCCCGGCCGGGAAGAGCCGCGCGAGCCGGGCCGCCCGCCCCCTCAGTTCGGGTTTCCTACTCACTTGCCCTCCGGTGGGTTCGGGAACCCAACCGACCCAGCTCGCTCACTCGACGTCCTCCCTGATGCGCTCAGCCCCGCGCAGCCGGGCCGGAGCGGCCCGGCGGTTCTCGGCGACTTCTTCCTCGGTGGGAAGTTCGGCACCGCGCGTGAGCAGCTTGAGCCGGGGCTGGTAGCGCTCCGGGACAACCGGCAGGCCGGGCGGCGCGGTGGTGGCGGCGCCCGCCGCGAACACCTGCTTGACCAGGCGGTCCTCGAGCGAGTGGTACGACAGGACGGCGATCCGCCCGCCCACGTCGAGGGCCTTCACCGCGGCCGGGATCGCCCGTTCCAGTACGGCGAGTTCGCCGTTGACCTCGATACGCAGGGCCTGGAAGGTGCGCTTGGCCGGGTTGCCGCCGGTGCGCTTGGCGGCCTGCGGCAACGCGTCCCGGATCAGCTCCACCAGCCGCGCGCTGGTGCTGAACGGCTCCTTCTCGCGCTCGCGGACGATCGCGGCGACGATCCGCTTGGCCTGCTTCTCCTCGCCGTACGCGCGCAGGATCCGTACGAGTTCGCCGGCCGGGTAGGTGTTGAGGACCTCGGCGGCGCTCATGCCGGCCGTCTGGTCCATGCGCATGTCCAGAGGGGCGTCCTGGGCGTAGGCGAAACCGCGGTCGGCCTCGTCGAGCTGCATGGAGGAGACACCGAGGTCGAACAGCACGCCCCGCACGCGCGGGATGCCGAGCCGGTCCAGCACGTCGGGCAGCTCGTCGTACACGGCGTGGACGAGGGTCGCCCGGTCCTGGTACGGCGCCAGCCGCTCGCCCGACAGACGCAGGGCCTCCTTGTCGCGGTCGAGGGCGACGAGCCGGGCCTCGGGGAACCGGGTCAGCAGCGCCTCGCTGTGGCCGCCGAGGCCGAGGGTGCAGTCGACGACCACCGCTCCCGGCCGCTCCAGGGCGGGCGCCAGCAGGTCCAGGCACCGCTGGAGCATCACGGGGACGTGTCGACTTGGGCTCAAGGGGGCCTCTCATCTGCGGCGCGGGCGTACGCACCGCCGGGTCCCCGCCCGCTCGTGAAGGGGGGGCCTGCCGGCGCCGGAGGCGTCAGCCGGCCGGGAGCGGGAGGAGGCCGGGCCGTGCGTACGCGCCGCGCGGGGAAATTCAGTCCAGCAGGGAGAGCGTCGCCTCCCGCTTCGCGTCACTTTAGTCCACCCTGTCTCGCGGTCAATCAACCGGCCTGCGCGTCGCCTACCGCATCCCACACGGGAGCGCAATTCGAAAGGAATCACCCGTCCGGCACAGGTTTGCCCACCGTGTGGATTAGCTCACAACAAGCCACCATGGCGTTCTTTGTCCCCTCTCACAGCAGGTCGGGACCGCGCGTGACCAGTAACGTCATGACTATGACGACTTCCGCAGCAGTTCCCACTGGATCCGAAGACGCCATAACCAGCGGCGACACGGTGACCAATCGCCTCGTCGAGGCCAACAAGCGGTACGCCTCCGCGTTCACCGACCCCGGCATGGACGCCCGCCCCGTCCTGCACGTCGCCGTGGTCGCCTGTATGGACGCCCGGCTCGACCTGCACGCCGCGCTCGGCCTCGAGCTCGGCGACTGTCACACCATCCGCAACGCGGGCGGCGTGGTCACCGACGACGTCATCCGCTCCCTCACCATCAGCCAGCGCAAGCTGGGCACCCGCAGCATCGTCCTCATCCACCACACCGGCTGTGGCCTGGAGTCCCTCACCGAGGACTTCCGCACCGAACTGGAGATGGAGGTCGGCCAGCGCCCTGCGTGGGCGGTGGAGTCCTTCCGGGACGTCGACCAGGACGTACGGCAGTCGATGCAGCGGGTGCGCACCTCGCCGTTCCTGCTGCACACCGACGACGTGCGCGGCTTCGTCTTCGACGTCAAGACGGGCCTGCTGCGCGAGGTCGACCCGGCCTGACCGGTCCGCCCACCCCGAAAAATCCCGCCGCCCACATCGAAAGTCCCGGTGAAAAGGCCCTAAGACCGACATAGTGCGGGCAGTTGTCCACAGGCGACTGACACGAATCGGTAACGGCAGCAAGAATGCGGGTGTGACGTCACGCGGAACTATTCCCGCGTGGTGTCCGTGTTTCGGGGTGGGCCGGTGGCGTACGCAGAGCGTCGGTCCGCGGAAAGAACGGGCCGAGGAGGGCCGGGTGACGACCTATGACGATCGAGCGAGCCTTACAGATCTGACTGCCACTGTGGAGCGGGTCCGCAGTTCGGTGGAAGGAGTGATCGAGGGCAAGCCCGAGGTCGTACAGCTTTCGCTGACCGTGCTGCTCGCCGAGGGACATCTTCTGATCGAGGACGTCCCAGGGGTGGGCAAGACGATGCTCGCCAAGGCGCTGGCGCGGTCCATCGACTGTTCGGTGCGGCGTATCCAGTTCACGCCCGACCTGCTGCCCTCGGACATCACCGGTGTGTCCATCTGGGACCAGCAGCGCCGGGACTTCGAGTTCAAGCCGGGCGCCATCTTCGCGCAGATCGTCATCGGCGACGAGATCAACCGCGCCTCGCCCAAGACCCAGTCCGCCCTGCTGGAGTCGATGGAGGAGCGCCAGGTCACGATCGACGGGCAGACCTACGAACTGCCCAGCCCCTTCATGGTGGTGGCGACGCAGAACCCGGTCGAGATGGAGGGCACCTATCCGCTGCCCGAGGCCCAGCGCGACCGCTTCATGGCCCGCGTCTCGGTCGGGTACCCCAGTGTCGAGGCCGAGTTGCAGATGCTGGACGTGCACGGTGGGGTCTCGCCCCTGGAGGACCTCCAGCCGGTGGCGCACGCGCACGAGATCGTGAAGCTGATAGACGCGGTGCGCGGCGTCCACGTCGCCGAGCCGGTCCGGCGGTACGCGGTGGAACTGGTCGCCGCCACCCGTACCCACCCCGACCTCAGACTCGGGGCCTCCCCGCGCGCGACGCTGCACCTGCTGCGCGCGGCGAAGGCGTCGGCCGCGCTCAGCGGGCGGGAGTACGCGCTGCCGGACGACGTGCAGGCCCTCGCCGTGGCCGTCCTGGCCCACCGGCTGCTGCCGACCGCGCAGGCCCAGCTCAACCGGCGCACGTCGGAGCAGGTCGTGCGGGAGATCCTGCAGCACACGCCGGTGCCCGCGGCGGCGCCGCAGCAGAGCGGCTTCGGCGGCCTGGGCCGGGGCGTGCCGACGTATCCCTCACAGCCGCCGCGGAGGCTGTGATGGCCGCCGGGGGGACCGGGCAGGCGGAGGCCGACCGGGGGGAGCAGGGCGGCATCCGCACGGCCCTGGCCGGGCTGACCACCCGCGGGCGGTCCTTCCTGGCCGCCGGCATCGCCGCCGCGATCTGCGCGTACATCCTCGGCCAGAGCGACCTGCTGCGGGTGGGGCTGCTGCTGGCCGTCCTGCCGCTGATCTGCGCGAGCGTGCTGTACCGCACGCGCTACCGGGTGGCCGGCAGCCGCCGGCTCTCCCCCTCGCGGGTGCCCGCCGGCAGCGAGGCCCGCGTCCATCTGCGGATGGACAACGTCTCGCGGCTGCCCACCGGCCTGCTGATGCTCCAGGACCGGGTGCCGTACGTCCTCGGGCCGCGCCCCCGCTTCGTCCTCAACCGGGTCGAGCCGGGCGGCCGGCGCGAGGTGTCCTACCGGGTCCGCTCGGACCTGCGCGGCCGCTATCCGCTGGGCCCGCTGCAACTGCGCCTCACGGACCCCTTCGGGATGTGCGAACTGACCCGCTCCTTCTCGACGTACGACACCCTGACGGTGATCCCGCGCGTGGAGCCGCTGTCACCGGTGCGGCTGAGCGGCGAGGCCAAGGGGTACGGCGACGGGCGGCAGCGTTCGCTGGCGCTGGCGGGCGAGGACGACGTGATCCCGCGCGAGTACCGCTACGGCGACGACCTGCGCCGCGTGCACTGGCGCTCCACCGCGCGCTACGGCGAGCTGATGGTGCGCCGCGAGGAGCAGCCGCAGCGCTCGCGCTGCACCGTGCTGCTGGACACCCGGGGCATCGCCTACGCGGGCGCGGGCCCGGACTCGGCCTTCGAGTGGGCGGTGTCGGGCGCGGCCTCTGTGCTGGTGCACATGCTGGAACGGGGCTTTTCCGTGCGGCTGTTGACGGACACCGGCAACGCGGTGCCCGGCGAGGGGGCCGACGGGTTCGCCGGCGCCGGCCAGGAGACGGCGGACGCGGCCGGGATGATGATGGACACCCTCGCGGTGATCGACCACTCGGACGGTACGGGCCTGTCGCACCCGTACGACGTGCTGCGCGGCGGCAACGAGGGGCTGCTGGTGGCGTTCCTGGGCGATCTCGACGAGGAACAGGCGACGGTGGTCGCCAAGATGCGCCGGCGCAGCGGCGGCGCGATCGCCTTCCTGCTGGACAGCGACGCGTGGCTGCGCGAGGCGACCGACGTCCCCGGCCCGGCGGACGGGCACGGCGAGCGCCTGCGCATGCTCCGCGAGGCGGGCTGGAGCGCCGTGAGCGTCCCGCGCGGCGCCCCCCTGACCCACCTGTGGCGCCAGGCGGACCAGGAGCGCCGGGGCGTGACGGCGGTGGCCGGCGGGGAGGCGCCGTGAGGATCGGGGGGAGTGCTGTCCGGGCCGAGGCCGCGCGTGGGTGTGGTGTCGTCGAGTGCGGGTGGGAGGGGCTGTCATGAGCGGGCGGGCGCGGCTGGCCCTGTGCGCGGCGGCGGCCACGCTGATGGCGGCGTGTGCGCTGCTGCCGCTGGTGGACCGGCCGACGTGGCTGTTGCAGGCGATCTTCCTGGTGGCGGTGCAGACCGGTGTGGGCGCGGCGACCCGGCGGGTGCCGCTGGCCCGGCCGCTGACCGTGGCGGCGCAGGCCCTGGTGACGCTGATGCTCCTGACCCTGGTCTTCGCCCGCCAGCAGGCCGTCGCCGGGCTGATACCCGGCCCCGAGGTCTTCCGGCATCTGGCCGACCTGCTCCAGCAGGGCTCGGACGACGTCAGCCGGTACGCGATCCCGGCGCCGCTGTCCGACGGCATCCGGCTGATGCTCATCGGCGGCGTCCTGGTGATCGGCCTGCTGGTGGACACCCTCGCGGTGACCTTCCGCAGCGCGGCCCCGGCCGGTCTGCCGCTGCTCGCGCTGTACTCCGTCGCCGCCGGCCTGTCGGACGGCGGCGCCGACTGGCTGTGGTTCCTGGTCGCCGCCGCGGGCTATCTGATGCTGCTCCTCGCCGAGGGCCGGGACCGGCTCTCGCAGTGGGGCCGGGTCTTCGGCGGTGCGCCGCGCACCCCCGGCGAGGCCTCGGGCGGCGCGGTGGCCCCGGTCCGCACCGGGCGCCGCATCGGCGCGGTCGCGCTGGGTGTCGCCCTGGTGGTGCCGCTGGCCCTGCCCGCGATGAGCGGCGGTCTGCTGGACGGCGCCGGTACGGGCATCGGCGTGGGCAACGGCAGCGGCGGAACGATCTCCGCGGTGAACCCGCTGGTGTCGCTGCGCGACAGCCTGAACGTGGACCAGGACCGCCAGGTGCTGTCCCTGAGGACGAGCACGAACGACATCTCGGGCCTGTACCTGCGGATCGTCTCCCTGGACGACTTCGACGGCACCACCTGGAAACCGTCCCAGCGGCACATCGTCGGCGTCCCGAAGCCGCTGCCCACGCCGATCGGGCTGAGCCCCGGCATCAAGCGCACCAGCGTCCGGACCACGGTCACGGCGGCGGACTGGTACGCCCAGGACTGGCTGCCGATGCCGTACCCGCCGAGCGCGGTGAAGATCGGCGGCAACTGGCGGTACGAGCCGGTGGGCATGACGCTCGTCGGCGACCACGGCCAGAACACCCGCGGTGCGACGTACACGGTGACCAGCCTGGACGTGCAGCCGACCGCCCAGCAGCTGGCCGCGGCCCCCGAGCCGTCCGCCGCCCTGCTGCGCCAGTACACCAAGGTGCCGTCCTCGCTGCCCAAGATGGTGGCGAGGACCGCCGAGGAAGTCACCGAGGGCGCGACGAGCCACTACGACGAGGCGGTCAAGCTCCAGGACTACTTCACGGTGACGGGCGGCTTCCAGTACGACACCCGGGTGGAGGTCGGCCGCGGCCCGAACGCCATAGCCAACTTCCTGAAGAAGAAGCAGGGCTTCTGCGTGCACTTCTCCTTCACGATGGCCGCGATGGCCCGCACGCTGGGCATCCCGGCCCGGGTGGCGGTGGGCTTCGCGCCCGGTTCTCCGCAGGCGGACGGATCGGTGTCGGTGGGCCTGAAGGACGCGCACGCCTGGCCGGAGCTGTACTTCGAGGGCGTGGGCTGGACTCGCTTCGAGCCGACCCCGACCCGGGGCACGACACCGTCGTACACCCAGTCGGACACCCCCGGCAGCAGCCTGCCGGACCAGGTGCGGCCCTCGCGGGCGGCGAGCGCGGCGCCCGCCGTGCCGGTCTCCCCGAGCGAGAGCTGCACGGCACAGCGGCGCAAGCTGGAGGCGTGCGGCGGCCCGTCCGCGCAGGCCGCGCAGGACAAGCAGCCGGACCACCGGCAGGGGTGGGGGTACGCGCTGTGGGTGCTCGGCGGGCTCGCCGCCGTGCTGGTCCCGCTGGCGCCGATGCTCTGGCGGACCCGCCTGCGCCGGGTACGGCTGGGGGCGCACGCCCGCACCGACGAGGGCGCGGCGGCGCACACGCTGGCGGCCTGGCAGGAACTGACCGACACCGCTTGGGACTTCGGCATCCTGCCGGACGAGTCGCAGACCCCGCGCCGGGCGGCCGCCCGGATCGTCCGGCTCGGGCACCTCGACCCGGCCGCCGGGGCGGCGGTGCACCGGGTGGCGGACGCCGTGGAGCAGGTCCTCTACGCGCCCCGGCCGCGCCCGGCGGCGGGGCTGGCGGAGGACGTGCGCCGGGTGACCGCCGCGCTCGGGGCCCCGGTGAGCCACCGTACGCGGCTGCGGGCGCTGTTCGCCCCGCGTTCGGCCGTGCGGGTGCTGTGGGCGGCGTCGGCGTGGTGGGCGTCCGTCAGGGCGCGGGCTGCGGCGGCCCGGCCGGCACTGCGCAGGGCGTCGGGGCAGCAGGGCTGAGGCACCGAAAGGGCCTGAGGCAGGCCTGAGGCATACGTGAGGGGCGGCCACCGGATGGTGGCCGCCCCTCACGTATGCCGGTATGAGCCTGCCCGTCGGTCGAGACCCGCCGGAGGCTAATGCCCCTGCTCGTCGCGGCGGCGCTGCCAGCGCTGCTCGATCCGGTCCATCATGGAGCGCTTCGGCCGTCCCTGACGGCGGGCGTGCGGCGCACCCGCGGGCTGTTCGCCCGGCTTGGGCGCCTTGCGCCAACCGGTGACGGCGAGCACCGCGCAGCCCAGCATGACGAGGAAGCCCACCACGCTGACCCAGATCTGCTGCGCGACCATTCCGGCCATGAGGAGCGCGATACCCACGAGGAAGCCTGCGACCGCCTGGTAGACCCGCCGCCGGGTGTACGTACGCAGCCCGCTTCCCTCGAGCGCCGACGCGAACTTGGGATCTTCGGCGTACAGCGCTCGCTCCATCTGCTCGAGCATGCGCTGCTCGTGCTCCGAGAGCGGCACGGAGTCCTCCTCATCGTGCAGTCGCCGGGGCGACCCGGGGGTCCCTTCAGGATAGGCAGGGAATCGCCCCCGTGAAACCCGCCCCTCTGCGCCAATTGGCCAACCGAATCCGCCATGGACGCCCCGGCTCGCTGAGGCTTCCATTCCCCGGCGGCCGGCCCGTCATGCCGGGCGGTCTCCCTCGATCATACGGCGCAAACCCCTCGATCGGGGGGCCTGTGGCGTACTCCATGTGCGGCCGACGCCCTGATCAGCGGCGTGCCTCGAGTGGCCCGAGAGGCGGTTCACACCCCGGCGGCCCCTGCCGTCTCGCCGAGCACATGCAGCTGGGTGGCCACGGAGTGGAACGCCGGGAGCTCGGCGGCCGCCGCCTCCAGCTTCAGCAGGGCGTCGAGCGCGCCGGGCTCGGTGTCCACGAGGACGCCCGGGACCAGGTCGGCGAAGACCCGCACGCCGTGCACGGCAGCGACCCTGAGGCCCGCGCCCTCGACCAGCGCGGTGAGCTGCTCGGCGGTGAAGCGCCGCGGCACCGGGTCGCCGGAGCCCCAGCGGCCGTCGGGATCCTCGAGGGCCTGCTTGGCCTCCTTGAAGTGGCCCGCGAGGGCGCGGGCGAGCACCGCACCGCCGAGGCCGGCGGCGAGCAGGCTGAGGACGCCCTCGGAGCGCAGGGCGGCCACCGCGTTGCGGACGCCCTCGGCCGGGTCGTCCACGTACTCCAGGACACCGTGGCACAGCACGGCGTCGTAGCCGCCGCGCTCGACCACGTCGAACAGGCCGTGGGCGTCGCCCTGCACGCCCCGCACCCGGTCGGCGACGTCGGCCTCGGCGGCCCGGCGCTCCAGCGCGAACAGCGCGTTGGGGCTGGGGTCGACGACGGTGACGCGGTGGCCGAGGCGGGCGACGGGCACCGCGAACTTGCCACTGCCGCCGCCGGTGTCGAGGACGTCCAGCGAGTCCCGACCCGCGGCCTTGACCCGGCGGTCGAGGGCGTCCTGGAGGACCTCCCAGACCACGGCGGTACGGAGGGAGGCGCGGGGGCGCATCGGGTCCGACACGGCAGTTGACTCCTCGGGGGCGGAAGGCTCGGGTGAAGGCTTCAGGCCTTCCACCCTATTGCCTCCCGTACCGCTCACGGTCAGCGCGTCAGCCCGCGTCCGGCATCGCGGGCGGGGAGGCCGGGCCGTCCGGCTCGTCGGTGTCCTGGCGGGGCTGGGGCAGGACCGGCTGGAGCACCAGCATCCGCTCGACGAGGCGGATGAACATCGCCACGTCCCGTATCAGGTCGTCGGCGTCCCGGCTGCCGGCGGCGCCCTGGATGCCCGCCTCGGCGCGGGCGCGGCGGGCGGCGCCGGAGGCGAACAGCGCGCTCCACTCGGTGAGCTCGGGCGCGATCTCGGGGAGCACTTCCCAGGCGCTCCGGATGCGTGCGCGGCGTCGGGGACCGGGCTCGGGGCGGCCGCGTGCGGCGAGGACGGCGGCGGCGGTGCGCAGGGCGGCGAGATGGGCCGTGGCGTAGCGCTCGTTCGGGGTGCCGAGAGCGGCGGCCTCGTCGAGTCCGGCGCGGGCCTGGGCGAGCAGGTCGAGGGCGGCGGGCGGGGCCGTGGACCGGCGCAGCACGGGGTGCACGTCGCCCGCCGGTCCGGTCAGTGAGGGTGCAGGGCCGGTGGCGCGGCGCCGACGGGCGGCGGCCGCGGAGGAGTTGGCCATGACGAACCTCCTGTCGTCTGGGTGACGGCACGCCCTGTCAAGTGGTGCCGTATGTGCCCATCGTGAGGTATGCCACTGACAATCCGTTCTGACCTGGGCTTTTGCTTCGACCGAAGGTTCGGGCTAGTTTTTGCACTGACCAGTCAGTTCAAAAACAAGCTCACGGGGAAGGCGGGAGCCATGGACCCGTCACAGGACAGCCCGTCCGGGGCCAGTGCCCTCGGCCTCGGCGTCACCGCCCGCGACTTCGGGCTGCGCGGGCCCCGCGGCTGGGTGTTCCGAGGCATCTCGGTCGACGCCGAGCCCGGCTCGCTCATCGCGGTCGAAGGGCCCTCCGGTTCCGGCCGTACGTGTCTGCTGCTCGCGCTCACGGGACGCATGAAGCCCACGGAGGGAGTGGCCACCGTGGGCGGCCTCAAACTCCCCCGGCAGATGTCCGCCCTGCGCCGGGTCAGCGCCGTGGCCAACATGGCCGGCGTCACCGACCTCGACCCGGCCCTCACCGTCGGGGAGCACCTGCGCGAACGAGCCCTGCTGCAACGCCGGTTCGGCGGTTCCCTGCGCGGTCTGCTGCGTCCACGGGCGGAGCGGGCGGACGAGACCCGGCGGCGGACCGACACCGCGCTGGCCGCCGCCGGGCTCGACCTGGAGACCCTGCCCAAGGGCGCCCGCACGGCCGTACGGGACCTGGAACGGCTGGAGGCGCTGCGCCTGTCCATCGCGCTGGCCCTCGTCGGCGGTCCCCGGTTGCTGGCCGTGGACGACACCGGCCTCAAGCTGTCCGACGCGGAGCGGGCCGAGGCGCACGCGCTGCTGGCGTCCCTGGCCGAGGCCGGAACGACGGTCGTCGCGGTGTGCGCCGAGGCCCCCGAGGGCGCGGTGACCGTCTCCACCCGGCCCGTCGAGGACACCGGAACCCGCCCCGTCGAGGACACCGAGGCCACCGGACCCACCACCGGCGAACCCGCCACCGAAGAAGCGAAGGAGGCGGCCGATGCGCTCGCCGAAACTGGCCGCCCTTGAGCTGAGGCGCTTCGGCCGGGGCAAACTCCCGCGCGCCGCCCTGGTCGCGCTCCTGGTGCTGCCCCTGCTGTACGGCGCCCTGTACCTGTGGTCCTTCTGGGACCCGTACGGCCGCCTCGACCGCATCCCCGTGGCCCTCGTGAACGACGACAAGGGGGCGACCGCCGACGGGAAGAAGGTCACGGCCGGTGACGACATCGTCGACGGGCTGCGCGACAGCCGGACCTTCGAGTGGCACGAGGTGAGCGCCGCCGAGGCGCGCCGGGGCGTCGAGGACGGCACCTACTACCTGTCGCTGACCATGCCGGACGACTTCAGCCGGCGCATCGTCTCCAGCGCGGGCGACTCCCCCGAGACGAGCGCGCTCCAGGTGCGGACGAACGACGCGAACAACTACATCGTCGGGCAGATATCCCGGACCGTGTTCAGCGAGGTGCGGACGGCCGCGTCCACCAAGGCGTCCCGGTCCTTCCTGGACCGCATCTTCATCTCCTTCTCCGACATCCACGGGCAGACCGCCAAGGCCGCCAAGGGCGCCGACAAGCTCGAGGGCGGCATCGGGAAGGCGGAGAAGGGTTCGAAGGACCTCGCCGACGGACTGAAGGACGCCAAGAGCGGCAGCGGCAAGCTGGCCAAGGGCCTGAAGAAGCTCAACAAGGGCGCGGGCACCCTCGAGGACGGCTCGAAGCAGGTGGCGGAGGGCACCCAGACGCTCGCCGACAAGGTCAACGGGGTCTACGCCGAGGCCGGCCCCTTCGTGAAGTCCAACGAGAAGACCATCGGCGACACCGCCCAACTGGTCGCCGACTCCGCCAGGACGGTCAGCGACAACCTCGACGTCCTGGTGAAGACGGCACCGGCTGCGGCCAAGACCGCCCACACGGCCTCCACCACGCTGGACGAGGTCTACAAGACGCACTGCGAGCCCGCCGTACTGCCCGACGCCGTCTGCCCCGACCTGAAGAAGGCCAAGGAGGCGGCCGCCGACGTGGCCACGGTCGCCGACGATCTCAACACGCTGATCGCCGACCAGGACGGCGACCTGAAGACGCTGCGCACGAACCTCGGCACGCTCCAGAAGCAGGCCCAGGCGCTCGCCGACCGCGCCCCGCACCTCTCCGAGGACCTCGACGACGCCGTCTCCCGGATCAACAAGCTGAACGACGGCGCCGGCAAGGTCGCCGCGGGCGCGAAGAAGCTGCACACCGGGCTCGGCACCGCGAAGACCGGCGCGACCAAGCTGGACAAGGGCATCGGCACGGCCGAGTCGGGCGCCGAGACGCTCAGCGGCGGCATGTACAAACTGGTCGACGGCTCCGCGAAACTCGCCGGCGGCCTGCACGACGGCGCGAAGAAGATCCCCGACTACGACGAGCAGGACCGCGACCAGCGCACCGGTGTCATGGCCGACCCGGTCCAGCTCGCCTCCAAGGACCTGCACGACGCGCCGAACTACGGCACCGGGTTCGCCCCGTACTTCATCCCGCTGTCCCTGTGGGTGGGCGCGATGGTGGCGTACATGCTGATCCCGCCGCTCAACCGGCGTGCCCTGGCCGTCGGCTCGTCCGCCTGGCGGACCGCGCTGGCGGGCTGGCTGCCGGTGGTCGCGGTCGGGGTGCTGCAGACGGCGGCCCTGATGTCCGTGCTGCACTGGGCGATCGGTCTGGAGATGACACGGGCGGCCGGGACGGTGGGCTTCCTGTTCCTGGCGGCCGCGTGCTTCGCGGCGATCGTGCAGTGGCTGAACGCGCGCTTCGGGGCGGCGGGGCGGATCCTCGTCCTCGCTCTGCTGATGCTCCAGCTGACCTCCGCGGGCGGCACGTACCCCGTGCAGACCAGCCCGGGCTTCTTCAACGCGATCCACCCGTTCCTGCCGATGACCTACATCGTGGAGGCCCTGCGCAGGCTCATCACGGGCGGCGGACTCGGCCCGGTGTGGCTGGCGTGCGGCGTGCTGACCGCGTTCACCGCGGGCGCGCTCGCGCTCACCGCCCTGTCGGCCCGTCGCCGCCAGGTGTGGACGCTGGACCGGCTGCATCCGGAGCTGAGCCTGTGACCTCGCCTTACGTGTCCCGTGGCGGCGCCGTTCCTGTGACAATCGACGCCATGGAAAGCAGCAGCGCCACGTCGGGTGGCAGCACGCGCCGCGAGGCCACCCGGCAGAAGCTCTACGAGGCGGCCGTCACGCTCATCGCCGAACAGGGCTTCTCCGCCACCACGGTGGACGAGATCGCCGAGCGGGCCGGGGTCGCGAAGGGCACCGTCTACTACAACTTCGCGAGCAAGTCGGTCCTCTTCGAGGAGCTGCTGCGGCACGGCGTCGGTCTCCTCACCGCCTCCCTGCGCGAGGCGGCCGAGCGGACGGAACGGGAGGGCGGCAGCAGGGTCGACGCGCTGGACGCGATGGTCCGGGCCGGGCTGGTCTTCATCGACCGCTATCCGGCCTTCACCCAGCTGTACGTGGCCGAGCTGTGGCGCACCAACCGGGCCTGGCAGTCCACGCTGATGGTGGTCCGGCAGGAGGCCGTCGCGGTCGTGGAGGGCGTGCTGCGCGAGGGCGTGGCGAACGGCGAGTTCAGCGAGGAGATCGACGTCCAGCTGACCGCGGCCGCGCTGGTCGGCATGGTGCTGGTGGCCGCGCTGGACTGGAAGTCGTTCCAGCCGGAGCGGTCCCTGGACGACGTCCACGCGGCGCTGTCCCGGCTGCTGCAGGGGCGGGTCAGCGGAAAGGGCTGAGCCACGCGCGCGTGTCCGTAAGGACCCGGCCACGCGCGCGTGCGCACGAAAGCGCCGGTCCGCCGTGGCCGCGTCCCCCGCGGGCCACCTCGAACCGGCGCTTTCTCCTGCTCCCCCGTACGTCCCCCCGTCGGATCCCCCGTGCGGTCGTCCCCCGGGTCTCCCCCGTGCCTCGCTTCCGCCGACGGAATCGGCGGAAGGAGCGGATCGAGGGCCGCTCCGTTCCGGCGCCCCGTGTCGCCGGTGCCGGAGCCGCGCCCCTTTCCGTGTCTCCACTCTCTCGTTCGCGCAGGTGGCCGCCCATCCGTGCGCGTACTCATCTCGCCGGATAGGTACGGATACTCAGCGCTGCGCACTCATCCCCAGCCCGTGGGCGGCATTGTCGGTGGCGGTCGATAAAGTCGCAGGCATGGCACGGATTGCGGTGATCGGCGCCGGGATGGGCGCGATGGCTGCCGCCGCCCGGCTGGCCGTCGCGGGCCACCGGGTGGCGGTGTACGAGCGTACGGAGACGTACGGCGGTGCGGTGCGCCGGTTCGAGCGGGACGGATTCCGTTTCGACACCGGACCCGGGCTGCTGCCCCTGCCCGCGGTCTACCGCGACCTGTTCGTCAAGACCGGCAAGGAGCCCCTGGAGGCCTGCGTCGAGCTGGTGCAGGTCGACCCGTCGTCCCGGCACGTCTTCGCGGACGGCACCGCGGTCTCGCTGCCGAACGCCTCGCGCGCGGGTGTCGTCTCCGCCCTCGACGAGGCCCTGGGGGCGGGCGCGGGTCAGCGCTGGGGCGACTTCCTGGTGCGGGCGCGCGAGGCCTGGGACCGCACCCGGCGCCCCCTGCTGGAAGAGCCCCTGTGGCCGAACTGGCGCGTGCTGGCCGAGCGCGACCCCTACCCGGCCGTCCCACACAAGCGGCTGCTGCGCACCCGCCGGGCCGGCACGCTCGCCGAGGTCGGCGCCTGGGAACTGCGCGATCCGCGTCTCGCGGCGCTTTTGGAGAGCCACACGCTCGCCCATGGCCTCGATCCCAGGGTCGCACCCGCGAGCGCGGCCGTGCTGCCGTACCTGGAGCACGCCTTCGGCACCTGGTACGTGCGCGGCGGCATCCGGGAGCTGGCGCGCGCGGTGTACGAGCGGTGCGTGGCCCGCCGGGTGGAGTTCGTCTTCGGCGCGGAGGTCACCGGGATCCTGGAGAAGGACGGCCGGGCTGCCGGGGTGGAGCTCGCCGGGGGGACGGTGGCCGAGGCCGACCACGTCGTGGCGGACGTCCATCCTCTGCGACTGCGCGGCCTGACGGAGCATCAGCTCGACGCGGACGGGGACGTACGGGCCGAAACCGGGACACCCGGGGCCGGCCGGTTCACCCTGCTGCTGGCCCTGCGCGGTGCGCGCGAGGCCGGCGCCGCGCACCGCACGGTCGTGCACGCGCCGGACCGGGACGCCGAGTTGGACCTCCTGGCCGCGCCCGGCGGGGAACCGGTGCGGCCCACGGTGACCGTACTGCGGCCCGACGACCCCTCCTTGCGTCCGGAGGGGGCGCATGAGTCGGTGGTCGTGTCGGCGGTCGTGCCGGCTCAGGCGGCCTGGGAGCGGGAGAGCACCGTCCGGAGCTTCGCCGACCTCGTCATGGACGCCGCCGAGGCCGCCGTACCGGGACTGCGCGAGCGGCTGATATGGCACGAGGCGCGCACGCCCGAGCACGGTGAGGCCGAGACGGGCGCCGGTTCCGGGGCCGTGCCCGCTCCCGCGCTCGCCGCCGCCGACGGCCGCTACCTGCGTCCGGCGAACACCACACGCCTGCCGGGCCTGTACCGGGTCGGCGGCTGGTCACACCCCGGCGGCGGACTCCCCCACGCCGGCATGTCCGGCGCGCTGGTCGCGGGGCTGATCGTGGAGGGGCCGGACTTCCGGGGCTCGCAGTGAGACCCGCGCCGGGGCGAAGGGCTCAGAAACGGTACTGCTCGTCGAACCCGTGCCCCTGCTGCTGCCCGTCGCCCTGGTAGGGGTACGGCTGCTCGGCCGGGAGGTCCCCGCCGTAGGCCTCGTCGGTGCGCTGCTGCGGGACCCAGACGCCGTCGGCCGGGGTCTGGTCGTAGCCGCCGGTGGAGTACTGGCCCTGGCCGTAGCCCTGCTGGTCGTACTGCTGGCCGCCGTACGTCTGGTCGTAGGCGGTCCCGCCGTAGGGGTCGGAGTAACCGGTGTACTGCTGCTGGCCGCCGGCGTCGTAGCCGTACTGCTGCTGGGCGTAACCGGAGTAGTCGTACGCGTACGACTGGTCGGTGCCCTGGGCGGCCGTGGCGTAGCTTTCCTGGGGCTGGCCGGCGGCCGCGTAGGCGGAGGAGTCGCCGTATATGCCGTACGAACCGGTGTCGTCGGGCAGGGGCTGCGGCTCGTAGACCGCGGTGGGCTCGGCGGAGCGGGCGGCGGGGGTGAACACGTCCTCCCGGTCGTATTCGTCGTCGCGGTCGTAGGCGGCGCCGTCGCCGTAGCCGGCCGCCTCCGCGCCCTGGAGGCCGGAGACCTCGAGGGTGGGGTCCGGACGCCGGGGTTCGCCGCGACGGCGCTTGCTCTTGCCGCCGGCACCGGCGGCGGCCGGGCGGCTGACCGCCCAGCCCGCGGCGAAGCCACGGCGGAACGAGAGCGTGACGTAGGTCTGGCCGACCGCGAAGGCGGCCGCGCCCAGGCCGATGACGACGACGGACGGCATCAGCACACCGACCACGACACCGAGGAAGCCGACGAAGGCGAGCAACCGCCAGCGCAGCCGCGCCTTGTACTGCAGCAGCACCTCGCCGAGCAACCACAGCGCGACGATGCCGAACGCGATGTAGAGGACCGTCCAGCCCATGTACGCCCCTCTCCCAGTGACCGCTACGCAGTGTGTCGTATCGCGGTGCGGCCGGTCTAGGCCTGCGGGGGGTGGTGCAGGCCCAGGTTCTCGTAGATTTCCAGCGTCGCCGTGGAGTTGTTGAGCGTGATGAAGTGCAGTCCGGGCACTCCCTCGGCCAGCAGCCGTGCGCAGAACTCCGTGGCGAATTCGATACCGATGGAGCGTACCGCCGCCGGATCGTCTTTCGCTGTGAGGATCCGTTCTTTCAGAGCGGCCGGGAAGACGGCGTTGCTGAGCTTGGGCAGCCGCTCCAGCATCTTCACGCTGGTGACCGGCAGGACCTCGGGGATGACCGGGGTCTCGCACCCGGCGGCGGCCACCCGGTCGCGCAGGCGCAGGTAGGACTCCGGCTGGAAGAACATCTGCGTGATGGCGTAGTCGGCGCCGGCCCGGCACTTGTCGACGAAGTGCGCGACGTCGGTGTCCCAGTCGGCGGAACGCGGGTGCATCTCCGGGAAGGCGGCCACACCCACGCAGAAGTCGCCCGACTCCTTGATGAGCCGGACGAGTTCGGCCGCGTACGTCAGGCCCCGGGGGTGCGGCACCCAGTCGCCCATCGGGTCGCCGGGCGGGTCGCCACGCACGGCGAGCATGTTGCGGATCCCGGCGTCCGCGTACTGGCCGATGATGTTGCGCAGTTCGGCGATGGAGTGATTGACCGCGGTGAGGTGGGCGACCGGCGTCAGCGTGGTGTCGACGACGATCTGCTGGGTCTCCTTGACCGTGGTGGCGCGGGTGGAACCGCCGGCGCCGTACGTCACGGACACGAAGTCGGGCGCGACCGCCTCGACCCGGCGCAGCGCGTTCCAGAGGTTCCGCTCGCCCTGGGGGGTCTTGGGCGCGTAGAACTCGAAGGAGTACGTCGTCTTGCCGGTGCCGAGGATGTCACGCACCGTACGCGCGCGATCGGTCCTGGTGGATGCGGTTCCGAGGGCCATACCCGCAGGTTAGCCACGGGTGGCCGGTCCCCCAACCAGACATAGGAAATTTGCCCGAATTGTCCGTTCGTTGTCCATCCCTTGGACAGCGAACCGGACAGGCGCTACGCCTGCCGCAGCCGCTTGGCGAACTCCGCCGCCGCGGCCGCGGGGTCCGGGGCCTGCGTGATCGCCCGTACGACGACCACCCGGCGGGCGCCCGCGTCCAGGACCTCGTCGAGGTTGCCGAGGTCGATGCCGCCGATGGCGAACCAGGGGCGGTCGGTGCCCAGGGCGGCGGTGTGCCGGACCAGGTCGAGGCCGGGGGCGTGGCGGCCCGGCTTGGTGGGGGTCGGCCAGCACGGCCCGGTGCAGAAGTAGTCCACGCCCTCCTGGACGGCGGCCGCCTCCGCCTCGGCCTCGGCGTGGGTGGAACGGCCTATGAGCACGTCGTCGCCGAGGATCGCGCGGGCCGCGGGGACCGGGAGGTCGCCCTGGCCGAGGTGGAGTACGTCGGAGGCGGCGGCGTGGGCGACGTCCGCGCGGTCGTTGACCGCGAGCAGCTTGCCGTGCCGGGCGCAGGCGTCGGCGAAGACCGCCAGGTGCTCCAGTTCCTCGGCCGCCTCCAAGCCCTTGTCCCGCAGCTGCACGATGTCGACACCAGCGGCCAGCACCGCGTCCAGGAACCCGGCCAGGTCGCCCTGCCGCCTGCGGGCGTCCGTGCACAGGTAGAGCCGGGCGTCGGCGAGGCGGGCGCGGGCGGTGGCGGCGGTGTCGGACATGCGTGGGTCCCCCCGTTGTCGGTGCGATGTCGGCGGCGTACGGGCACGTGGCGGCACGGCGGCCGGGCGGGGCGGTCTCCGGCTCCGCGACCTCGCGGCCACGCTCGGAGACGGCCCCGGCCATGCGCCGGGACCCTACCGGTGTCCCGGTACCGGCCCGGCCCCCGCCGTGAGGGCGTACGAGGCCGTGGCCGACCACGGGCCGGGGCCCGTGCGCCTCGGCCCGTACGCCGGACGGTGTTCGGTTCAGGCTGTCCGGATCACACGGCGAGCGCCTGGGCGCGGCGCTTCACCTCCGTGCCGCGATTCTCGCTCAGGGCCTGCGCGGGGGTACCGGGCAGGCTCGGGTCGGGAGTGAAGAGCCACTCCAGCATCTCTTCGTCCGTGAAGCCGTCGTCCCGCAGCAGTGTCAGGGTCCCGGACAGGCCCTTGACGACCTTGTCCCCGTCGATGAAGGCGGCGGGGACGTGCAGCGCCCGGTTCTCACCACGGCGTACGGCGATGAGCTGGCCGTCCTTGACCAACTGCCGCACACGTGTCACCTCGACGCCGAGCTTTTCGGCGATGTCGGGGAGGGTGAGCCAGGCGGGGACGAGAGCATCGATCTTGGCGTCAATCTCGGTCACGGGAACTAGCCTGCCATCTGCCACTGACAGGAGGAAGTCAGGACGGTCCGCAGGGGAGGTCGTGGCAGCCCCGCGGCCCTACGCCGTGGCGTCCTTCAGCGGTCTCGCCGGGTCCGCCAGCGCGTCCGGCCGCATGGGTGTCCCCGCCTCGATCAGCCGCCGTCCCTGTGCCAGGTCCCTCGGGCGCCCCACGGCGAGCAGGGCGACCAGCCGGTCCTGTTTCAGCCAGCAGACCGTCCACGCCGGGCCGGCCGGGTCGCCGCGCCAGAGGGTGCGGTCGGCCGCGCCGTGGTGGCCGGCGTACTGGACGAAGCGGCCGAACTGCTCGGACCAGAAGTACGGCACCGGGTCGTAGACCGCGGGAGTCTCGCCGATGATGTTCGCGGCGACCGTGCGCGGGCCCTGGAGGGCGTTGTCCCAGTGGTGGACGAGCAGCCGCTCCCCGTACCGACGGGAGGGGAAGGAGGCGCAGTCGCCGACCGCGTACACGTCCGGGACGCAGGTGCGCAGGTGCTCGTCGGCCACCACCTCGCCCTGCGCGCCGAGCTCGATGCCGGAGCCTGCCAGCCACGCCGTGGCGGGGCGGGCGCCGATGCCGACGACGACGGCGCCCGCGGGCAGCCGCGAGCCGTCGTCGAGCACCACCGCGCCGGGCTCGACCCGCTCCACGCGCGCGTGGGTGCGCAGCACGGCGCCGCTGTCGGCGTACCAGGACGCCATCGGAGCGGCCACCTCGGGCGGCAGCGCGCCCGCGAGCGGACGGTCCGCCGCCTCCACCACGGTCACCGCGCAGCCCGCCTCGCGGGCGGCCGTGGCGAACTCGGCGCCGATCCAGCCCGCGCCGACGACCACGATGTCGTGCTGCCGGGCGAGCACGGGCCGCAGCCGTTCGGCGTCGTCGAGGGTGCGCAGCAGATGCACGCCGGGCACGCCCTCCGCGCCGGGCAGCCGGATCGGTTCGGCGCCGGTGGCCAGGACCAGGACGTCGTACGGCACGGGCCCGGCCTCGGTGTCCAGCTCGTGCTCGCCGGGGCGCACGCCCAGCACCTCGCGCCCGAGCCGCAGTTCGATGCCGAGCGCCTCGAAGTCGACGTCGAAGGCGGAGCCCTCGGCCTTGCCGAGCAGCACGGCCTTGGACAGCGGCGGCCGGTCGTACGGCTGGTGGGGTTCGGCGCCGATCAGCGTCACGGTGCCCTGGAAGCCCTGTTCGCGCAGGGCGACCGCGGTCTGCACCCCGGCCATGCCCGCGCCGACGACGACCACGCGCCGTGCCCGTGACGTGCCCTGTTCCCGCGTCTGCTCGCTCACCCGATCACCATAGACAACTGCCTGATTGTCAGTCAGGGGGCGTGCTCGGTGGCCTGCTCCACAACACTCTCCACCACGCTCGTCCCGGAGCCCGGCTGCGACTCCCACTCCCAGGTCTCCTCCAGCCGCACCCGGCCGTCGGGCAGGCCGACGGCCGTCGACCGGCAGTGCCCCGAGGACGTGGTCCCGTCCCGCTTCAGCTGCACGTACCGGAAGTCCAGCCGGTCCCCGTCCCGGGTGCCCACCAGATACCCGCGTACGACGTCGCCGCCCGCGTACTCGGCCCAGATCTCGCCGTCCTTCTCGTGGTACGTGAACCGGGTGCGCGTACCCACCTGACCTGGGGCCTGGTCCGCGACCGGGGCGAGGATCATTCCGTCGAGCGAACGGGCCATGAGGGGAGGCTCCCTTACAAGTGAGATGCTCTGTAAGGTACAAGCACTCGCGGGAGCCCGGACGACCGGGCTGAGAGGGAGGCTGGCGGCCTCCGACCGTACGAACCTGATCCGGGTCATGCCGGCGAAGGGAGGGGCTGGACGCCCATGTCGTCACGTACGTCAGACGTCCTCGTCATCGGGGGCGGGATCATCGGCCTGGTCACGGCCTGGCGCGCCGCGCAGCGCGGGCTGGCCACGGCCGTGGTGGACCCCGAGCCGGGCGGCGGGGCCGCGCAGGTCGCGGCCGGAATGCTGGCCGCCGTCACGGAGCTGCACTACGGCGAGCAGACGCTGCTCGGCCTGAACGTGGCGTCGGCCCGCCGCTATCCGGACTTCGCGGCCGAGCTGACCGAGCTCACCGGCCTGGACCTCGGCTACCGCAGGTGTGGCACGCTCGCGGTCGCGCTGGACGCCGACGACCGCGCCCACCTGCGGGAACTGCACGCCCTGCAGCACCGCTCGGGTCTGGAGTCCGAGTGGCTGTCCGGGCGCGAGTGCCGTCGGCTCGAGCCGATGCTCGCGCCGGGCGTGCGCGGCGGGCTGCGGGTGGACGGCGACCACCAGATCGACCCGCGCCGGCTGGCGGCAGCGCTGGTCGCCGCGTGCGAGCGGGCGGGCGTCGTCTTCCACCGCGCGTGGGCGGAGCGTTTCCGCGTGGTACGGGACCGCGCCGCCGGCGTCACCACGGCCGACGGCACCGAGCTGGGCGCCGGCCAGGTGGTGCTGGCCGCCGGGAGCCTGAGCGGGCGGCTCGCGGGCGTGCCCGAGGACCTGCTGCCGCCGGTGCGGCCGGTGAAGGGGCAGGTGGTACGGCTGACGGTGCCCGAGCGCTACGCGCCGTTCCTGAGCCGGACCGTACGGGCCGTGGTGCGCGGCAGCCACGTCTATCTGGTGCCCCGGGAGAACGGCGAGCTGGTCGTCGGGGCCACCAGCGAGGAGCTGGGCTGGGACACCACGGTGACCGCGGGCGGGGTCTACCAGTTGCTGCGCGACGCGCACGAGCTGGTCCCGGGCATCACCGAGCTGCCGCTCGCCGAGACTCGGGCCGGGCTGCGCCCCGGCTCCCCCGACAACGCGCCGCTGCTCGGTCCGACCGGCCTGGACGGGCTGCTGCTGGCCACCGGGCACTACCGCAACGGCGTGCTGCTCACGCCGGTCACCGGCGACGCCCTGGCGCACGCGCTGACCACCGGTGAACTGCCGGAGGAAGCACGCCCCTTCACCCCGAAGCGCTTCGGCACGGCCCGCACGGAACAGCCCGCATGAACGGCTCGGTCACCATCACCGTCAACGGGGAGCTCCGGCAGGTCGCCCCGGGAACCGCTCTCGACACGCTCGTGAAGTCCCTCACCGCGGCGCCGCGCGGAGTGGCCGCCGCGCTCAACGAAACCGTCGTCCCGCGCGCGCAGTGGCCGTCCACGGCCCTGGCCGAGGGCGACCGCGTCGAAATCCTCACCGCCGTCCAAGGAGGCTGACCATGGCCGACGACCCCTTCGTCCTCGGTGGTACGTCCTTCACGTCCCGCCTGATCATGGGTACGGGCGGCGCGCCCAGCCTCGACGTGCTGGAGCGGGCGCTGGTCGCCTCCGGCACGGAGCTGACGACCGTGGCGATGCGGCGGGTTGATCCCGGTGTGCACGGCTCGGTGCTGTCGGTGCTGGAGCGGCTCGGCATCCGGGTGCTGCCGAACACGGCGGGTTGCTTCACCGCCGGGGAGGCCGTGCTCACCGCCCGGCTGGCGCGGGAGGCGCTGGGCACGGATCTGGTCAAGCTGGAGGTCATCGCCGACGAGCGCACGCTGCTGCCGGACCCGATCGAGTTGCTGGACGCGGCGGAGACGCTGGTCGACGACGGGTTCACCGTGCTGCCGTACACGAACGACGATCCCGTGCTGGCGCGGAAGCTCGAGGACGCCGGGTGTGCGGCGATCATGCCGCTAGGATCGCCGATCGGGTCCGGGCTGGGGATTCGCAACCCCCACAACTTCCAGCTGATCGTCGAGCACGCGCGTGTGCCGGTGATTCTGGACGCGGGGGCGGGGACGGCGTCGGACGCGGCACTGGCGATGGAGCTGGGGTGTGCGGGGGTGATGCTCGCCTCGGCCGTTACGCGGGCGCAGGAGCCCGAGCGGATGGCTGCCGCCATGAGGCATGCGGTGGAGGCGGGGCGGTTGGCTCGGCTCGCGGGGCGGATTCCCCGGCGGCACTTCGCCGAGGCGTCTTCTCCTGCGGAGGGCTTGGCCGTGCTCGATCCGGAGCGGCCCGCGTTCTGAGCGGAGCGGGGTTGCGGTCCCGTTTTCGTCCCCCACTCACGCACACCCGTCACCGGCCTGCTTCAGAGGTGGACGTTTCCCGTGGGGCACGTCCGCCGTCGGCGGCTGTCCTGTCCGTACGTGGTGCCCCTCAGGGCGTGGGAAGCGTCACAGGTCCGCTTCAGTACCGCCCCTATCCTCGCCGAACCCGCGGAGCCGTCGGTCGCGGCTCGTACACTCACCTGCGTGGATACGACCCTTCAGGACCCTCTCGTCGGGCAGGTGCTCGACGGCCGTTACCGCGTCGACGCGCGGATCGCGGTCGGTGGGATGGCCACGGTCTACCGGGCTCTGGACACCCGCCTGGACCGGGTCCTCGCGCTCAAGGTGATGCACCCGACGCTCGCGGCCGACGGGTCGTTCGTGGAGCGGTTCATCCGGGAGGCGAAGTCGGTGGCCCGGCTCGCCCACCCCAACGTCGTGCAGGTTTTCGACCAGGGGACCGACGGGTCGTACGTGTACCTGGCCATGGAGTACATCGCCGGGTGCACGCTGCGGGACGTACTGCGCGAGCGGGGCGCGCTGCAGCCGCGGGCCGCGCTGGACATCCTGGAGCCGGTGCTGGCCGCGCTGGGCGCCGCGCACCGGGCCGGGTTCGTGCACCGGGACATGAAGCCGGAGAACGTCCTGATCGGGGACGACGGGCGGGTCAAGGTGGCCGACTTCGGGCTCGTGCGGTCCGTGGACACGGTGACCAGCACGACCGGGTCCGTGCTCGGCACCGTCTCTTACCTCGCGCCGGAGCAGATCGAGCACGGCACCGCCGATCCGCGCGTCGACGTGTACGCCTGCGGTGTCGTGCTCTACGAGATGCTGACCGGTGGGAAGCCGCACGCCGGGGACACCCCCGCCCAGGTGCTCTACAGGCACATCCACGAGGACGTGCCGCCGCCCTCGGCCGCCGTGCCGGGGCTGGCGTACGAGCTGGACGAGCTGGTCGCCGCCGCCACCGCCCGCACCCCGGAGCTCAGGCCGCAGGACGCGGTGGCCTTCCTCGCCCAGGTGCGGGAGGGCCGCGCGGCGCTCGGTGACGAACAGCTGGACGCCGTGCCGCCGCAGGCGATCGCCGCGGAGCACGACAACGCGGAGGACCGCACGAGCGTGATCCCGCGCGCGTTGGCCTCCCCCACGCTCGGCTTCGCTCGCGCGGGGGGACCCCCGTCGCGCCTGCTGCCGGTGAACGAGGAGGACGAGCCGGAGGCGGTTGTCGACCGGACCAGCCGGTTCGACGTTCCGCCCGTCCCCCCACGACGCGTGCGGGCGCGCCCCCGGCGCGGGCTCGTGACGGTCATCGCCGCCGTGCTGGTGGTGTTCGGCGTGGGTGCCGGGGTCTGGTACATCAACTCCGGGCAGTTCACGAAGGTGCCGCTGCTGCTGGCGAAGACCGAGACGCAGGCCAGGCAGCGGCTGGAGAAGGCCGGTCTCGAGGTCAAGGACGTCAAGCTCGCCTACAGCGACACGGTGAAGAAGGGCACGGTGATCAGCACCGACCCGAAGCCCGGCGCCCGTATCCGCAGCAACGACTCGGTGACGCTGACCATCTCCAAGGGGCCGGAGATGGTGAAGGTGCCGGACCTGTCGGGCCAGGGGCTGGCCAGGGCGAGGGCGCGACTGAAGTCGGCGGGGCTGGAGCCGGGCATGGTCACCCGGGAGTTCAGCGATGACGTGCCCAGGGGATCCGTGACCGGCACGGACCCGAAGGCGGGCACCGTACGGCACGCGGGCTCGGCGATCGCGCTGATCGTGAGCAAGGGCAGCCCGATCGACGTGCCGGACGTCACCGGTGAGGACCTGGACAGCGCGAAGCGGGAGCTGGAGGAAGCCGGGCTGAAGGTGACCGTGGCCGCGCAGGAGGTCAACTCCGACTACGACAAGGGCCAGGTCGCCCGGCAGACCCCGGCGGGCGACAGCCGGGCCGCCGAGGGCGACACGGTGACGCTGACGCTGTCCAAGGGCCCGGTGATGGTCGAGGTGCCGGACGTGGTGGGCGACAGTGTGGACGACGCGAGGCAGCAGCTGGAGGCCTCCGGCTTCGAGGTCGACGAGGACCGCGGGCTGCTCGGGCTGTTCGGCGACACCGTCAAGGAGCAGTCCGTGGACGGCGGCGAGACGGCGCCCAAGGGGTCGACGATCACGATCACCATCCGGTGACGGGACCGAGGGGAGCCCGACGGGGGCACGCCCGGAGCATGACACCCTGAAGGGGTGACACAGCAGCAGTCCGGTTCCGCCCCCGTCCCCCTCCCCGGCCCCGCCCGCAACCCCGTGGGCGCTCACGTCCCCGTGGCCGGCGGTCTGCACTCCGTGGGGCTGTCGTACGCCCGCGATCTGAAGGCCGAGACCGTGCAGGTCTTCGTCGCCAACCCGCGCGGGTGGGCCACGCCCGCCGGGAACCCGCGGCAGGACGAGGCGTTCCGTCAGGCGTGCGCGGAGGGGTCGATCCCGGCTTACGTGCACGCGCCGTACCTGATCAACTTCGGCTCGCACACCGAGGCGACCGTGGAGCGGTCGGTCGAGTCGCTGCGGCACTCGCTGCGGCGGGGGCGGGAGATCGGCGCGCTCGGGGTGGTGGTGCACACCGGCAGCGCGACCGGCGGACGGGAGCGGTCGGTGGCGCTGAAGCAGGTACGGGAGCATCTGCTGCCGCTGCTGGACGAGCTCACCCACGACGACGATCCCTGTCTGCTCCTTGAGTCCACCGCCGGGCAGGGCGCCTCGCTGTGCTCCCGCGCCTGGGACTTCGGGCCGTACTTCGAGGCCCTGGACGACCACCCGAAGCTGGGCGTGTGCCTGGACACCTGCCACGTCTTCGCCGCCGGGCACGACCTGACCGGCCCGGACGGCATGCACCGGACGCTGGATCTGCTGGTGGACACGGTCGGCGAGGGCCGCCTGAAGCTGATCCACGCCAACGACTCCAAGGACGTGGCCGGCGCCCACAAGGACCGCCACGCCAACATCGGCGCCGGTCACATCGGCGAGGACCCCTTCCGCGCCCTGATGACCCACCCGGCCACCGAGGGCGTCCCTCTGATCATCGAAACCCCGGGCGGCAAGGAGGGGCACGCGGGGGACGTGGAGCGTCTGAAGAAACTGCGGGACGGCTGACGCGGGGACCGCCGGCTCAGAGAATCAGCTCGCGGCGGCGATGGGGGCGCCCCCGCGCGAACTCGATTCGAGCGTGGGGGAGTGCGTGCCAGGCGTCGCGAGCCGGGCTCCCCTTTTGTTCGGGGCTCTCAAAGCTCCGGCCCCTCCCCCGGCTCCTCCTGGTACGAGTACCGCTGTTCCTTCCAGGGGTCGCCGATGTTGTGGTAGCCGCGTTCCTCCCAGAAGCCGCGGCGGTCCGTGGTCATGTACTCGATGCCGCGGACCCACTTGGGGCCCTTCCAGGCGTACAGGTGGGGGACGACGAGGCGGAGCGGGAAGCCGTGCTCTGCGGTGAGGAGTTCACCGTCCTTGTGGGTGGCGAAGAGGGTGCGCTCGGAGGCGAAGTCCGACAGGCGGAGGTTCGAGCTGAAGCCGTACTCCGCCCAGACCATCACATGGGTGACGTCGGGCGACGGCGGGGCGATCTCCAGGATGGTGCGCGCCGGGATGCCACCCCACTCCGCGCCGAGCATGCTGAACTTCGTCACGCAGTGCAGGTCGGCCACGACGGTGGTGTACGGCAGGGCCGTGAACTCCTCGTGGTTCCAGCAGTGCTTCCCGCCGTCGGCGGTGGCGCCGAAGACCCGGAACTCCCAGCGCTCGGGCCGGAACTTGGGCACGGGGCCGTAGTGCGTGACCGGCCAGCCGCGCTGCAGTCGCTGTCCCGGCGGAAGCTCGGCCCGTACGGCCTCTCCGGATTCTCCAGACTCGCGCTCCACCGGCTGACCCATGTATCCATCCTGACAGACCTCGGGCAGTGCACATGACCAGGGAGGCGCCAAAACGGGCAATGCGCGCTAAGCGAGCCCTTACTTACTAAGTACCCACTTACTGGACGATCTTCGGTGCGGGTGCAATCATGCCGCCGCAACCTCCCCCGTCTCCCCATGTGGAAGGAGTCGCTGCGATGCAGGGCGATCCCGAGGTCATCGAGTTCCTCAACGAGCAGCTCACCGGCGAGCTCACCGCGATCAACCAGTACTTCCTGCACGCGAAGATGCAGGAGAACTTCGGCTGGACCAAGCTCGCGAAGTACACCCGGCACGAGTCGTTCGACGAGATGAAGCACGCCGAGGTGCTCACCGACCGGATCCTGTTCCTGGAGGGGCTGCCGAACTACCAGCGGCTGTTCCACGTGCGCGTGGGCCAGACGGTCCGGGAGATGTTCGAGGCGGACCGGCAGATCGAGGTGGAGGCGATCGACCGGCTCCGGCGCGGCATCGAGGTGATGCGCGAGAAGGGCGACATCACGTCCGCGAACATCTTCGAGTCGATCCTCGCGGACGAGGAGCACCACATCGACTACCTGGACACCCAGCTGGACCTGCTGGAGAAGCTCGGCGAGGCGCTGTACATCGCCCAGCTGATCGAACAGCCGGAGAGCTAGGCCGCCTCGTCCAGGCCGGAGAGCTCCGACAGCACCGGCTTGCCCTGGTCGGCCAGCTCGCGGCGGGGGCACGCGCCACGGCCGAGGATCGCCTGGATGCGGCGGACGCAGGACCCGCAGTCCGTGCCGGCCTTGCAGGCGGAGGCTATCTGGCGGGGGGTGCAGGCGCCGTTCTCCGCGTGTTGCTGGACCTGCTTCTCGGTGATGCCGAAGCAACTGCAGACGTACACGCGGTTCACCTCCCGGCGGGATCGATATGTGGCGCCGTCCCGTCTGATCGGTGAGGCAAACCTAACCTTACCCGCCCCTGGGGAGCCGCAAAAGTGGAGCGGGACGCGGATCGTATGTGATCCGCGCCCCATCCCCTCACTTCGTCACTGGTCCCGTCACTGGTCGCGGTACATCTCGGCGACGAGGAACGCCAGGTCCAGCGACTGGCTTCGGTTCAGGCGCGGGTCGCAGGCCGTCTCGTAGCGCTGGTGCAGGTCGTCGACGAAAATCTCGTCGCCGCCGCCCACGCACTCGGTGACATCGTCACCGGTGAGCTCGACGTGGATGCCGCCCGGGTGGGTGCCCAGCTCCTTGTGCACCTCGAAGAAGCCCTTGACCTCGTCGAGCACGTCGTCGAAGCGGCGGGTCTTGTGTCCGGAGGCCGCCTCGAAGGTGTTGCCGTGCATCGGGTCGGTCACCCAGGCCACCGCCGCGCCGGACGCCGTGACCTTCTCCACGAGCTGCGGAAGCCGGTCGCGGATCTTGTCGGCGCCCATGCGGACGATGAAGGTGAGACGGCCCGGCTCGCGGTCGGGGTCGAGGCGCTCGATGTACTGCAGCGCCTCCTCGGCCGTGGTGTTCGGGCCGAGCTTGATGCCGATCGGGTTGCGGATCTTCGAGGCGAACTCGATGTGCGCGTGGTCCAGCTGCCGGGTGCGCTCGCCGATCCACACCATGTGCGCGGAGACGTCGTACAGCTGGCCGGTGCGGGAGTCGACCCGGGTGAGCGCCGACTCGTAGTCGAGCAGCAGCGCCTCGTGCGAAGAGTAGAACTCGACGGTCTTGAACTCCTCCGGGTCCGCGCCGCACGCGTGCATGAAGTGCAGCGCCTGGTCGATCTCGCGGGCGAGCTGCTCGTAGCGCTGGCCGGACGGGGAGGACCGTACGAAGTCCTGGTTCCAGGCGTGCACCTGGCGCAGGTCGGCGTAGCCGCCGGTGGTGAAGGCGCGCACCAGGTTCAGCGTCGAGGCGGACGCGTGGTACATCCGCTTCAGCCGCTCGGGGTCCGGGATCCGGGCCTCTTCGGTGAAGTCGAAGCCGTTGACGGAGTCGCCCCGGTAGGTCGGGAGCGTCACGCCGTCGCGGGTCTCGGTCGGCTTGGAGCGCGGCTTGGAGTACTGGCCGGCGATCCGGCCGACCTTCACCACGGGCACGGACGCGGCGTACGTCAGGACGGCGCCCATCTGGAGCAGCGTCTTGAGCTTGTTGCGGATGTGGTCGGCGGACACCGCGTCGAAGGCCTCGGCGCAGTCGCCGCCCTGGAGGAGGAACGCCTCTCCCTTGGCGACGGCCGCCATCCGGGCGCGCAGCTGGTCGCACTCGCCCGCGAAGACGAGCGGCGGATACGACTCGAGGTCCGCGATCACTGCGCGCAGAGCCTCGGGGTCGGGGTACTCGGGCTGCTGCGCCGCGGGCAGGTCTCGCCAGGTGTTGCCAGCGCTCGCGCTGGTCTTAGCGTTCACGGTCACCCCGTAAACATTACGGGGTCGTGTCGAGTCGTTTTCCTTCGGCTCGACTGGTGAGACGGCGCGATCACGGTACGGACGGGCGGGTGGTGCGGTAGGGTGCCTGGCATGTTCGCGCTTTCGAACCAGAACTGGTGGTGGACCGCTCTCCCGGCGGCCCACTGACTGCGCGTACGCACGACTTCGCGAAGGCCGCCCGAGGGGCGGCCTTCAGTGTTTTACGCACCTGGGGCCGTTCCTCTCCCGACAGATCCGAGAGAAGGACACGACCCCATGAACCTGCTCGACCTGCTGGACGATCCCCGCCCGTTCGCCCTGCTGCGCCGCCGCACCCCCGGCCGCGACGAGAACACGGTGGAGCTGCTCCTCGGCCCGGTCACCACCCGCGACCGCCTCGCCGACCTCCCCGACGAGGGCCTCGCCATGGTCCCCTTCCGCCAGATCCGCGAGCGCGGCTTCGACGTCCGCGACGACGGGACGCCGCTTGCGGTGCTGGTCCCCGAGGAACGGTACGAGATCCCGCTCGCCGAGGCGCTGGAACAGCTCCCCGCACAGGACGTGCGCGTCGGGGGCGGCGGCTTCGACGTGCCCGACGAGGAGTACGCGCGGATCGTCGGGCGGGTGCTGCGCGAGGAGATCGGGCGGGGCGAGGGCGCGAACTTCGTGATCCGGCGGACGTACGAGGGGCAGATCCCGGGGTTCTCCAGGGGCCACGCCCTCGCGCTGTTCCGGCGGCTGCTGGAGGGGGAGCGGGGCGCGTACTGGACCTTCGTCGTGCACACCGGGGACCGGACGCTGGTGGGGGCCAGCCCGGAGGTGCACGTCCGGATGACGGGCGGCACGGTCGTCATGAACCCGATCAGCGGGACGTACCGCTATCCGGACGGTGGACCCACGCCCGAGCACCTGCTGGACTTCCTCGCCGACGGCAAGGAGATCGAGGAGCTGTCGATGGTCGTCGACGAGGAGCTCAAGACGATGTGCACCGTCGGCGACATGGGCGGGGTCGTGGTCGGCCCCCGGCTGAAGGAGATGGCGCACCTCGCGCACACGGAGTACGAGCTGCGGGGGCGGTCGTCGCTGGACGCCAGGGAGGTGCTGCGCGAGACCATGTTCGCGGCCACCGTCACCGGCTCGCCCGTGCAGAACGCGTGCCGGGTGATCGAGCGGCACGAGGTCGGCGGGCGCGGCTACTACGCGGGCGCGCTGGCGCTGATCGGGCGCGACTCCGGCGGAGCCCAGACCCTCGACTCCCCCATCCTCATCCGCACCGCCGACATCGACGCGGCCGGGCGGCTGCGGGTGCCGGTCGGTGCCACGCTCGTGCGGGGGTCGGACCCGGCGGGCGAGGTCGCGGAGACGCACGCGAAGGCGGCGGGGGTGCTGTCGGCGCTGGGCGTACGTCCGTCCCGGCCCCGCGGCGAACACGCCCGCCCCCGCCTCGCCGACGACCCCCGGGTGCGGGCCGCGCTGGACGGGCGCCGGGCCTCGCTGGCCCCGTTCTGGCTGCGGATGCAGGAGCGGTCGGCGGAGCTCACCGGGCATGCCCTGGTCGTGGACGCGGAGGACACCTTCACGGCGATGCTCGCGCACGTGCTGCGCTCCAGTGGGCTGGAGGTGACCGTCCGGCGGTACGACGAGCCCGGGCTGCGGACGGCGGTGCGCGCGCACGAGGGGCCGGTCGTGCTCGGCCCCGGACCCGGTGATCCCTCGGACCTCGCCGACCCCAAGATGCGGTTCCTGCGGGAGCTGACCGCCGAGGTGATCCGGGGGCACCGGCACGGCGTGCTCGGGGTCTGCCTCGGGCACGAACTGATCGCGGCCGAGCTGGGGCTGGAAATCGTACGGAAGGACGTGCCGTACCAGGGGGCGCAAACGACGGTCGACCTGTTCGGGCGGAGCGAGACCGTCGGCTTCTACAACAGCTTCGTGGCGCGCTGCGACGACGAGACGGCCGGTGAGCTGGCGGCGCACGGCGTGACGGTGAGCCGGGGCGACAACGCGGAGGTGCACGCGCTGCGCGGGCCCGGATGCGCGGGCGTGCAGTTCCACCCGGAGTCGGTCCTGACGCTCAACGGTGCCGCGATCGTGCAGGAGCTGGTGGGTCAGCTGCACGGCACCGGCACGCTCTCCGAGCGCCCCTGAGCTCGATGCCGGGGCGGTTCACAGTCCCCGTCGCGGGCGCTCCGTCAGGGCACTGCCCCGCTGGGGCGCCGGGCGGGGTTCCGCGAGACGGGTGAGGAGGCGGCTCCGGTCGAGTTCGGCGGTGTCCCCGGTCTGCCGGGCGTACTGGACCAGCAGGGTGGTCAGGTTGCCCGGGATCGTCGGGAGCTCCGCCGCGAACTCCGGTATCTGCTCCGCGATTCGCTCCGCCTCGGTGACCGCCTCCCGCAGCGAGGCGAGATGCCCGGTGCGGGTGTACCGCTCGTGGAGGGCCAACAGCAGGCCGGCCCGCAGCTGCGTGAGCGCCTCGTCGCCGGCGTCGGCAGGCGGCCCGGCGAGGCCCTCGCGGCAGTGCGCCACCGCCTCGGCTCCGTCCGGGCCGATGTCCGCCGTCGGGTCGACGTACGGGCGCAGGCCGTCGGGCGTGGCCTCCGGGTGTACTCGGTGCAGCAGGGCGACGCCCAGCAGCAGGATCGCGGCTCGGGCGGGAAACCGTCCTGCGCGCCGTGGTCCACGGCGGCCTTGCCGGCCGTCCGGGTCAGGTCGGTGAGCGAGCGGACCTCGGCCGGCCGAGGGGACGGCGGCCGGCCGCCGTCGCGCAACGCGGGCCAGACGGCGGCGAGTTGTTCCCGGTGCCGCTCCAGCAGCACGCGCAGCCCCAGTGCGCTCCACCACCCGGCCATACCGTCCCCCTCCGGTCCAGTACGCGCCTGACGCCGCCACGGTAGCCGCGGCGGCGTCGGGAGTGCCGTACGACCTCAGCCGAAGAAGACGCCGACCTCGGCGTACAGCTCGGGGTCCACCGTCTTCAGTTTCGCCGTGGCGTCGGAGATCGGGACGCGGACGATGTCGGTGCCGCGCAGGGCGACCATCTTGCCGAAGTCGCCGTCACGGACGGCCTCGATGGCGTGCAGGCCGAAGCGGGTGGCGAGCCAGCGGTCGAAGGCGCTGGGGGTGCCGCCGCGCTGGATGTGCCCCAGCACGGTCGTGCGGGCCTCCTTTCCGGTGCGCTTCTCGATCTCCTTGGCCAGCCACTCGCCGACGCCGGACAGGCGGACGTGTCCGAAGGAGTCCAGCGACTCGTCCTTCAGGACCATGTCGCCGTCCTTCGGCATGGCACCCTCGGCGACGACCACGATCGGGGCGTAGGAGGCCTTGAAGCGGGAGGTGATCCAGGCGCACACCTGGTCGAGGTCGAAGCGCTGCTCGGGGATGAGGATGACGTTCGCGCCGCCCGCGAGCCCGGAGTGGAGGGCGATCCAGCCGGCGTGGCGGCCCATCACCTCGCAGACCAGGACCCGCATGTGGGACTCGGCGGTGGTGTGCAGCCGGTCGATGGCCTCCGTGGCGATGCCGACCGCGGTGTCGAAGCCGAAGGTGTAGTCGGTGGCGGAGAGGTCGTTGTCGATGGTCTTGGGGACGCCGACGCAGGGCACGCCGTACTCGTCCGAGAGGCGCGCGGCCACGCCCAGGGTGTCCTCGCCGCCGATCGCGATCAGCGCCTCGACCTCCTGTTTGGCGAGGTTGTCCTTGATCCGGCGGACGCCGTCCTCCTGCTTGAGGGGATTGGTCCGCGAGGAGCCGAGGATCGTGCCGCCGCGGGGCAGGATGCCGCGCACGGCGGGGATGTCGAGGCGGACGGTGTCGCCTTCGAGGGGTCCGCGCCAGCCGTCCCGGAAGCCGACGAAGTCGTAGCCGTACTCCTGCACGCCCTTGCGGACGATGCCCCGGATGACGGCGTTGAGCCCGGGGCAGTCGCCGCCTCCGGTCAGTACTCCGACCCGCATGGAAATGTCCCTTCGCCGCGGTTGCCTGATGAGGGCCACGCTAATGGTGAGCCAGGTCACACAGGGATGGGCGGGAACGGCAATTCCGGTGAATCGTCGAGCGGTTGGTTTACGCGCCCGGTTTACGCGGTCCCGTTCACTCGTCGTCGAGGCCGCGCTCTATGGCGTACCGCACCAGCTCCACGCGGTTGTGCAGCTGGAGCTTGCCGAGCGTGTTCTGGACGTGGTTCTGCACCGTGCGGTGGGAGATGACCAGGCGTTCGGCGATCTGCTTGTAGCTCAGGCCCTTGGCGACCAGCCGCAGCACCTCGGTCTCGCGCTCGGTGAGCCGGGGCGCGTCCGGCTCGTCGGTGTCCGGGGCGGGCGCGGGCTCGGAGGCGAGCCGGCGGTACTCGCCGAGGACCAGACCGGCGAGGCCGGGCGTGAACACCGGGTCGCCGACCGCCGTACGGCGCACCGCGTCCAGCAGGTCCTCCGTCGAGGCCGACTTCAGCAGGTAGCCCGTCGCGCCGGACTTCACGGCCTCCAGGACGTCCGCGTGCTCGCCGCTCGCCGACAGCACCAGCACGCGCAGCGCCGGGTTGTGGGCCACCAGCTCCTTGCAGACCTGGACGCCGGGCTTGGCGGGGAGGTTGAGGTCCAGGACGAGGACGTCGGGCGCGGCGGCCTTGGCGCGGCGCACCGCCTGCTCGCCGTCCCCGGCGGTGGCGACCACGTCGAAGCCGGTCTCGGTCAGGTCCCGGGCGACCGCGTCGCGCCACATCGGGTGGTCGTCGACCACCATGACCTTGATCGGATCCTGCTGCCCTGTCATCGCCTGTCCGCCTTCCCCCGGGAGACCTTCGGGTCCTTCGGTACCTTCAGTTCGACTTCCGTGCCCTGCCCCGGAGTCGAGATCAGCTCGGCGCTGCCGCCGAGGTCGCGCAGCCGCCCCCGGATGGACAGGACCACTCCGAGCCGCCCCTCGCCCTCGGCCTGGGCGAGCCGGCCCTGCGGGATGCCGGGCCCGTCGTCCCGTACGGTCACCACGACCTCGTCCGGTTCGTCCTCGACCAGGATCCAGGCCCGGGCGTCCCCGCCCGCGTGCCGCCGGACGTTGTCCAGGGCGGCGCCGACCGCCGCGGCCAGCTCCCGTGCCGCGCCGGGCGGCAGGGGCACCGGGGCGCCGGGCTCGGCGAGGCTGACCCGGGCGCCGGCGTACGGGGCGAGCAGCGAGCGCAGGTCGACGGGTCCGGTGGGCTCGTCCGGCTCCTCCACCGTCCGTACGACCGCCCCCTCGGCCGGGTCCTCCGAGGCCCGCGGGACCGGCACCAGCCCGCCGGAGACCAGCGTGCGCAGCGCCACCTCCTGCTCGCCCGCCATCCGGCCCAGCTCCGCCGCCTCGCCGCCGATCACCGCGCCGCGCCGCTGCACCATCGCCAGCACCTGCAGCACGCCGTCGTGGATGTCCCGGGCGAGCCGCTCCCGCTCCCGGGTCGCGGCCTCGATCTCCAGGGCGCGGGCGAGGGTGCGCTCGGAGGCGCGGGCGACCTCGACGACGTAGCCGATGGCGATGGCGGCGACCCAGACGAGGATCACGTTGTGCACGGTGTCGCGGGCCGGGCTCCCGCGCTCGACCAGGTTGGCGGCGGCGACCAGCGTGGAGGCCAGGGCCGCCCAGCGCCAGCCGCCCTTGATGGCGAAGGCCAGCACCGATCCGGCCGTCCATATCGACGGCAGGGTCGGGCCGCCCTCGACGATCCGGTGGTGGGCGTCGGCGAGCGGGGTGAGGAGGATGCCGGTGAGCGCGACCGTGAGGTCGACGGTGAGGAAGGGCTTGGTGCAGCTCGCCGCGTTCGCCACCCGGGGCAGCGTGGCGAGGGTCCAGACGACCAGGACGCCGTAGTAGACGAGCGCGATCCAGGGGCGGACGAACGCGTCGTACGCGGTGGCGCACAGCCCGATGGCGTACAGCATCGTCAGCACGCGGTAGGCGGTGAGCGCACGCCACAGCGGCAGCTCGACCGACATCCTCATGACCTTCTCGCGCCTCGGCACGTCCCCCACCCCCGGTGCCGGACTCCCCCGACTGCCGTGTCTGTGACCTGTCTAGGACTCGGCCTTCTTCTTCTCCGCCTTCTCCGCTTTCGCCGCCTCCGCGATCCGGCGCTTGGCGGCGGTGGCGTACATGTCGACGTACTCCTGGCCGGAGAGCTTCATGATCTCGTACATGACCTCGTCGGTCACCGCGCGCAGTACGAAGCGGTCGTGCTCCATGCCCTGGTAGCGGCTGAAGTCCAGCGGCTTGCCGATGCGGATGCCGGGCCGCATCAGCTTCGGGACGACCTTCCCGGGCGGCTGGATCTTCTCGGTGTCGATCATCGCGACGGGGATGACGGGGGCGCCCGTGGCGAGGGCCACGCGCGCCAGGCCGCCGGGCTTGCCCCGGTACAGGCGGCCGTCGGGCGAACGCGTGCCCTCGGGGTAGATACCGAACAGCTCACCGCGGTCCAGGACCTCGATCCCGCTCCTGATCGCCGCCTCGCCCGCGCCCCGCGCGCCGGAGCGGTCGACGGGGAGCTGGCCGACGCCCTTGAAGAAGGCCGCGGTGAGGCGGCCCTTCACGCCGGGCGTGGTGAAGTACTCCGCCTTCGCGATGAAGGTGACCTTGCGGTCGAGGACCGCGGGCAGGAAGAACGAGTCCGAGAACGACAGGTGGTTGCTCGCCAGAATGGCGGCACCCTCGGCCGGAATGTTCTCCAGGCCTTCCACCCAGGGTCTGAAGGCGACCTTCAGCGGTCCCCCGATGGCGACCTTCATCGTGCCGTACAACAACCGAGTGCCTCCTGTGTCCGTCGATCAGACCTTAACCCGCTCCGCCGTCAAAGGCGCCGACGGCCCTGGTCGGTGTCCGTGCGGTCGCGTACGGTGAAGCACACCTGGAGTCGTTCACGCCCCTGACAGGAACAGGAGACCGACGTGCCGGTTCTCCCCGGAGCCGAGCCCTACCGCCACGAGGGCGGTCCGACGGGTGTCCTCCTGTGCCACGGCTTCACGGGCTGCCCCCAGTCGCTGCGCCCGTGGGCGGAGCACCACGCCGCACACGGTCTGACCGTGGCGCTGCCACTGCTGCCCGGGCACGGCACCAGCTGGGAGGACATGCAGGTCACCGGCTGGCAGGACTGGTACGCGGAGGTGGACCGCGAGCTGCGTCTGCTGCGCGAGCGCTGCGCGCGCGTGTTCGTGGCGGGGCTGTCGATGGGCGGGGCGCTGGCGCTGCGGCTGGCGGCGAAGCACGGGGATGCGGTGCACGGCGTCGCACTCGTCAACCCGGCGAACAAGGTGCACGGCCTGTCCGCGTACGCCCTTCCGGTGGCCCGGCACCTGGTCCGTACCAGGAAGGGCATCGCGAGCGACATCGCGAAGGAGGGCGCGGCGGAGCTGGGGTACGACCGGGTGCCGCTGCACGCGGCCCACTCCCTGCGGACCTTCTTCCGGATGCTGGACGGCGAGCTGCCGCAGGTCACCCAGCCGCTGCTGCTCCTGCGCAGCGTGCACGACCATGTGGTGCCGTCGGCCGACGCGGCCCGCATCCTGAGCCGGGTGTCGTCGACGGACGTAACGGAGGTCGTGCTGGAACAGAGCTACCACGTGGCGACGTTGGACCATGATGCGGACCGGATCTTCGAGGAGAGCCTCGCCTTCATCGGCCGGCTCGCACCCAGTGTCGGCAAGGAAGGGACGGCCGCAGTTGGCTGAGCACGACTCCGACCGCGAGGACCGCGAGCCGGAAGAGAAGGGCGTGCCCTTCGACGAGGAGGCCGCCTGGGCGGCGATCGTCGCCGGGTTCGGCGACGAGCCGCCGGACCCGCCGGGCACCAAGCCGTTCAAGCGGGTCGAGGATCTCGCGCTGCTCGAGAAGGACACGAACGACGACGACAGCGGGGAGCAGCAGCGTTCGCCCGCCCGGCCGCTGGGCAGCTCCATCTCCTTCGCGCCCGGGGTCGGCCCGCGCGACTACGCGGCCCCCGAGGCGTCCGAGGACGACTTCGACGAGGACGACGAGGGCCACTTCGTTCCGCCCGAGCCGCCCCCGCTGCCCGCCGCCGACACGACCGCCAAGTTCGCCTGGCTCGGTGTGGTCGGCGGCCCGGTCCTGCTCCTGCTCGCCGTGCTGCTGGGCTGGGACATGACCTGGTGGCTGGCGACCCTCGGCATCGGCGGCTTCCTCGGCGGTTTCACCACGCTGGTGGTGCGGATGCGGACGGACGACGAGGACGGCGACGATCCGGGGCGGGGCGCGGTGGTGTGATCCGCCGCTAGGCAGGAATTCTGAGGGCGGCCAGGACCGGAAGGTGGTCCGTGGCCGCCCTCAGGTCTGCCTCCGTGACTCCGGGGTGGCCACAGGGGGACGGCACCCCGCAGCCCAGCACCTCGATGCCCTTGGTGGCGAAGATCGCGTCGATGCGCTGGTGGGGGTCGGTGCGCGTCCAGGTGTGCTCACCGCCCCAGGGTGCGGCGGCCCGGCAGTCCTGGAGGGCGTCGGCGAGCCGCCGGAAGGTGCGGCCGTCGGGGCGCTCGTTGAGGTCGCCGCCCGCGATCGCGTGCTCCACGCCCATCCCGGCCAGCCGGTCGAGGAGCATGCCGCCCTGCTCGTACCGCTCGCCCTCCCGCAGGCTCAGATGACAGCTCAGGACGCCGAGGCGGGTGGCGCCGAAACGTACGACGGCGGTGGCGAAGCCGCGGCGGTGCAGTCCCGGAGTGAGCGGGAGCAGGACGTCCTCGGTGCGCTCCACGGCCGCCCTCAGGGTGCACAGCAGGGCGGGTCCCGCGGCCGTGGCGCCGCCGGAGAGGACCACCAGTCCGGAGGCCGCCGCGAGCCGGGCCAGCTTCTTGCGCCAGCGGAAGAAACGGGTGGCTTCCTGGACCAGGACCAGGTCGGGGGCGCAGGCGGTGATCACCCGGGCGAGGGCGTCGGTGTCGTCGCGCATCGAGCGGATGTTGTAGCTCAGTACCCGGATGACGGCGGAACCGTCGGACTCGGTGCGGGAGTTGGGCATCACCATGCCGATCAACATACGCCGGGACCGGCGCCCGCGCCCGTACAGCGGCGCCCGCCGTCCCCGGACGGGGCTCGGCGGGCGCGCGTAACGAAATCCTCGGTCACATGATCGGGTCCGGCTCCCGGGCCAGGTCGGCGGCGCCGACCAGGCCCGCCTTGTTGCCGAGCTGCGCGGCGATCACCTCGGCGACCGGGCGCCAGTTGCCCCCGACCAGCCAGCGCTTGTAGGACTTGCGGATGGGGTCGAGGACCAGTTCGCCCTCGTCGGAGAGGCCGCCGCCGACGATGAAGGCGGAGGGGTCGAAGAGAGAGGCCAGGTCGGCGAGGCCGGCGCCGGCCCAGCGGGCCAGCTCCCGGTAGGAGTCGACGGCGACCGGGTCGCCCTGGCGGGCGGCCATGGAGATGTGCTTGCCCTCGATGCCGTCGGGGGTGCCGTCGCCCAGGGAGAGCAGGAGCTCGGCGTGCTCGGGGGTGGCGTTGGCGCGCTGCTTGGCGTATCTGACCAGGGCGCGCCCGGAGGCGTACTGCTCCCAGCAGCCCTGCGAGCCGCAGCCGCACAGCAGGCCGTCGGGGACCATCCGGATGTGGCCGAACTCGGCGGCCACACCGAAGTGGCCGCGGCGCAGCTTGTTGCCGATGATGATGCCGCCGCCGAGGCCGGTGCCGAGCGTGATGCAGATGACGTTGCGGTGGCCCTTGCCCGCGCCGAACTTGTACTCGCCCCACGCGGCGGCGTTGGCGTCGTTCTCGACGACGACCGGCAGGCCCACGCGGGCCTCGACCTCGTCCTTCAGCGGTTCCTGGCGCCAGTCGATGTTGGGCGCGAAGTAGACCATGGAGCGCTGGCGGTTGACGTAGCCGGCGGCACCGATGCCCACGCCGACGATCTCGTGCCCGGCGCGGGCGCCCTCCACCGCCGAGGCGATGGCGTCCACGATGCCCTCGGGCGTGCCCGGGGTCGGCACCTTGAAGGTCGAGAGGATGTTGCCTTCCTCATCGACCACGCCGGCCGCGATCTTCGTGCCGCCGATGTCGACGCCGATGGTGAGTCCCATGAATCCCTCAGTTTCGGTCGAGCCCCGCTACCGCCAACGGTACCCGAGGCCCTGCCGCGGGATTCCCGTCGTCCACCCGCCGGGCAGGGCGGGAAGCTGACGGCAGGAACCCATGGGGGCGTCAGTCCAGGTCGATGCGTTGACCGGGACCGGTGCCCTCACCCCGGTCGTCGCGATCGTTCCAGTCGGTCCTCGGGTCGTCCTGGAGACCGCCCGGACGGGACGTCCAGCGCCGCTCCTGGGCCTGGACCGCCGAGCGGTAGGCGGCCAGCAGTTCGCCGCCGGCCGCGGCCAGGTGGTCGAAGACGTCGGGGTTGCGCTCTATGACGGGTTCGACGGCGGCCTTGGCCTGCTGCACGACCTGCCGCACCACCTGCTGGGCGGCGGGTCCGGCGACCGCCCCGAGGAGCGGGGACTGGATGCCGGACAGCTTGTCGGCGACCGCGTCGACGAGCCTGCGCAGTTCCTCGGCGGCCGAGCCGGGGGGCGGGCCGTGTTCGCCGCGGCGGCGGGCCTTCTCCGCCGCGAGGTCCTCGGCACAGGCCGTGGCCCAGGCGTCGGCGTCGGTCGCCCGTACCTCGTCGACCGCCTCCGGTCCGGGGGCGTCGGGCGTGGGACGCTCTTCGCTCATGACGGTCTCCTGACTACGGTTCGCCCTTACGACGTTACCCGAACGGGCGCATTCGGTTCACCGTCCGTCAGGTCCCGCGCGGCCACAGGTCCGGGTCCGGCGCGAACCGGATGCGCAGCTCGCCCTCGCGCAGAGCGGCCCCCGCGACGGTGCAGCGGCGCAGGGCGGACGGGAGGGGGACGATCCGGCGGAACGGGCCGACCGTGATCACGAGTTCGTCGCCGCGCCGGATCAGGTCGAGTTCGTCCCGTATCGCGCCGGGCAGCGGGATGTGCCAGACGAGCACCCCGTCGTCGGCGATCCGGTCGGTGACGGGCCACTCGACCGGGGTGGGGGCCGGGTTGACGCCGGGCACGGCGAGCGCGGCCAGGTCGTCACCGCCGTGCGGGTCGCGGCCGAGGTGGGGGACGACGTGGACGTCGTACGAGGCACGCCACTCGGCCAGGGTCTTGCCCTGCTGGGTGACCAGGCCGGCGAGCCAGGCGTCGTGGGCGGTCTCCGGAAGGACGCGGTTGGCGATCAGTGCCTCGGTGCGCAGGCCGCGCAGGGCGAGGCCGAGGCTGGCGGCGCGGACGGCGTCGGCGGCGGCCGGGCCCGGTTCGGCGACCAGGTGTACGGCCGTGGCGCGGTCGGCGACGACGGCCTCCACGGCGGCGAGTTCGACGTCCCAGCGGGCGGCCGTCTCGTACAGCCAGTCGGCGGGCATGGGGACGCCGGCGAGCCGGCCGAGGACCGGGCGCAGGGCGCGGGCCGCCTGGCGCTCGGGCGGCAGGAGGCGGCGCAGGTACCGGCGCAGTTCCTCCGGGAGGGCGAGCAGGGCGAGGGCCTGCGGGGCGGGCGGGAGGTCGACGACGAGGAGGTCGTAGCGCTCCGACAGGGCGGCGTCCCGCAGGGCGCGCAGGAAGGACAGCTCCTCGGCGCCGGGGAGCGGGGTGACCTCCTCGGCGTCCAGGCGGGCGGCGCCGAGCAGGTCGAGGACGTTCGCGGCGCGGCTCTGGAAGGCGGTGAGGTCGTCCCGGAAGCGTGCGGCCGCGTCGGGGCGCCAGGCGGTGAGCTCGGGGGCGACCCGCACAGGGGCCGCCCCCGTAGCCGTGCCCAGTGCGACCCCGAGGGTGTCGGTGCGGTCGGCGCTCAGCACGAGGGTGCGGGTGCCGTCGCCCGCGGCGCGCAGGGCGGTGGCGGCGGCGAGGGTCGTACGGCCGCAGCCGCCCGGCCCCGTGATCATGATGGTGCGCATGGGGGTGAACGCTACCCGCGCCGCGCCGTCGCTCCGGGCAACGCTACTTCGTCCCGCCCGACTCCACCCGCTTCTTCAAGCCCGCCAGCGCCCGGTCGATGATGACCTTCTCGGCCTTGCGCTTGATCATGCCGAGCATGGGGATCTTGACGTCGACCGTGAGCTGGTAGGTGACCTCGGTCGCCCCGGCGCCCGCCGGCTTCAGGATGTAGGAGCCGTCGAGGGAGCGCAGCATCTGGGACTTGACCAGGGTCCAGGAGACCTCGTTCTCACCCGTCCAGGTGTAGGCGAGGGTCTGGTCGTCCTTGATGGCGCCGGCGTCCATGACGAGGCGGACCTGTTCGGCGCGGCCGTGGTCGTCGGTCTTGAGTACCTCCGCCTCCTTCACCTCACCGGTCCAGTCCGGGTAGCGGGCGAAGTCGGCGATCACGCCCATGACGTCGGCCGGTGCCGCCTCGATCGTGATGCTCGAGCTGGTGTGTTCCGCCATCGCCGTGGCTCCTCCAGATGCGGGCCGGTAGGGGGGTGTTCGTCGTGCGCACGGGTGTGCAGCGTGAAGGCTACCGCGCCCGCGACCAGCCGCCTTCACCCCGTCTGACCGACCTCACCCCTCACTTCGGCCGGCCGCCCCGGATCCCTTCACCACTCCAGCACCCACGGCTTGCCGCTCCCGGCGAAGTGCCCGACGTTCACGCACTCCGTCGCCCCGATCCGCATCCGCCTGACCAGCGGCTGGTGGACGTGCCCGAAGAGCGAGTAACGCGGCCTGGTGCGGCGGATCGCGTCCAGCAGGGCGCGGCTGCCCCGTTCGAAGCGGCGGGCGACCGTGTCGTAGACGAGCTCGGGCACCTCGGGCGGTATGTGCGTGCACAGCACGTCCACCTCGCCGACGGCCTCGATCTTCGCCGCGTACTCCTCGTCGCTGATCTCGTACGGCGTGCGCATCGGGGTGCGCAGGCCGCCGCCGACGAAGCCGAAGACCAGGCCGCCGATCTCGACCCGCTCCCCGTCCAGCACGGTCGTGCCCGGCCCGGCGTACTCGCGCCACAGCGGCGGCATGTCGACGTTGCCGTACGTCGCGTACGTCGGTGCCGGGAACGCCGCGAACATCTCGGCGTACTGCCTGCGCACCGCCTTCTCGATCGCCGCGGCCCGGTCGCCACCGATGCCCGCCCACAGCCGGGCCCCGAACTCCCGCGCCTCCTCGAAGCGGCGGGCGGTGCGCAGTTCGACGATGCGGTCGGCGTTCTCCTCGCCGAAGAGGTCGGGGAAGATCCCGCGGGAGTGGTCGGCGTAGTCCAGGAAGAGGACCAGATCGCCGAGACAGATCAACGCGTCGGCGCCGTCGCCTGCTCTGGCCAGGTCACGGGCGTTGCCGTGCACATCACTGACCACGTGTACTCGGGTGCTCTTGTTACCGGCCGATGTGGGTGCCATGACGATCAAGGGTAGGTCGCGCGGTGCGCTTGTGAACAGTGCCGGCCGGGTCTGCGGTTACTGGCTAGTCATTAAACGCTTGGACTACTGTGCGCGAAGGACACCAACCTGTGTGACGCAGCGAACATCTGGCCGGAACCCCCTGTCGAAAAAGCCATACCGGCGGGTAACGTCCGGGCAGTCCAGTCGTGCTCTGGATTTCAACCACCGGGTCTCCAGGCTCGGGGGCGGACAACCGGAGTACTTGCCCGAGCCTTGGACCGCACCGTCGCATCACACAACGTCGTGGCGCCGGCGCCCTATGAGGAGCAGCAGTCTTGCGCGAGTTCAGCCTTCCGGCTTTGTACGAGGTCCCTGCGGACGGAAATCTGACCGACATCGTCCGCAGAAACGCCGCGCAGCATCCCGACGTCGCCGTCATCGCCCGCAAGGTGGGCGGCGTCTGGCAGGACGTGACGGCCACGGCGTTCCTGGCCGAGGTGCACGCCGCCGCCAAGGGCCTGATCGCCTCCGGCGTCCAGCCCGGTGACCGGGTGGGTCTGATGTCCCGTACGCGGTACGAGTGGACGCTCCTGGACTTCGCGATCTGGAGCGCGGGCGCGATCACGGTGCCGGTGTACGAGACCAGCTCGCCGGAACAGGTGCGGTGGATCCTCTCGGACTCGGGCGCCACCGCCTGCATCGTGGAGCAGGCGGGCCACGCCGCCGCGGTGGAGTCGGTGCGCGAGTCGCTGCCCGAGCTCAAGCACGTCTGGCAGATCGACGCCGGGGGCGTGGAGGAGCTGGGCCGGCTGGGCCAGGACGTCGCCGACGCGACCGTGGAGGAGCGCAGCTCGCTCGCCAGGGCCGACGATGCGGCGACCATCGTTTACACCTCGGGTACGACGGGCCGGCCCAAGGGCTGTGTCCTCACCCACCGCAGCTTCTTCGCCGAGTGCGGCAACGTGGTCGAGCGGCTGCGCCCGCTGTTCCGCACCGGCGAGTGTTCCGTCCTGCTGTTCCTGCCGCTCGCGCACGTCTTCGGGCGCCTGGTGCAGATCGCCCCGATGATGGCGCCGATCAAGCTGGGCAACGTCCCGGACATCAAGAACCTCACCGACGAGCTGGCCGCGTTCCGCCCGACGCTGATCCTCGGCGTGCCACGGGTGTTCGAGAAGGTCTACAACACCGCGCGGGCCAAGGCGCAGGCGGACGGCAAGGGCGCGATCTTCGACAAGGCGGCCGACGCGGCGATCGCGTACAGCAAGGCACTGGACACACCGTCGGGTCCGTCCGTCGGCCTGAAGATCAAGCACAAGGTCTTCGACAAGCTCGTCTACAGCAAGCTGCGCGCGGTGCTCGGCGGGCGCGGCGAGTACGCCATCTCCGGTGGCGCCCCGCTGGGCGAGCGGCTGGGGCACTTCTTCCGGGGTATCGGCTTCACGGTCCTTGAGGGCTACGGCCTGACCGAGTCCTGCGCGGCCACCGCGTTCAACCCCTGGGACCGGCAGAAGATCGGCACGGTCGGCCAGCCGCTGCCGGGCTCCGTGGTCCGCATCGCCGACGACGGCGAGGTGCTGCTGCACGGCGAGCACCTGTTCAAGGGCTACTGGAACAACGAGGCCGCGACCGCCGAGGCGCTGGCGGACGGCTGGTTCCACACCGGTGACATCGGCACCCTCGACGAGGACGGCTACCTCAGGATCACCGGCCGCAAGAAGGAGATCATCGTCACGGCGGGCGGCAAGAACGTCGCCCCGGCGGTGATAGAGGACCGCATCCGGGCGCACGCGCTGGTCGGGGAGTGCATGGTGGTGGGCGACGGGCGGCCGTTCGTGGGCGCGCTGGTCACCATCGACGAGGAGTTCCTGGGCCGCTGGTGCGCCGAGCACGGCAAGCCGGCGGGTTCCACCGCGGCGTCGCTGCGCGAGGACCCGGATCTGCTCGCGGCGATCCAGGCGGCGATCGACGACGGCAACGCCGCGGTGTCGAAGGCGGAATCGGTGCGGAAGTTCCGCATTCTGTCCTCCCAGTTCACGGAGGAGTCGGGCCACCTCACGCCGTCCCTGAAGCTCAAGCGCGGCGTGGTGGCGAAGGACTACGCGGCCGAGATCGAGGCGATCTACGCGAAGTAGTCACCTCCTTCCCGGTCGGCTCATGGCGCGGTGTCCTCGGCGAGGACCCGCGCCATCGTGCGTTCGGCGAGCGCGGTGATCGTCACGAAGGGGTTGACGCCGATCGAGCCGGGCACGAGCGAGCCGTCGGTGACGTAGAGCCGTGAACAGCCCTTGACGCGGCCGTAGTCGTCGGTGGCCTTGCCCAGCACGCAGCCGCCCAGCGGGTGGTAGGTGAAGTCGTCGGCGAAGACCTTGCTCGTCGAGCCGAACAGGTCGTAGCGGTAGATGGTGGCGTTCGCCGAGTTGATCCGGTCGAACAGCTTCTTGGCCATGGCGACCGACACGGCGCTCTGGGCCGCCGTCCAGCCGAGCTTCACCGTCCCCGAAGCGGCGTCGTAGGCGAACCTCGCCCGCTCCGGGTTCTTGGTGATCGCCAGATACAGGCTGACCCAGTGCTCGAACTCCATCGGCAGCGGGGCGATCTCGGCGAAGACCGGGTTGTCGGCGTTGGCCCAGTCGTCGATGCCCATCACCGGCATGGTCGCCTGGTTGGCGCCGACCGTGTCCCACATGTGGTTGGCGCGGCCGAGCATGGTGTTGCCGTTGGTGCCCCAGCCTGCGCCGACACTCGCGTCCAGGTCGGGCAGGGTGCCGGTGTCCCGGGCGCGGACGAGGAGTTCGGTGGTGCCGAGGCTGCCGCCGCCGAGGAAGAGGTACGTACAGCCGTACTGCCTGGTCTCCACGACCTTGCCGGTGTTGTCGATCCGGTCGGCGGTCAGGACGTAACTCCCGTCGCTCGACCGGCTGATGGCCTTCACCTTCTCCAGGGTGTGGACGGTGACGTTGCCGGTGCCGAGCGCAGCGGCCAGGTACGTCCTGTCCAGGCTGCGTTTGCCGTGGTTGTTGCCGTAGATGACCTCCCCGGCGAGCGCGGACCTGGTGGCGGTGCCGGCCGCCTCGCGCTGCATGTAGCCGAAGTCGTAGACGTTCGGGACGAAGGTGGTCTTCAGGCCGGCGGTGGTGGCGGCCTTCCGGGAGGTGCGGGCGAACCGGTACCACTCGGTCGACTCGAACCAGGCGGGGTCGATGGTGTTCACGCCGAGCATGGCGCGGGCGCGCGGGAAGTAGGTGCCGTACATCTCGCTCGCGTCGACGGTCGGGAACTGCTCGGCGAAGTACGACCGGGGCGGGGTGACCGCCATTCCGCCGTTGACCAGCGAGCCGCCGCCGACGCCCCGGCCGACGAAGACGGACACGGCGTCGTGGTGCACGCGGTCGAGGGCCCCGGGGTAGGAGGTGATGTCCTTGTTGACGAGGTCCAGCCACAGGAAGGTGGCCAGCGGCGCCTCGGTGCGGGTGCGGAACCACATGGACCGCTCGTCCGGGGCGCTGGTGGAGCAGAACACCTTGCCGTCGGAACCGGCGGTGTTCCACAGCCGGCCCATTTCGAGGACGACGGTACGGATGCCGGCCTGGCCGAGGCGGAGGGCGGCCACGGCACCGCCGTAGCCGGAACCGACGACGACGGCGGGGGCGGATTCGACCGCGGCGGGCTCGGCCGCGCGGGCCGACTGGAGGCCGACCCGGGTAAAGCCGAGGGCGGCCGCCGTCTGCAGGGCGGCCGTACCAAGGATATGACGTCTCGTCAGCTGACGCTGCATCAGTTTGGCTGTCATGTGCGCAGCATCGGCGGATTATGTCCCTCCGCCTAGGCCCTCAGAGCAGTGTCCTCAACTTCTCCGCCAGCAAGTCCCACCGCCATTTCTCCTCCACCCACTGCCGCCCCCGCTCCCCCATCCGGCGGCGCAGCCCGGTGTCCCCGAGGAGGGCGGTGATCCGTTCGGCGGCCTCGTCCGGGGAGCCGCCACGGACGACCCAGCCGGTCTCCCCGTCGAGCACCGCGTCGGGCGCGCCCCCGGAGTCCCCGGCGACGACGGGCAGCCCGGTGGCGGAGGCCTCCAGGTAGACGATGCCGAGCCCCTCGACGTCCAGGCCGCCCCGCCGGGTCCGGCACGGCATGGCGAAGACGTCCCCGGCGCCGTAGTGCGCGGGCAGCTCGGACCAGGGCACGGCGCCGGTGAAGCGCACGGAGTCCCCGACCCCGCTGTCGCGGGCGAGGCGGCGCAGGTCCTTCTCGTAGGGGCCGCCGCCGACGATCAGCAGGACGGCGTCCGGCTCGGCCGCCAGGATCCGGGGCATGGCCCGGATCAGCGTGTCCTGTCCCTTCCTCGGCACCAGCCGGGAGACGCACACCACCACCGGCCGCTGGGTCAGCCCGAGCCGCGCCCGCACCTCGGCGCCGCCCGACTCGGGGTGGAAGGTCTTCTCGTCGACCCCGGGCGGCAGCTGCACCATGCGCCCGGCCGCCCCCGGGGTGAGCGCGGTGGCGATCCGGGAGCGCGTGTACTCGCCGAGGTAGGTGACCGTGTCGGTCGACTCCCCGATCCGGCGCAGCAACTGCCGCGCGGCGGGCAGCTGGGCCCAGCCGGCCTCGTGCCCGTGGGTGGTCGCCACCAGCCGCTCGGCGCCGGCCTTCCTGAGGGCCGGCGCCATCAGCCCCAGCGGTGCCGCCGCCCCGAACCACACCGAGGTGCACCCGTGTTCCCTCAGCAGCCCGACGGCCCGCCGGGTGGCCTGCGGGGTGGGCAGCAGCATGGTGGTGCGGTCGCGTACGACGGTGAAGGGCTGCTCGGCGTCGAACGCGGCCGTGGCCTCGACGCCTTCCCGGCTCCGCTTCCAGGTGGAGGCGTAGACGACCAGCCGGTCCGGGTCCAGGCGCAGTGCCATGTTGTGCAGGAAGGCCTGGATGCCGCCCGGCCGGGGCGGGAAGTCGTTGGTGACGATCAGGGTCTTGCGCATCGCCGCCGACCCTACCGAACGGGCCACGACCGGCCGGGGGCGGCTGAGTCTGTGGCACGCTCACAGGCGTACAGGACATCATGTTCCCCTCAAGCGGAAGTCGAACGGCAGGGAGTCGCGTGGAGACCAAGGGCGCCGGGTGGTCCCTGGCAGGGCTGTCGGTGACCTGGTCCGCGACCCGGCTGATGGTGCTGCTCTACGTCTTCCGGGTGCTGGTCTTCCCCGGCGCGGACGTGACGACCGACGTGTCCGTGATCTACCAGGGCTGGTACGAGGTGCTGCGCACCGGCACCTTCCCGCTGGACGACGTGACCTGGCAGTACCCGCCCGCCGCCGCGCTGGCGATCCTCTCCCCCGCCGCCCTGCCCTTCCTCGACTACACGCACGCCTTCTTCGTCCTGGCCTTCCTCGCCGACCTGGCCGTGCTGGCCCTGCTGCTGTACACCGGCCGGCGGCCCGGCAGGTCGCTGCGCGGCGCCTGGGTGTGGGTGGTGGGCGTCCCGCTGCTCGGCCCGACGGTGTACTCCCGCTACGACGTGATGGTGACCGCGGTCGCGGTGGCCGCGGTGCTCGCCGGTACCCGGCACCCCCGCGTGATGGGCGCGCTGGCGGGCTTCGGGGCGATGCTCAAGGTGTGGCCGGCACTGCTGCTGGTGGGTGCCGTGCGGCGCCGGGCGTGGGGTGCTGCGGCGGTGACCGCGGCCGGGGCGGCCCTGCTGTTCTCGGTCGCCATGCCCGGTTCCTTCGCCTTCCTCACCTTCCAGCGGGACCGGGGCACCGAGGTGGAGTCGCTGGGCGCCCTGGTCTTCCACGTGGCGCGGCACTTCGGCTGGCGCGGTGAGGTGCTGCTGAACTACGGCTCGGTGGAGTTCCTCGGCCCGTACGTCGACGCGGTCAGCACCGCCGCCCTGGCGCTCACCGGGTCCTGCTTCGGCTGGCTGCTGCTGTGGCGGGTGAACGCGAACCGGTTCAGGCCCCACACGCTCGCGGACGCGGCCTTCACGGCGGTGCTGATGTTCACGGTGACAAGTCGGGTGATCAGCCCGCAGTACCTGGTGTGGCTGGTCGGCCTGGCCGCGGTCTGCCTGTGCTTCCGGGCCGGCCGGATGGGCCTGCCCGCCCTTCTGGTACTGGCGGCGGCCTTCGTCACGGTCCTGGAGTTCCCGACCGGTTTCACGCACGTCATCACCAGCGACTGGTACGGCACCGGCCTGCTGTTCCTGCGCAACGGCCTGCTGGTCGCCGCCTCCGTCAGCGCGGCCCGCCGGCTGTGGCGCTCGACGGTCACCCCGGCCCCGCTGCCCGCGCTGCCGAGCCAGAGCGCTCCCTCGGAGGAGACCCCGGTGTCCTCCTGACCCCGGCCCGCGCGAACAGCGCCGCGACGACCGCGCGCTGCACCGCCAACGCGAGCGCCAGGGCCAGGCACACCCCCAGCAGGCCGAGCCCCGGCAGGCCGCACGCCGGCGGGAGCTGGTCGGCCGTGCCCAGCAGGGTCACCCCGCAGCAGCGCCGGCGCTCCCCCACTTCCCTCCAAGACCCCGCCCAGGGCGATGAACCCGGCCGTCAGCAGCAGGTAGGGCCGGGCGCAGCGCACTGCGCCGACGGCTGCAGTTCCTCGACACGCCCGCGAGTTTCTTCTACCGCAACGACGAACCCGTCCGGGCCGAGGAGACCGACGACCTGTTCCGGCAGGGCATGCTGCGGGTCGCGCGGGCCACCGGACAGGCCGAGCGCGCATGGCTGCGCGAGGCCGTCGACCGGCTGACTCAGCCGAGTTGAGCCCGCAGATAGTCCTGCCACCGCGCGGTGAAGTCCTCCGGCGTCGTTCCGAGCACCTTCTTCAGCGCGTCCTCGACCGCGCCCGCCCGCTTCTCGTGCGCGCCGACGGCCCGGTAGAACTCGCCGAGCCGGACCTCGCCCCAGCGGTCGGCGATCATCCGGCAGGCCAGCCAGCCGCCCTCGTACGCCCGGGCCAGGTCGACGGCGTCCGTGCTGAAGCCGAAGTCCTTGTCGGCGGGCAGGTCTGCCGGGACGTGGCCATCCTCGACCGCCCGCGCCAGCTCCGGCGCGGCCCGCGTCGCCGTACGGCCCGTGCCCAGGTAGCCGATCCAGTCGGCGTACCCCTCGGAGAGCCACAGCGGGGTGGCGGCGTGGGTGTGGGCGCGGGTGGCGACGTGGGTCGTCTCGTGGGTGAGCACGACCTGTTTGCCGACGTCGCCGAGGAGAGCGTAGGCCTCCGGGTTGACGGTGACCCGGTCGGCGGGCGCCTTGCCGGAGCCTCCCGCGTCCCCGGTGGTGACCGCGGCGATGCCCCGGTAGGAGGAGGCGGGCGAGCCGAGCAGTCCCGCCATCCCCTCCAGGGAGTCCGGTACGAGCACCACGATCCGCCGCGACCAGTCCGTGCCCCACTGCTGCGACACGGCCGGGACCGCGCGGTCGGCGAGCCGGGCGTAACCACGCAGCGCGTCGCCGGACTGCCCGACCCCGAGCACCAGGCTGTGCTCGCCCCGCACGGCCGTCACCGTGCCCTGGTCCCACAGCTGCTGCCCGGCCTTCCTGGCGGGCCGGTCGGAGTCGACGTACCACCGTCCGCCGGCGGTGAGCTTGAGGGTGAGCGTGCGGTCGGCGGTGACGGGGGCCTTGTCGTAGCCCTGGACCCGGTAGCGCAGTTCGGCGTCGGCGGTGGCGGTGGCGCCGCCGCGGTGCAGGCCGGTCAGGCGGTAGGCCCAGGAGGCCAGGGGGACCGCGCGCAGGTGCTCGTACGGGGCGCGGCTGCCGGTCGCGCCGTACGCCGCCTCGTCGTGGTCCAGCAGCGCCGCCGCCCGGCGGTCGAGGACGCGCTGCACCTCGTCCTTCGCCACGTCGGTCCCCGACTGCCCGCCGCACCCGGTCAGGGAGGCGAGCAGCAGACACAGCCCCACCACCGAGGAGCGCCACGCCCGCCTACGACCAGCCACTTTCCGATCGTACGGCCCGCTCGGCGAAAGTCAGGGCCGGGTGACCGAGGCGACCGGCATCATCCCGACCGGGTCGTAGCGCACCGGCGCGCCCGGGTAGGGCGCGTGGATCACCTGGCCGTTGCCCGCGTACATGGCGACATGGCCGGCGTCCGAGCGGTAGACGACCAGGTCACCGGGCCGGGCCTGGGACAGCGGGACCTGCCGGCCGGCGTACCGCTGCTCCTGCGAGGTGCGCGGCAGATGGACCCCGGCCTGCGCGTACGACCACTGCACCAGGCCCGAACAGTCGAAGCCGGAGGGCCCGTTGGCACCCCAGACGTAGGGGCGGCCGAGCGCGGAGCGGGCGGCGGCGAGGGCCGCTGCGGCGCGGGCGTCGGGGGCGACGGCGCCGGAGAGACCGGGGATGTCGAAGCGGCCGGAGCGGGAGGCCCGTTCGTAGGCGGCGCGCTCCGCGTCCGGCAGGGAGTTGAGCAGCTGCCGGGCCTTGGCGAGCTTCTTCTCCACGGTCCGCTTGTGGGCGGCGACGGCCTTGCGGCTCTTTTCCAGTTCGGCGAGCTTTCCGGCGGTCTCGGTGCGTTCCTGGGCGAGTTCGCGCATCGCCGACTGCAGTTCCTTGAGCCGGCCCGCCTGGCGGGTGCCGATCCGGTCCAGGGTCGACGCCTTGTCGAGGTAGTCGTCCGGGTCGTCGGAGAACAGCAGGGCTACTGCCGGGGCGATGCCGCCGGAGCGGTACTGGGCGCCGGCCAGCGAACCGAGGGCCTCCCGCATGGTGTTGACGCGCTGCTGCTGCCGGGCGATCCGGTCCTGCGCGTCGCCGACCTCCTCGCGCAGCGTGTCGGCGCGCTCGGCGGCCTTGTCGAAGGCCTCGGTCGCCCGCTCGGCCTCCTGGTAGAGCCGGTCCACGTCGGCGCGGGTGCCGTCGTGCGGCGCGGCGCTCGCCGGGACGGTGGCGAGCGCGGCGGCCGCGGCGGACAACACGCTCAGGGCGGCGCTGGCGCCCCGGTCGAACCCGGACGGTGCAAGGCGGCGATGGGAGCCCACGGGAGCCGCACTCCTTCCGCTGGCGGACACGGACCGTTTCCCGGACGCAGAGACGGGGAATCCGTCCCTGTGAGGGGGGAAACGCGCCAGACAGTAGCCGTGCGGACACACACCGGCCAAAGACCTCGGCGGGCACACAAACGCGACGCCCCGCCGCTGACGCAGGTCACCGGCGGGGCGTGGAGTCAGTTCCGGTCGCCGCGATTCGCTCGTTCGGGCGGCACGCCGCGCTGATCTTGGCGGGGATGTCGGTCCGGGATTTCGGCCGGGTGAGCGCTCAGACGCGCACGCCGAACTGGAACGGCATGTTGTTGATGGACTCGTAGCGCACGACGGCTCCGGTGTGCGGGGCGTGCAGCACCTGACCGTTGCCGGCGTAGAGGCCGACGTGGTGGAGGTCTCCGTAGAAGAACACCAGGTCGCCGACCTGGAGCTCGCTCATCGACAGACGCGTGCCGATGGTGGCCTGAGCCTCGGACGTGCGCGGGATGGAGACGCCGGCCTGGGCGTAGGCCCAGGAGGTCAGGCCCGAGCAGTCGAACGATGAGGGGCCGGAGGCACCGTAGACGTAGGGCGAGCCGATCTTGCTCTGGGCGGCGGAGAAGGCCGCGGCGGCCCGGCCGGAGGCGGCCTTGGTGCCGCCGAGGTCCACACGGTCGGCGGAGGAGCGGCTGGCGCGCTGCTGCTCGGCGGCGAGGGCCGCCTTCTCCTTCGCCGTCAGGGTGTTGAGCAGCTTCTGCGCATCGGCGAGCTTGCCCTGGACTTCCTTCTTCTTCTTGCCCAGCTCGGTGCGGGTGGAGGCGAGGTCCTTGAGCTTCTCGGTGGCCTCGGCGCGCTCCTGGGCGAGTTCGCGCTGTTTGTCCTGAATCTTCTTCAGGGCCTCGACCTGCTGGCTGCTCAACTGGTCGAGCGTGGAGGCCTTGTCGAGGTAGTCGTCCGGGTCGGAGGACAGGAAGAGCTGGACGGACGGGTCTATGCCGCCGGAGCGGTACTGGGCCGTGGCCATCGAACCCAGGCCGTCGCGCAGCTTGTTGAGCTCCTCCTGGCCGCGGGCGACGTTGTCCTGGATGGTGGAGATCTCCTTCTGGAGCTTCTCCTGCTTCTCCTTGGCCCCGTTGTACTTCTCGGTGGCCTGCTCCGCCTGCTCGTAGAGCTTGTCGACCTTGGCCTTGACCTCGCTCTTGCTCAGCTTCTCGCCGGGCGCGGCATTGGCGGCGTTCGCGCTGAGCGCGACGGCAGCGGCGGCTGCGGTGGTCAGCACGGTCACACGCGTGCGGCTGGGCTGCTTGGGTCGACGGTGGGACGCCACGACAGGCGAACTCCTTCTCGTGAGTGATCACCCGCTCGGAGGTTCGAGGCCAGACCCTAGTGACCCTCTTGTGATCAGATCAAATCCTCACACCAAAAAACCTCGTGACGCAATGCATTCTTTGCACTGAACCCACATGGAGTGATGCCCGCCTGACACTACGTTGCGTGACAGTTCCGCCAATTCGGGCGTTAAACCTCTACGTTGGCGTTTTCAGGACAGCCGCTTGAGAAGCACCGCAGAAGCCACGGGACGCGCACCCGCCTTGGCGATCCCGTCGGCCACCTCGCGGTCGGTCGAGGCGACGATGACCGGGCGGCCCGGAGGCTCCGCGCGCACCAGTTGACGGATGAGCTCGTCGGCCGTGACACCCGGCTTGGAGAAAAGCACGCGTACACCGCGCGGCGGGGCAAGCAGAACGGGAGCGGCCAGTTCGGCCCCGTCGAAGACGCACGTCACCTCGGCGCCGGTCTGCGCGGCGAGCTGGGAGAGCTGGCCGAGCAGCCGCAGGCGCTGCTTCTCCAGGGGCATCTGGGGATAGCCGGTCTTGGTGACGTTGTAACCGTCGACCACCAAGTGCGCCTGCGGCAGGGCGAGAAGCTGGTCGAGGATCGCGGGGTCGTTTTCGGACAACGCCCGCGCGGCGATGTCCTTCGGGGTCATTCGTCCCGGTTCGACCGCGTCCACGGTCTCCGCCGGCCGCACCGACACCGGCGGCAACGCCAGTTCCCTGCGCAGCCCCTGGGTCGCGTCCAGCAGGGTGTCCAGAAGCAACCGGACGCGCATGTCCTCGACACTGCGCCCCTCGCGCGCTGCTCTGCGCGTGGCCTCCAGGGCGGCCTCGGCCTCGCCCAGGCGGGCCTTGAGCCGCCGGGTCTCGCTCTCCGCGGCGGACACCTGGGCGTGCCGCTCGGCGCGCACCGCCTCGATCTCGCCCTGCGCCTTGCGCAGCGCCGCCTCGCCGCGCTTGACGTCGCTGAGGGCGGCGCGGAGCTTGCGGTGAAGCGATTCCGATTCCCTCTTCGCCGCGTCCAGCTCGGCGCGCAGCCGCTCGGTCTCGGCCCGGGTCTGCTCACGGGCCCGGTCGAGCTCCTCGCGCAGCCGCTCCAGCTCGGCGCGGCTCTCCTCACCGGCCCGCTCGGCGTCGGCCCGCTGGGCCTCCTCGCCGGCCGCGGTCACCAGCTTCACCCAGCCCGCGGGGCGCAGTACGTAGGCCGCGGCCGCCACGTCGAGCGGGTCCGCGGCCGGGGGCGGGGAGCCTGAGTCGAGGGCGCCGGCGAGTTCCGGCTGGGCCTCTCTGAGCTTCTCTGCGATGCGCTGGCGGAACAGCGGGTCGGTCTCCAGCGCTGCGGCCATCGCGTTGCCCGCGAACTTGGCACGGCGATTGGGGGCAAAGCGGGCGTACTGCCTGAGCTGGGCGGGCAGTTCGGCCACCGTCAGTCCGCCGAAACCGTCCGAGACGATCTGCACGACCCGCCGTCGCACGCCCTCGGGCAGCGGACGGTCAAGCACCTCGGCGGTGCCGTCGCCCGGCCCCCCGCCTGTGGTCTCCACCATCCGTCACACCCCAATACCTGTGGGACCGTCTCCCGCTCAGGAGTCGGCGCCCGGCCTGTCCACGAGTTCCACCTGGTCCACCGCGTTGCACCAGCGGCAGCGCACCGACTCGATGGTCTCACTGACCACCTCGCGCTCCTCGATCTTCGGCTCACCGGCGAGGTCGAGGTGGACGTACTCGACGACCTTCGACGAGCGGGTCACGTCGAATCGGGTGAGGTTGCCGCAGAGGGTGCAGCGCCACCGGGTCTCGGCGGTCGGCAGGGGAACCGGCATCGTGACTGTTCGCTTCCTTCTAGTGTCCGTGACACGTCGTCCTGGCGACGCGTATGGCTCGTAACCCTACGGCCTGGCCCGTACCCGCCGCCCCTCCGTCCGCGGCGGCGAGGCGGTCTGTTCGCTTGCGCCCCGTTACGTCATGCTCTGTGGTCATGATCAGCAACTGGAGCGCGGTGGCCGCCCGGACCTTCAGGACGGTCCGGGGCTCGACGGCGCCGATGACGCACGCCCTGATCGGCCTGTGCTGCCTGCTCTTCCTGCTCGGCCCGGCGGCGGGGCTCAATCCGGCGTACGGCTCCGGCGGCGAGCTGCTCGCCGTGCAGCGGGCCTACTTCCGGCGCTGGGGCGTGATCCCCGCCGAGCTGTTCGACGGCCCGGCCCGGGAGGCCCTCACTCCGGCGACGGCTCTGTTCGTGCACGGCAGCTGGGTGCATCTGCTGGGCAACATGCTCTTCCTCTACGTCTTCGGGGCGATGACCGAGGAACGGATGGGCCGCGTGCAGTTCACCCTGTTCTACGTCGGCTGCGGCTACCTGGCGCTGCTCGGGTACGCCGCCGCCAACGCCGCCTCCGAGCAGTCCCTGGTGGGGGCGTCCGGGGCGATCTCGGCGGTCCTCGGCGCGTTCCTCTACCTGTTCCCCGGCGCGCGCGTCACCAGTCTCCTGCCCTTCCTGTTCTTCCTCCCTCTGCGCTTCCCCGCCTGGGTCGTGCTCCCCTTCTGGGCGGCCCTCCAGTGGCTGGCGGCGGGCCGTGCCCCGCAGGGCCCCGGGGTGGCCTACCTGGCCCACCTGGTCGGCTTCGCGCTGGGCTTCGTCTTCGCGTGGGTGCGGTTCGGGCGGCCGACTAAAGTGAAGGCCGCCCCAGCTCCGGCCCCCGAGGGAGAGAACCAGCCGTGATCACCGCGATCGTGCTCATCAAGACCAGCGTGGACCGGATTCCCGAGATCGCGGAGCAGATCGCCGCGCTGGACAGTGTCAGCGAGGTCTTCTCCGTCACCGGCACCTATGACCTGATCGCCATGGTCCGGGTGAAGCGGCACGAGGACCTGGCCGAGGTCATCCCGGGCCGGATCAGCAAGATCCCTGGTGTGGAGGCCACCGACACGCACGTGGCGTTCCGTACCTACTCCCAGCACGACCTGGAGGCGGCGTTCGCGATCGGGCTGGACAACTAGGACTGCTAGGACTACTACGACTGCTGGGACGACCGAACGCGCGCCGAGCCTGCCCAGGGCCCCGGGCGTACCGGGATCAGACGGCCGGGACGCAGCGCCCGTCCTCGGTGCGGTACCGCCACTTGGCGCCGTCCCGGACCAGCTCCTTCACCGCGTTCACGAACCGCTCCACGTGCTCGTCCGGCGTACCCGCGCCGAAGCTGACCCGGATGGCGTTGAGGGACTTCTCCCCGGGCGCGGCCTCGGGAGCCCCGCACTCGCCCTGCGTCTGCGCGTCGCTGCCCAGCAGGGTGCGCACGAGGGGGTGGGCGCAGAACAGGCCGTCGCGCACGCCGATGCCGTACTCCGCGGAGAGCGCGGCGGCGAAGTGGGAGCTGTTCCAGCCCTCGACGACGAAGGAGATCACGCCGACGCGCGGGGCGTCGTCACCGAAGAGGGAGAGGACCCGGACCTCGGGCACCTCGGCGAGGCCCGCGCGGACCTTCTCGATCAGGTGCCGCTCCCGGGCGACCAGCGTGTCGAAGCCGGCCTCCGTCAGCGCCTTGCACGCGGAGGCGATGGAGTAGGCGCCGATGACGTTGGGCGAGCCCGCCTCATGCCGCGCCGCGCTCTCGTGCCACTCCACGTCCACCCCCCCGTCCGTGCGCCGGGTGACCTTGCGGCTGGCGCCGCCGCCCGCGAGGTACGGCTCGGCCGCGCGCAGCCAGTCGGCGCGGCCGGCCAGGACGCCGGAGCCGAACGGGGCGTACAGCTTGTGTCCGGACAAGGCGACCCAGTCGACGTCCAGGTCCTGAACGGACACCGGGTGGTGGGGGGCCAGTTGGGCGGCGTCCAGCACGATCCGGGCGCCGTGCGCGTGGGCGGCGGCGGCCAGTTCCCGTACGGGCCACAGCTCGCCGGTGACGTTCGAGGCGCCGGTGACGCACACCAGGGCCGGGCCGTGGGGGTCGCGGTCGGCGAGAGCCCGCTCCAGCGTCGACACGGCCTGCCGCGGGGTGCGCGGGGCGTTGAGGTAGGTGACCCGCGCGTCCTTCCAGGGCAGCAGCGAGGCGTGGTGCTCGGTCTCGAAGACGAAGACCTGGCAGTCGGCGGGCAGCGCGGCGGCGAGCAGGTTGAGGGAGTCGGTGGTGGACCGGGTGAAGATCACCTGGTCGGCCGGGCGGCAGTCGAGGAACTCGGCGACCGTCTTCCGGGCGTTCTCGAAGAGGTCCGTGGACAGCTGGGAGAGGTACCCGGCACCGCGGTGGACGCTGCCGTAGTACGGGGCGTACGCCGCCACGTCGTCCCAGACCCGCTGGAGCGCGGGGGCGCTGGCCGCGTAGTCGAGCGCGGCGTAGGTGACCTCCCCGCCGGTGACGAGCGGCACGGTGACGTCCCGGCCCAGAACGGGCAGCGGGGTGCAGACGGACTGGTCGGCGGCGACGGTGGGGACGGACATGGCGAACTCCCGTGAGAGGCAAGGCGAAACCGCCACGCGAGCGCGCACGGCTCGAGCGTGGGGAAGGGAAAGGGGTATGCGGAGGCGGGGCTCTACGCCCTATCGCATTCGCTTGCTCACAGAAGGCTCCCTCGACGACCAGGACCCCTGGTACTGCGCTCGTTCAAAGAGCCGCGAGGGGTCCGCGCTTGCCGTAGACCTCGCTGCCTACGGCCTGGTCTTCACCCGGGGCACCCCGCCACGGACGGAGGGTTGCCGGACAGTCGGCCGGGGCCTCATGACTGTCACTCATGACCTGGAGAAGAACGTACGTGACCCGATCACCGGCCCGCAACTCGTGTCCGGATCGCGGGACACCCTCCTGGCGTCGGGATCAGCGGACGAAGTGGTGCCGACGCGAACGCCGGGACCAGCGCACGCCGAACAGGACCAAGTCGGCGAGGAGCACCACGGCGCCGATGATCAGCAGGTAGAACAGGCCTTTCACTGCCACGCCGATGAGTCCCAGGACGATGGCAACGAGGATCAGGAACAGGAAGAGTGCCATCGGTGACCACATCCTCGCTCTCCACCCGGTCCGGTCAGCCGCGCGCGAGACGGCGTCCGTGGTCGGCGTCGGCCTGGTAGGGCCTGTCGTAGTGTTCGAAGATCTCGTGCTCCCGCTCGACCGGCAGGACGTCGTCCGTGCCGATGGAAGGCGCCTTCTTCACCTGCGCCCGGGAATGGGCCACCTTCACGTAACCGGGTCCGAGAGTCGCCTCGTCGAGCGGGACGAAGACCAGCCGGTGCCGGGTCGGCAGCCCGGTGCGGACGGTCGCCATGGCAGGCGCGTCGGTGGCGGTGTCCACGTACACCGCTTCGAGGGCCCCGATCTTGCGGCCCCTGGGATCGATCACGTCGTGGTTGCGCCACTCGCGGACATCGGCTGAGTGGATCATGTCTCGCTCCTTGGGGACCGCCCCTCCCGGACACCGCAGGCGGAAGCGGAGCGGCCGCGGGAGAGCTGCCACGTCTTCACTCTACTCCCGCCACCCCTTCGGCCGACGGCTCGAGTACCCGACCCGGCACCTCCCGCGACCGCTCGAGGTCACGCGTTGCTCGCGGCCACCCAGCGGTCGAGGGTCCGCTTGGCCGCCCCCGTATCGATCGACTCGGCCGCCTTGCGCATCCCGGCGCGAATCTGCTCGGCCAGCGGCTCTTCCGTCGGGTCCAGGGCCACCAGGGCCGCCGCCGAGTTCAGCAGGACGGCGTCGCGTACGGGGCCCGCCTCACCGTCGAGGAGCCTGCGTGCGACCTCCGCGTTGTACGACGGATCACCGCCGCGCAGGGCCTCCACCGGCACCAGCTCGATGCCGACGTCGCGCGGGTCGAAGCTCTCCTCGACGACCTTGCCGTCGCGCACCACCCAGACGTGTGACGTGGACGTCGTCGTCAGCTCGTCGAGGCCGTCGTCGCCGCGGAAGACCAGGGAGGAGTTGCCGCGTTCGGCCAGGACACCCGCGATCATCGGCGCCAGACGGGGGTCCGCGACGCCGACCGCCTGGGCCTTCACCTTCGCCGGGTTGGTCAGCGGCCCGAGGGCGTTGAAGACCGTCCGGATGCCCAACTGTGCCCGGGCGGCGGCCACATGACGCAGCGCCGGGTGGAACTTCACCGCGAAGCAGAAGGTGATGCCCGCCTCCTCCGCGACCTCGGCCACCCGCAGCGGTGTCAGGTTCAGATTGACGCCCAGCTTCTCCAGGACGTCCGACGAGCCCGACGCCGAGGAGGCCGCCCGGTTGCCGTGCTTGACGACCTTCGCGCCCGTGCCGGCCACCACGAGCGCCGACATCGTGGAGATGTTCACCGTCTTCGCGCCGTCGCCGCCCGTGCCGACGATGTCGACCGTGCGGCCCGACACCTCGATCACATTGGCGTGCTCGTACATCGCCCGGACCACGCCGGTGATCTCCTCGACGGTCTCGCCCTTGGCGCGCAGCGCCACCACGAAGCCGGCGATCTGCGCGTCGGTGGCCTCGCCGCGCATGATCTGGTCCATCGCCCAGGCCGTCGCGTCGGCACTCTGGTCACGGCCGTACAGCAGGGCGTTCAGTACCCCGGGCCAGGAACGGCCCGCCGCGGTGTCGCCTCCAGCGGGGGTCACAGCGCTCATCAGCCGCTCCTGGTCGTCGTAGAAGAGTGTGATCCCACCCTATCCAGCCCGGGGCATGGCGAAGGGCCCCGTCCGAAGACCGGACGGGGCCCTTGCCGTGGCGTGCGCAGCGATCAGTGGTGGCCGTGGCCGCTCGTGATCTCCTTGTACTCCTCGGCAGTCGGCTTCGGGATCTGGGAGTCCTCACCGTAGTAGGCGCCGCTGAGCTTGGCGCGCAGCTTCTCCGTGCCCTTCACCTTGCGCTCGACACCGTTCTCGTCGACCGTCGGGCCGATCTCGGCCGGCTTGTACTGGTGGTGGGCCGTGAGGGTGTGCAGCTGCTCCTGGCTGAGCGGCTCGTGGACCTCGATGAACTCACCGTGCGGCAGGCGCTTGATGATGCCGGTCTCGCGACCGTGCAGCACCTTGTCGCGGTCCCGGCGCTGCAGGCCGAGGCAGATCCGCTTGGTGAGGATGAACGCGATGACCGGTCCGGCGAAGAAGCCGATGCGGACGAACCAGGTGACGGCGTTGATCGACAGGTGGAAGTGCGTGGCCCACAGGTCGTTGCCACCGCCCACCAGACCGATCATGTACACCGTGACCCAGGCGACGCCGAACGCGGTACGCGTCGGGGCGTTGCGCGGGCGGTCCAGGATGTGGTGCTCGCGCTTGTCGCCGGTGACCCAGGACTCGATGAACGGGTAGACCGCGATCGCCGCCAGCACGAGGCCGAAGAGGATCAGCGGGATGAACACGCCCAGGACGAGCGTGTGACCCCAGAAGTTGATCTCCCAGCCCGGCATGTAGCGGACCAGACCCTCGGCGAAGCCCATGTACCAGTCGGGCTGGGCACCGGTGGACACCTGGTCCGGACGGTAGGGACCCATGGCCCAGATCGGGTTGATCTGCGCGATCGCCGCGATGGCCGCGATGGCACCGAAGACCAGGAAGAAGAAGCCTCCGGCCTTGGCCATGTACACCGGCAGCAGCGGCATGCCGACGACGTTCTCGTTGCTCTTTCCGGGGCCGGCGAACTGCGTGTGCTTGTGGTAGAAGACCAGGATCAGGTGGCCCACGACCAGGCCGAGCATGATGCCCGGCAGCAGCAGGATGTGGATCGAGTAGAACCGGGCCACGAAGTCGTGGCCGGGGAACTCGCCGCCGAAGAGGAAGTACGAGATGTACGTGCCGACGATCGGCGTGGACAGGATCGCGCCCTCGGTGAAGCGGACACCGGTGCCGGAGAGCAGGTCGTCCGGGAGCGAGTAACCGGTGAAGCCGGTGAACATGCCCAGGACGAACAGCAGGAAGCCGAACAGCCAGTTGATCTCACGCGGCTTGCGGAACGCGCCGGTGAAGAACACGCGCATCATGTGCACGAACATGCCGGCCAGGAAGATCAGCGCGGCCCAGTGGTGGATCTGCCGGATGAGCAGACCACCGCGTACGTCGAAGGAGATGTGCAGGGTCGAACTGAACGCCTCGCTCATCAACTGGCCCTGCAGCGGGACGTAACTGCCGTGGTACTCCACCTCGTTCATCGACGGGTGGAAGAACAGCGTCAGGTACACACCCGTGAGGATGATGATGAGGAAGCTGTACAGGCAGACCTCGCCCAACATGAACGACCAGTGGTCGGGGAAGATCTTGCGCATGTTGGACTTGGCCAGGGAGTAGATCCCGAGCCGGCCGTCGGCCCAGTCGGCGACGCGCTCGCCGGCCGGCGCCTTCCCGCGGGGGCGGCCCGCGCCAGCGGCGGACGGACTCGTTTCGTTGGGTGTAGTACTCATCCGCGCTCCCAGAATGCAGGACCGACGGGCTCCTCGAAGTCGCCGAGCGCCTGGAGGTAACCCTCGTCGTTCACGCCGATGCGGAGCTGAGGCAGGGCGTGACCGGCGGGGCCGAAGATCACTCGGGCACCGTCGGAGAGGTCGAAGGTGGACTGGTGGCACGGGCACAGCACGTGGTGCGTCTGCTGCTCGTACAGCGAGATCGGGCAACCGACATGGGTGCAGATCTTCGAGTACGCGACGATGCCCTCGTGCGACCACTCGAGCTCGCGCTTGTCCTTGATGTTGTCCGGCTGGAGCCGGATGATCATCAGAGCCGCCTTGGCGATCTCGTTCTGGAACTCCTCGTCCGCCTCCTCCAGGCCCTCGGGCTTGGCGAAGGTGAGCGAGCCGACCTGGACGTCCTCGGGACGCAGCGGCTGGTTGGTGTTCACGTTGACGAGCAGCTTGCCCTTGGCCCACAGCGTGTGGCGGAGCGAGGTCCCGGGCAGCGGGCCGAGGTCGCGCAGCAGGACGACGCCGGAGAGCGGCACCAGGGTGAGCGCGCCGAGCATCGTGTTGCGGATCAGCTTGCGGCGGCCGAGCGCCGACTCCTTGGCGCCCTGCTTGAAGTCCGCGTGGACCTGCGCCCGGACCTCGGGTGAGGCCTCGATCGGGTGACGCTCGTCGGCGATCTCCACGTCGGACATCAGGGTGCGGGCCCAGTGGACCGCGCCCGCGCCGATGCAGAACAGCGCCGTACCCAGCGTCAGGCCCAGCGCGAAGTTGAGCGCGCTGATGTGCCCGATCGGGAAGACGAAGATCGACTTGTCGGCCGGGATCGCCACGTAGGCAGCGATGAAGCCGATGGTGGCCAGCATCGACACCGTGAACAGCAGGGCGACCACACGCTCGGACCGCTTGGCGGCCCGCTCGTCGATGTCCTGGATCCGGTGCTCGTGCGGCGGAAGACCCGGGTCGGCGAACGGGTTGCGCTCGTCCGCCACGCCTACGGCGCCGTGCGTGGTGTCCCGCTCGGCGGGCAGGTTCTCTTCTGGAATGTCTTGGCTACTCATGACTTCTTGGCCTTTGCGGTCCGAGCGGCGACCCAGACGGCGACCGCGATCAGGGCACCGAGACCGAAGATCCACGCGAACAGACCCTCACTGACCGGCCCGAGGCCGCCCAGCTCCAGACCGCCGGGGTTCTCCGTCTCGTCGCTGTTGACCGTGTGCAGGTACGCGATGATGTCCTTCTTATTCTTCTCCGACAGTGTGGTGTCGGGGAAGGACGGCATGTTCTGCGGGCCGGTCTGCATGGCCTCGTAGATGTGCTTCGGGTCGACGCCCTCCAGGGACGGGGCGAACTTGCCCTTGGTCAGCGCACCACCCTTGCCGGTGAAGTTGTGGCACTGCGCGCAGTTGGTGCGGAACAGCTCACCACCCTTGGCGATGTCCCCGTCGCTCGGGTTGTACTGCGACTTGGTCGGCACGCTCGGACCGGCACCCAGCGAGGAGATGTACGCCGCGAGCTGGTCGATCTGGGCCTGGGTGTAGATGTTCTTCTTGCGCGGGACCTGCGCACCCTGGGAGGTGGCGGCCGGCATACGGCCGGTGCCGACCTGGAAGTCGACGGCCGCGGCGCCCACGCCCACCAGGCTCGGCCCGTCGGAGGAGCCCTGGCCACCGGTGCCGTGGCAGCTGGCGCAGCCGACGGAGTAGAGCTTCTTGCCCTCCTCGATGGTCAGGGACTGGGAGGTGTCGTCGGCCTGCGCCTTGCTCGCGGGAGCGAACGCGGCGTACAGCCCCCCAGTGGCCGCCAGCGCGAGGAGTAGGACGACGACCGCCGCCAGCGGATGGCGTCGTCGTGCGGAGAGCTTTTTCACGGATTACCCCGGTGTCAGGATCTTCTGCGTCGATGCTTCTGGGATGTGCGGGAGCGGTCCCGGCTACTTGATCAGGTAGATCGTGGCGAAGAGGCCGATCCAGACGACATCGACGAAGTGCCAGTAGTAGGACACGACGATCGCGGCGGTCGCCTGCTCGTGCGTGAACCTCTTCGCCGCGTAGGTGCGGCCGAGGACCAGCAGGAAGGCGATGAGACCGCCCGTCACGTGCAGGCCGTGGAAGCCGGTGGTCAGGTAGAACACCGAACCGTACGGGTCGGAGGAGAGCGAGAGCCCGTCCTTCTTCACCAGCTCGGTGTACTCGAAGACCTGGCCGCCGATGAAGATCGCACCCATGACGAAGGTGATGACGAACCAGCCCCGGAGCTTCTTCACGTCACCGCGCTCGGCCGCGAACACGCCGAGCTGGCAGGTGAGGGAGGAGAGCACCAGGATCGTGGTGTTCGTCGCCGAGAACGGAAGGTTGAGGCCGGAGGCCATCTCCTTCCAGTGATCGGGACCCGTCACCGATCGCAGGGTGAAGTACATCGCGAAGAGGGCCGCGAAGAACATCAGCTCGGAACTCAGCCAGATGATGGTTCCGACGCTGGTGAGGTTCGGCCGGTTGACCGACGGGTGCGCGTGCCCGGTATCTACTGTCGTTGCTGTCGCCACGACCGACATTATGTCGGTCGCTTATCCCGCCCTCACTACGGGGGGTGCCGTTCGGGGCGTTCGCAGCGTGTGTAGTGCCCGTATGGCCCATCAAGCGGCCCTTCGAAGTCGTGTCCGAGCCGGTGTTGACAGGCTGTCGGAGGGGGTAGCATCCGCCGCATCGGCCCTGTCCGATCGGGTCCTGTCCGTACGACGCCGACGTCTCGGAGGAACAATGCAGCCGACCGCCACGGTGCTGGTCTACAGCGACGACTCCAACACCCGCGAGCAGGTCCGGCTCGCCACCGGGCGCCGGCCGGCTCCGGACGCCCCCGTGGTGGAGTTCGTGGAGTGCGCGACGCCCGCGGCGGTACTCGCCGAGCTCGGCAAGGGCGGCATCGATGTCTGCGTGCTGGACGGTGAGGCCGTGCCCATGGGGGGCATGGGGATGTGCCGGCAGATCAAGGACGAGGTGTTCAACTGTCCGCCGGTGCTGCTGCTGATCGGGCGGCCTCAGGACGCGTGGCTGGCGACGTGGAGCCGGGCCGACGCGGCGGTGACCCTGCCGGTCGACCCCGTGGAGTTCGCGTCGGCGCTGGCTGCTCTGCTGCGCAAGAAGAAGCTGCTGAGCGCGTAGGGGCCCGGGGCGCGCAGGTCCGCGCCCCGGAGCGTCACACCGTCGTCGGCTGCAGTCTCAGCGCGTCCTCCGGGGCCGGGCCCTCCGGCTTGCCGTTGGTCAGGGCGCTGCCGGTACGCCACTTCTTCCAGTCGACGTTCCAGTCGCCGAAGCCGTTGCCGAAGGGTTCCATCGGGTCGCCGTTGGAGTTGACGACCTTGACGATGTCGCCCGGGTGGATGGTGTCGAAGAACCACTCCGCGTTGGACGTGTTCATGCCGGTGCAGCCGTGGCTGACGTTCTCGTAGCCCTGGGAGCCGACGGACCAGGGCGCGGCGTGCACGTACTCGCCGGACCAGGTGACGCGGGTGGCGTAGTAGACCGGCAGGTCGTAGGAGTCGGAGCTGCCCTCGGCGATGCCGACGGTGGTACCGCGCATGCGTACGAATGACTGCTTCTCCAGGACGACCTTGACGCCGTTGCGGGTCTCGTAGCCGGGCTTTCCGGTGGTGACGGGGATCTCGTTGATCACCGCGCCGTTCTTGTAGACCGTCATGTGGTGCGATGACGCGTCCGTGACGGCTTCGATCCGGTCGCCGATGGTGATCTTCAGGGGTTTGGCGCTGCCGCCCCAGAGACGGTCGTTGATCCTGATGCCGTCCAGATTGCTGTGCACCTGGACGGTGGTGTGGACGGGCCAGTACTCCTTGGGGCGGTAGTGGAGCTCCTTGTCGTCCACCCAGTACCAGGAACCCTGTACGGCGGGCATCGAGTCCACCCTGAGGGCGCGCTCGACGATGGCCCGCTGCGCCTTGTCCTTGACCGCGTGGTTCAGCTTCGCCGTGATGGGCTGGCCGACGCCGTACGCGCCCGCGTCCGGCCCGAAGGTGACGTCCAGGCGCTTGGTGGTGGTGGGCATGCTGGTGTCGAAGACGAGGGTCTTGCGGCCGGGGGCCCCGTCCTCGTCCTCCGTGCTGATCCGCACCGTGTAGTGGGCGTTGGCGGCCAGTGGAGAGGTGCTGTGCCAGCGGCTGCCGTCGGCCGCGAGTTCGCCCGCCACATAGCGCCCCGTGGCGTCCACGGCCGTGACGTCCGTGATCCGCCCGTCGCCCTGTGCGGCGACCTCGAGGGGCTTGTCCGGGTCGGCCTTCTTCCCTGCGCCGGTGGGGCCGGTGAAGGAGATCTGGTCCGCCGCGTCGTACGGCTTGTCCGCCAGGGGGTTGCCGTCCGAACCGCAGGCGGTGACGCCCGCCCCGAGGGCGGCCACCAGCAGGGTGCAGCTGACGACGGTGCGGGTGCGCGGAGAGGTGCTCATGAGCTCACGCTAGAAAGCTTCGTCAACCCCAGCGCGCTGAGTGACGCGTTCGGGGGACGGGCCGCAGGCCAAAAGCGGAAGCCCGGACCTCCTGACGGAGTGTCCGGGCTCCCGGCGCCTCGGCGCGTGCTACGGAATGCGTGTGCTACTGGGTGCGGTTCTCACCGTGGTAGTACTCGAAGACCCAGCCGAACAGGCCGATCAGGATGATCGGTGCCGAGAAGTACACCAGCCACCAGCCGACCGCGATACCGAGGAAGGCCAGCGCACCGCCGACACCGAGGGCGAGCGGCTGCCAGCTGTGCGGGCTGAAGAAGCCCAGCTCGCCCGCGTCGTCCGCGACGTCGGCCTCCTTGTCGTCCTGCGCGCCCGCGTCGACCCGCCGGGCGGTGAAGCCCAGGTAGAAGCCGATCATGATGCACAGGCCGAAGGCCAGGAAGAGCGCCGTGGTACCGGCCGGCTCCTTCGACCACACGCCATAGACGACCGCCATGACGAGGACGAAGAAGCTCAGCCAGATGAACATCCGGCCCTGGATCTTCACTTGCCGGCCTCCTTGGTGCCCGCGATGGCGCTGCTGCTGCCGTGACCGGCGTGCTCCAGCTGCTCAAGAGCGGCGATCTCGGGGTGGTGCAGGTCGAACGCCGGGGATTCACTGCGGATCCGCGGCAGGGTGAGGAAGTTGTGCCGCGGCGGCGGGCAGGAGGTCGCCCACTCCAGCGACCGGCCGTAGCCCCACGGGTCGTCGACGCCGACCGGCTTGCCGTACTTGGCCGTCTTCCACACGTTGTAGAGGAACGGCAGTATCGACAGGCCGAGCACGAACGAGCTGATCGTCGAGACCGTGTTCAGGGCGGTGAAGCCGTCGGCCGCGAGGTAGTCCGCGTAACGGCGCGGCATGCCCTCGGCACCCAGCCAGTGCTGGACCAGGAAGGTGCCGTGGAAGCCGACGAACAGCGTCCAGAAGGTGATCTTGCCGAGGCGCTCGTCGAGCATCTTGCCGGTGAACTTCGGCCACCAGAAGTGGAAGCCGGAGAACATCGCGAACACGACCGTGCCGAAGACCACGTAGTGGAAGTGCGCCACCACGAAGTACGAGTCCGAGACGTGGAAGTCCATCGGCGGCGAGGCCAGGATGACACCGGTCAGACCACCGAACGTGAAGGTGATCAGGAAGCCGGTCGCCCACAGCATCGGGGTCTCGAAGCTCAGCGAGCCCTTCCACATGGTGCCGATCCAGTTGAAGAACTTCACACCGGTCGGGACCGCGATCAGGAAGGTCATGAAGGAGAAGAACGGCAGCAGCACGCCACCGGTGACGTACATGTGGTGCGCCCACACCGTCACGGAAAGACCGGCGATCGAGATGGTCGCGGCGATCAGGCCCATGTAGCCGAACATCGGCTTGCGGCTGAAGACCGGGATGACCTCGGAAATGATGCCGAAGAACGGTAGCGCGATGATGTACACCTCTGGATGGCCGAAGAACCAGAAGAGGTGTTGCCACAGCAGTGATCCGCCGTTGGCGGCGTCGAAGATGTGGGCGCCGAACTTGCGGTCCGCCTCCAGGGCGAACAGCGCGGCGGCCAGGACCGGGAAGGCCAGCAGGACCAGGACACCGGTCAGCAGCACGTTCCAGGTGAAGATCGGCATGCGGAACATGGTCATGCCCGGCGCGCGCATGCAGATGATCGTGGTGATGAAGTTGACCGAGCCGAGGATGGTGCCGAAGCCGGAGAAGGCCAGACCCATGATCCACATGTCGGCGCCGATGCCGGGGCTGCGGATCGCCTCGGACAGCGGGGCGTAGGCGAACCAGCCGAAGTCGGCCGCACCCTGCGGGGTGAGGAAGCCGGCCACCGCGATCAGCGAGCCGAACAGGTACAGCCAGTAGGCGAACATGTTCAGCCGCGGGAAGGCCACGTCCGGCGCGCCGATCTGCAGCGGCATGATCCAGTTCGTGAAGCCCGCGAACAGCGGCGTCGCGAACATCAGCAGCATGATCGTGCCGTGCATCGTGAACGCCTGGTTGAACTGCTCGTTCGACATGATCTGCAGGCCCGGCCGGGCCAGCTCGGCGCGCATGAGCAGCGCCATGACGCCGCCGATGAGGAAGAAGGCGAACGACGTCACGAGGTAGAGCGTGCCGATCGTCTTGTGGTCCGTGGTAGTCAGCCACTTGACGACGACTTCGCCGCGGCGCTGGCGCCGGACCGGCAGCTCGTCCTCATAGTGGGACCCTGCTGCCGCGGCACCCTGGGGTTCGTTGAGGATGCTCACAGGATGTTCGACTCCCGGTTCTTCTCGTGGCTCGTCTGCGCGATGCCCGCGGGAATGTAACCGGTCTGCCCCTTCTTGACGAGGTCCTTGAGGTGCTGCTCGTAGCGCTCCGGGGAGACGACCTTCACGTTGAACAGCATCCGGGAGTGGTCGACGCCGCACAGCTCGGCGCACTTGCCCCTGAAGGTGCCCTCCTGGTTGGGAGTCACCTGGAAGGCGTTGGGGTGGCCCGGGATGACGTCCTGCTTCATCAGGAACGGCAGCACCCAGAAGGAGTGGATGACGTCACGCGAGGTGAGGACGAAACGGACCGTCCTGCCCTTGGGCAGCCACAGCGTCGGACCGGGGTTGCCGGTCTGCGGGTTGCGCGTGCCCGGCGTACCGACCTCGTAGACACCGCCGGCGTTCGCCGGGAAGTACTTCTTGTACCGGTCCGGAACGCTGGCCAGGTTCTTGTCGGTCTTGGCGTCGCCGGTGGAGCCGGGGACGTTCTCGATGTAGTTGAAGCCCCAGCTCCACTGGAAGCCGACGACGTTGACCGTCACGTCGGGCTTCTTGGAGAGGTCCAGGAGCTTCGACTCGTCCCGGGCCGTGAAGTAGAAGAGCACCGAGATGATGATGATCGGGACCACCGTGTACAGCGCCTCGATGGGCATGTTGTACCGGGTCTGCGGAGGTACCTCGACCTTGGTGCGGCTGCGCCGGTGGAACACGGCGCTCCACAGGATCAGACCCCACACCAGCACGCCGACGGCGAGCGCGGCAGCCCAGGAGCCCTGCCACAGCGAGAGGATCCGCGGAGCCTCTTCGGTGGTCGGGGTGGGCATACCAAGGCGGGGGAAGTCCTTGTATGTGCAACCGGTTGCGGTCGCCAGGACCAGGCCCGCGGTCATTGCCTGCAGCAGCTTCCGCCGCATCGGGCGCCGCGGCGAGCGGTCGGAGCCGTTGGGACTCACGTAGCGCCTTCCCGAGAGTCTCGCCCGCGCTGGTTGGCTGCGGCCTTCTCGCTGGTCGGTCGCCGCCCTGCGTCGGGCAGGGGTTTGGATGTTTATGCGGACCAAACCCTACTGGACGCCTTCCGGCGGGTCGCGGGGAGGGTGGCATACGCGCCGCGGGTCACCCCCAAGGGGCTGGATGGCGCCTGATAGCCCGGGAGTGCGGCTTGTGTGGCGGGTACGAGTGGTTTGTTGTCGGTCGCGCGGTTCCCCGCCCCCGTCGGGCGCACTGCCCCGAACGGCGTCTAGCGTTGCCGTGTGGCCTACTTCGACGCTGCTTCCGGTGCTCCCCTCCATTCCGTCGCCCGTCAGGCGCTGTTGGCCTCTCTCGACGAGGGGTGGGCCGACCCTGCCCGTCTCTACCGGGAGGGGCGGCGCGCGCGGTTGCTGCTGGACGCGGCTCGGGAGGCGGCTGCGGAGGCCGTGGGGTGCCGGCCGGACGAACTGACGTTCACCTCGTCCGGGACCCGGGCCGTGCACAGCGGGATCGCGGGGGCGCTGGCAGGGCGTCGCCGGGTCGGACGCCACCTGATCGTGTCCGCGGTCGAACACTCTTCGGTACTCCATTCGGCCGACGCGCACGAGACGGACGGCGGTACGGTCACGCGGGTCGCCGTGGACCGTAGGGGTGCGGTGGCCGCGGAGTCGTACGAGGCCGCCCTGCGGCCCGGCACCGCGCTCGCCTGCCTGCAGTCGGCCAACCACGAGGTGGGGACCGAGCAGCCGGTGGCCGAGGTGGCTGCCCTCTGCCGGGAGGCCGGCGTGCCGCTGCTGGTGGACGCGGCGCAGTCGTTGGGATGGGGGCCGGTCGAAGGGGACTGGTCGCTGCTGACGGCGAGTGCGCACAAGTGGGGCGGACCGTCGGGGGTCGGGCTGCTGGTGGTCCGCAAGGGGGTGCGGTTCGCGCCGCAAGGGCCGGTGGACGAGCGGGAGTCTGGGCGGGTGCCCGGCTTCGAGAACATCCCGGCGATCGTGGCCGCGGCGGCCTCCCTGCGGGCGGTGCGGGCCGAGGCGGACCGGGAGGCGGTACGGCTGCGGGAGCTGACCGAGCGGATCCGGGCGCGGGTAGCCGAGTCGGTGCCGGACGTGGAGGTGGTGGGCGATCCACGGCGGCGGCTGCCGGGGATCGTCACCTTCTCCTGCCTCTACGTCGACGGGGAGACCTTGCTGCACGAGCTGGACCGGGAGGGCTTCTCCGTCTCGTCCGGCTCCTCCTGCACGAGCAGCACGCTGACGCCCAGCCATGTGCTGAAGGCGATGGGGGTGCTGAGCGAGGGCAACGTGCGGGTGTCGCTGCCGCCGGGGACGGCGGAGGAGGACGTCGAGCGGTTCCTGTCGGTGCTGCCGGGCGCGGTGGCGGGCGTCCGGGAGAAGCTGGGCGCGCCGGTGCCCGCGGCGGCGGTCGTACGGCCGGACGAGGTGGTCGTCGACTCGCTCGGCAAGCGCTGCCCGATCCCGGTCATCGAGCTGGCGAAGGTCTTCGGGGACGTACCGGTGGGCGGCACGGTCCGCGTCCTCTCCGACGACGAGGCGGCCCGGCTGGACATCCCGGCGTGGTGCGAGATGCGCGGGCAGGAGTACCTCGGCGAGGAGCCGGCGGACCACGGTTCGGCGTACGTGGTCCGCCGTATCGCGTGAACCGGGGCCTGTCCGGCGGATCATGGCGCAGGGAACCGACGGTGCCCGATCAGTGCGGGTGAGCGGGGGGTGGGTGCGTCCGGCTGCAAGGCGGAGGGGGGAGTCGACGCGACGGGGGTGTCTCCCCGCGCGAGCGAGCCGAGCGTGGGGGAAGGCGTGCCAACCCCCGCGTCCGCGGCATGATCCGCCGGACAGGTCCTCAAGCGAGGTGCTGCTTGACCTCGGCGGCCGCATCGTCGCCGTACGCCTTGGTGAAGCGGTCCATGAAGTGGGCGCGGCGCAGCTGGTACTCCTGGGTGCCCACCGTCTCGATGACCAGGGTGGCGAGCATGCAGCCGACCTGGGCGGCGCGCTCCAGGGAGACGCCCCAGGCCAGGCCGGAGAGGAAGCCGGCCCGGAAGGCGTCGCCGACGCCGGTGGGGTCGGCCTTGCGCTCCTCCTCCGGGCAGCCGACCTCGATCGGGTCCTCGCCGGCCCGCTCGATGCGGACGCCGCGCGAGCCGAGGGTGGTGACCCGGTGGCCGACCTTGGCGAGGATCTCCTCGTCGGTCCAGCCGGTCTTGGACTCGATGAGGCCCTTCTCGTACTCGTTGGAGAAGAGGTACGTCGCCCCGTCCAGCAGTATCCGGATCTCCTCGCCGTCCATGCGGGCGATCTGCTGGGAGAAGTCGGCGGCGAACGGGATGTTCCGGGTGCGGCACTCCTCGGTGTGGCGGAGCATCGCCTCCGGGTCGTCGGCGCCGATCAGCACCAGGTCGAGGCCGCCGATGCGGTCGGCGACGGTCTTCAGCTCGATGAGGCGGGCCTCGCTCATCGCGCCGGTGTAGAAGGAGCCGATCTGGTTGTGGTCGGCGTCGGTGGTGCACACGAAGCGGGCGGTGTGCAGGGTCTCGGAGATGCGGACCGACTCGGTGTCGACGCCGTGCCGGTCCAGCCAGGCGCGGTACTGGTCGAAGTCGAAGCCCGCGGCACCGACCAGAATGGGCCGCGTGCCGAGCTGGCCCATGCCGAAGGCGATGTTCGCGCCGACGCCGCCGCGGCGTACGTCGAGGTTGTCGACCAGGAAGGAGAGGGAGACCGTGTGCAGCTGGTCCGCGACCAGCTGGTCGGCGAAGCGGCCGGGGAAGGTCATGAGGTGGTCGGTGGCGATGGAGCCGGTGACTGCGATGCGCACGGCGGGGATTCTCCTGGGGGAGGCGGATTGACAGTTCACGCTACCCGGTCGGGGCGAGGTGCAGGAGTGGAAAAACTACCCGATAGTAGATCTATGTCCGCCGACCTCCACGCGCTTACGGTGCCGCTATGACGAACCTCAAGGTCCATGCCCCCGTTCCGGCCGACCTGGACGGCGACCTGGCGTCGCTGCGCGGTGACTGCGCCCGGATGGCCCCGCACTGGGCGGTACCCGACCAGGACTCCTCCGTTCCGGTGCCCCCGTCGCTCATCCACGGCGTGACCGTCCCCGCGACCTCCGCGCGGCTGCTGGACGCGATGTCCGACTACGGCGACTGAATCGTCCCCTCCGTTCGAGGGAACCGCTCGCTCACCCACCGCGTCCCATCGCCGTCCCCCGGGAAGGGGATGCGGGAGACGACCCAGCAAGGAGCGATGCGGTGAACACCGAGCGACCCGACAACGACGACGCGGCCGCGGGCACCGCCGGGGAGGCCTCGGCGGAGAAGGGGGTTCCGGAGCCGGAGGCCCTGTCCGGGGTTGCTGAAGATGCCAAGGTGCCTGAGGGCGCCGGGGTTGCTGAAGATGCCGGGGCAGCCGAAGTCACCCAGGGCTCGGACGTGCCGGGTGCCGCGGAGCCCGGGCAGCCCGAGCCCGCGGACGTGTCCGGCGTACCCGGCGAAGAGGTCCCCCGGGGTGCCGGCGAAGCCGGTGACGAACGCCCCGCCCGCCGCCGCTCCTCCGCGATCGTCGCCTCCGTCGCCGCCGCCGTGCTGCTGGCCGGCGGCGGCGGGGCCTACCTCGCGGCGACCGCGAACGGCGCCTCGGGCGGCGGTACGGGTTCCGCGGCCTCCGGTGGCACTCCCCCGCCGCTCGCGCTGGACGGTTACTCGGCCAGCGGCGGTACGAACGGCATCGCGCCCGGTGAGCCCAACCCGTACGGCATCACCTACCAGGCCGACGGCACGCTGCCCGGCGGTCCCGGATCGGCGCCGGTGTACCGGGCGGGCGGGGAGGTCACCGAGGACGAGGTGGCCCGCCTGGCCGAGGCCCTCGGTGTCGACGGAGCGCCGGTGGCCGACGGGCAGACCTGGCGGGTCGGGTCCGGGAAGGACGGGTCCGGGCCGAGTCTGCAGGTCGCCAGGCAGGCGCCGGGGACCTGGACCTTCAGCCGGTACGCGCCGGGCACCGACAACTGCAGGAAGATCACCGTCTGCGCGCAGGACCCCGCCGCCCCCGTCACCGACCGGGTGAGCGAGACGGCCGCGAAGAAGGCGGCGGCGCCGGTGCTGAAGGCGCTGGGCCAGGACGACGCCAAGGTGGACGCGAGCCAGGTCATGGGCGCCCAGCGGGTGGTGAACGCCGATCCGGTGGTGGGCGGGCTGCCCACCTACGGCTGGACGACCGGCCTGACCGTCGACAGGCAGGGCGAGCTGGTCGGCGGCCACGGGGAGCTGAAGGCGCCGGTGAAGGGGGACACGTATCCCGTCCTGGGCGCGAAGAAGACGCTCGACCTGATGAACGCGGCGCCCACGACCGACCACCGGATGGGCATCGGCGGCTGCGCCAGTCCCGTACCGCTGAAGGACCGGCTGGAGCAGCCGTGCGGCTCGCCGGCGTCGCCGTCGGCGGTGCCGGCGCAGGACACGGTCACCGTCGGGAAGGCCGTGTTCGGGCTGGCCGCGCACTCGGTCGGGGGCCGGCAGGCGCTGGTGCCGTCCTGGCTGTTCCAGGTACGGGCTGCGGGGGCGCAGGACGCCTTCACGGTGACGTATCCGGCGGTCGACCCGAAGTACCTGGCGTCGCCGGGCACGCCGTCGAGTACGCCGTCGGCGTCACCGGCCGAGCAGTCCGTGAAGGTGACGGGCTACAGCACGGCGGGCAACAGCCTGACCGTGGCCTTCGAGGGCGGGGTGTGCGCCGACTACAAGGCGTCGGCGACCGAGGACTCCGGCAAGGTGACCGTCACGGTGACCGAGACGCCCTGGCCGGACAAGGTCTGCGTGATGATCGCCAAGGTCTACCACCGGACCGTGCACCTGGAGAAGCCGCTCGGTGACCGGAGGGTGGTCGGCTCGGACGGCCGGGCGATCCCGAGGGAGCGGCCGGGCGCGCGTCTGCCGAAGGCGTCCTGACCCGCCGGCTGTCGGAGAACACGCGAAGGCGGCGGCCCCGTGGGAGGGGGCCGCCGCCTTCGCGTTCGTTCTCGAGCCGGTTTCCGGCCGGGGTCAGCTGAAGGAGTCGCCGCAGGCGCAGGAGCCCGTCGCGTTCGGGTTGTCGATCGTGAAGCCCTGCTTCTCGATCGTGTCCACGAAGTCGATGGTGGCGCCGCCCAGGTACGGGGCGCTCATGCGGTCCGTGACGACCTTGACCCCGCCGAAGTCCTTCTCGACGTCACCGTCGAGCGAGCGCTCGTCGAAGAAGAGCTGGTAGCGCAGGCCGGAGCAGCCGCCGGGCTGGACGGCGACGCGCAGAGCGAGGTCGTCGCGGCCTTCCTGGTCGAGCAGCGCCTTGACCTTCGACGCGGCGGCGTCGGTCAGGATGATGCCGTCGGTGACGGTGGTGGTCTCGTCCGATACGGACATCTACATCTCTCCCGGGTTGTACGGAGACTGCTTGCCGACGAGTGCAACCGGCGGGTCCGCGGATTCATTCCGGGCCGGGCATTCGCGTTTTCGCGTTTTCCTCTTCCTTCATGCTCGCACATGCCCGACGGAGCGGACAGCAGCCTGTGGACGGCCCCGCCGGGATTCACGTCACATCGACGCAATGACCATCGTCAAAGTGACGTGAAGCGGGTTATGATAGATAGCGTCAGATCGACGAAAACCAGAAAGGGTGCGTGTCGTGACCACCGCCCAGACCCCGGAGCTCGACGTTCAGCCGAGTCCCCTTGCCCTGCTGCTCCTCGGCCGTGAGGCCGACCCCAGGAGCGAGCGCGGCGTCGAGTGTCCCGGTGACCTGCCCTCGCCGTCCGACCCCGACCTGGTCGAGCGCGCCCGCGCGGCCAAGGAGAAGCTCGGCGACAAGGTCTTCGTGCTCGGCCACCACTACCAGCGCGACGAGGTCATCCAGTTCGCCGACGTCACGGGCGACTCCTTCAAGCTGGCCCGGGACGCGGCCGCGCGCCCGGAGGCCGAGTACATCGTCTTCTGCGGTGTGCACTTCATGGCCGAGTCGGCGGACATCCTGACGTCCGACGAGCAGAAGGTCGTCCTGCCGGACCTCGCCGCCGGCTGCTCCATGGCCGACATGGCGACGGCCGAGCAGGTCGCGGAGTGCTGGGACGTCCTCACGGACGCCGGCATCGCCGATCAGGTGGTCCCCGTCTCCTACATGAACTCCTCCGCGGACATCAAGGCGTTCACGGGCAAGCACGGCGGCACGATCTGCACGTCCTCGAACGCCAAGCGGGCGCTGGAGTGGGCCTTCCAGCAGGGCGAGAAGGTCCTGTTCCTGCCGGACCAGCACCTCGGCCGCAACACCGCCGTCCGCGACATGGGGATGTCCCTGGACGACTGCGTGGTCTACAACCCGCACAAGCCCAACGGCGGCCTGACGGCGGAGCAGCTGCGCGCCGCGAAGATGATCCTGTGGCGCGGCCACTGCTCCGTCCACGGCCGCTTCAGCCTCGACTCGGTGAACGACGTGCGCGCCCGCATCCCCGGCGTGAACGTCCTGGTCCACCCCGAGTGCAAGCACGAGGTGGTGGCCGCGGCCGACTACGTCGGCTCCACGGAGTACATCATCAAGGCCCTGGAGGCCGCCCCCGCCGGCTCCAAGTGGGCCATCGGTACGGAGCTGAACCTGGTCCGCCGCCTGGCGAACCGTTTCGCGCCGGAGGGCAAGGAGATCGTCTTCCTCGACAAGACGGTCTGCTTCTGCTCGACCATGAACCGCATCGACCTCCCCCACCTGGTCTGGGCCCTGGAGTCCCTGGCCGAGGGCAACCTCGTCAACCGCATCCAGGTCGACAAGGAGACGGAGGCGTTCGCGAAGCTGGCGCTGGAGCGAATGCTGGCGCTGCCGTAGACCCCGGTACTCCCCGAGATGCCCCTTCCTGTACGGGAGGGGCATCTTTTCGTCCCCGCGTCACTATGACCGGGGAGGGTCGGCTCCTGCGGCAGCTGACGAAGCGGGTGCTGGAGTCCGCGGCCGCGGCCCCTCCGCACGGGCCCCCTCGGCCAGTATCCCGGTCAGCTGGTCGTCAACGGCCGCAGCCGTACCGGCCGCCCCGGCTCCGGCGACGATCCAGCGTGCCCGTCCAGCCGAGAGCATGGACCTCCAGCATCGGTCCCGTTTGAAAGGCATCTCAAAGATTTCGGCGAACAGCCATGCCGTCACGACCGAAGCGGGCACTCCCAGAGTCAGGGTGAACCAGAATGTGGGCAGTCCGGCCGAGACATACTCCGGGGCGATTTTCCGGACGACAACCATGACGATCGGCAAATGAATGAGGTAGAGGCTGTAGGAAAAGTTGCCGAGGCTGCGCACGGGCCGCGTTGCCAGGAGCCACATCAGAAAGGCGGGGCGCCCTGTAGCGACCGCCGCAATAAACATCGTCATGGCGGGCGCGGCGGCAAGATCCACCCAGAAGTAGTGATTTACCGTCCACGTCGGTCCCTTGACCATGATGAGTGACAGTACCGGCGTGATGGCCAGGGCTGCGAGCCAGTGCCAGGGAAGGCGCCGGACCTTCTCTCGCGCGGCAATGACTCCCGCGCCGACCAGGCCGGCAACAAATACCGGGGCGAGATTCGGAGCCAGCCAGTTCACGCCTTCGACCGGAGTCGCGTTCGCCGCCGACAGGCCTCGCGCCACCGTCGGCAGCGTGACGCCCGCAAGCAGGAACACCGCCCCCAGTCGTCGCCGAACAAAAAGCAGGAACGGAAAGAGCAGATAGAGCTCCGCCTCGACGGCGATCGACCAAAACGCCCCGTTCGGCGTTGGGGCCGTGAATACGTCCTGTACTACCAGCCCGTACACGAGAACCGTTTTGCCGTCCGGTGGCCCAAAATGCGAGGCGGGCACGATGAAAAAAGCGACTGTCAGACTCAGCACGAGCGCAGCCCAGTATGGAGGAAGGATGCGTCGGGCCCGTCGGCGCAGGAACCGGGCAACACCCCCCTGACGCCAGCCGTTGCGCGCCGGAGAGATGGCTAGAGAGAAACCGGACAGCACGAGGAAGAAGACGACGGCGAGACGCCCGTACATCAGCCAGCCCAACCAGGACGGGCCCGAGTTCTCAGGGAATCCGGGAAAGGTCAGTAGCCAGCAGTGAAATAGGAGCACATACAGTGCGGCCAGACCTCGGAGCCCATCAAGACCCAGCACATGTTGTCCACCTAAGTCAGGATCGGCGCTGACGGGGTGGTTCGATTCCAGTGAGATTGTTCGACCCTTCCTCTCGGCCCGGCGCCACTCGTAGTGACTGATACGTCGCATGCAGCTAGGAGGTTCAATGGAAGACGCAGGAAGGACGGAACCGTCAGTCCCCTCTCGGCCGCACCAGGCCCGACTCGTACGCGATCACCACGAGCTGTGCCCGGTCCCGGGCACCCAGCTTGGCCATGGCACGGTTGACGTGGGTCTTCACGGTCAGCGGACTGACCTCCAGCCGCTCGGCGATCTCGTCGTTGGAGTGGCCGCCGGCCACCTGGACGAGCACCTCCCGCTCCCGCCCGGTCAGCGCCGCGAGGCGCTCCGCCCGGGCGGGGTCGCCGTCGCCGTCCCCCGCGTCGCCCTGGGCGAGGAAGCGGGCTATGAGGCCCTTGGTGGCCGTCGGGGAGAGCAGGGCCTCGCCGCCGGCGGCGACCCGGATGGCGTTCAGCAACTCCTCCGGTTCGCTGCCCTTCCCCAGAAAGCCGGACGCCCCCGCCCGCAGTGCCTGGACCACGTAGTCGTCGACCTCGAACGTCGTCAGGATGACCACGCGGACCGCGGCGAGGGCGGGGTCCGCGCTGATCAGGCGGGTGGCGGCCAGGCCGTCCGTGCCGGGCATGCGGATGTCCATCAGTACGACGTCGGCGCGCTGCTCCCGCGCGAGCGAGACCGCCTCCGCCCCGTCCGACGCCTCCCCCACCACCTCCATGTCCGGCTCGGAGTCGACGAGCACCCGGAAGGCGCTGCGGAGCAGTGCCTGGTCGTCGGCGAGCAGGACGCGAATGGTCATGCGGGGTCTCCCGGGGCAGCGGTGCGGGTCTTGATCGGCAGGATGGCCTGGACGCGGAAGCCGCCTCCGTAGCGCGGGCCGGTGGTGAGGGTGCCGCGCAGGGCGGTGACGCGTTCGCGCATGCCCAGCAGGCCGTGGCCGCCGCCGGTCGCGGGTGCCGACTCCTCGCCGGGATGCCCGTCGTCGAGGACGGTGACCTCGACGTGCGGGCCGACGCGGACCACGCTCACCTCGGCCGTGGCGTGGGGGCCCGCATGCTTCTGCACGTTGGTCAGGGCCTCCTGGATGATGCGGTACGCCGCCAGGTCGACGGCGGCGGGCAGTTCGGTGCCCTGGTCGGCGCGGGCGACCTCGACCCGGAGACCGGCGTTACGGAAGGTGTCGGCGAGGTCTTCGAGGCGGTTGAGGCCGGGAGCGGGTTCGGTGGGGGCCTCCGGGTCGCCGGACTGGCGGAGCAGGCCGACGGTGGCACGCAGTTCGTTGAGCGCGGAGCGGCTGGCCTCCCGTACGTGGGCCAGGGCCTCCCTGGCCTGGTCGGGGCGCTTGTCCATGACGTGGGCGGCGACTCCGGCCTGGACGTTGACCAGGGCGATGTGGTGGGCGACGACGTCGTGCAGGTCGCGGGCTATGCGCAGGCGTTCCTCGGCGACCCGGCGGCGGGCCTCCTCCTCGCGGGTGCGCTCGGCCCGCTCGGCGCGTTCACGGATGGCCTGGACGACCGCGCGGCGGCTGCGGACGGCGTCTCCGGCGGTGGCGCCGATGCCGGTCCAGGCGAGGATGGCGAGGTTCTCCTGGGCGTACCACGGCAGGGGGCCGGCGAGCATGGCCGCGCCGGTCAGCACGGTCATGGTGAGCAGGCCCGCGCGCCAGGTGGTCGGGCGGTCGGTGGCCGAGGCGACGGTGTAGAGGGCGACGACGGCGGCCATGGCGACCGGGGCGCGGGGGTCGCCGGTGACGCACTCGATCAGGGAGGCGGCACCGGTGACGGCGAGGACCGTCTTGGGTGCGCTGCGGCGGAAGACGAGGGCCGCGGCGCCGACGGTGATGAGCACCAGGCTGAGCGGGTCGGGACTGCGCACGCCCCAGGCGACGTCGCTCTGCCCCTGGGGGGTCACGAAGGACCCGGCGACCATGCACATCAGCACGCCCGCCGCCAGCGCCGCGTCCAGTGCGAGGGGGTGGGCCTTGAGCCGGCATCTGGCACGGTCGAGGGTGGTCACACGGTGAACAGTACGGACAGTTCCGTCAGCCCGGAATCAGGCCGTCGTCGCTCAGCAGCTCCCGGACCTCCTCCAGGGTCGCGTCGGGCGACGGCAGAATCAGGTCGGACGGTTCGAGGGATGCGTCCGGGAGGGGCTCGCCCAGGTCGCGGACCTTGGTCAGGAGGGCCTGGAGGGTGCGGCGGAAGCCGGGGCCGTCGCCGTTCTCCATCTCGGTCAGGAGCTCGTCGTCCAGCTTGTTCAGTTCGGTGAGGTGGCTGTCCGCCAGCCGCACCTGCCCCTCCCCCATGATCCGTACGATCATGTCGGCCATGTCGCCCTCCAGGCTGTGGCTGTGGCGCTCGGGCTACTGCTTGTCGAAGCGCGGCGTGTCCTGCGGCTGCTGCTGGGACTGCGCCTGGCCGGTGCCGCCCTCGATCGCCTGCTGGGGCGAACCTCCGGCGAGCTCGGCCTTCATGCGCTGCAGTTCCAGCTCTACATCCGTACCACCGGAGAGCCGGTCCAGCTCGGCCTGGAGGTCGTCCTTGGCCATGCCGGTGGGGTCGTCGAGGGCGCCGGAGGCGAGGAGTTCGTCGAGGGCACCGGCCCGGGCCTGGAGCTGCGCGGTCTTGTCCTCGGCACGCTGGATGGCCAGGCCGACGTCGCCCATCTCCTCGGAGATGCCGGAGAAGGCCTCGCCGATGCGGGTCTGGGCCTGGGCGGCGGTGTAGGTGGCCTTGATGGTCTCCTTCTTCGTACGGAAGGCGTCGACCTTGGCCTGGAGCCGCTGGGCCGCGAGGGTGAGCTTCTCCTCCTCGCCCTGGAGCGTGGAGTGCTGCGTCTCCAGGTCCGTCACCTGCTGCTGGAGCGCGGCGCGGCGGGAGAGCGCCTCGCGGGCCAGGTCCTCGCGGCCGAGCGCGAGCGCCTTGCGGCCCTGATCCTCCAGCTTGGTGGACTGCTGCTGGAGCTGGTTGAGCTGCAGTTCCAGGCGCTTGCGCGAGGTGGCCACGTCGGCGACGCCGCGGCGGACCTTCTGCAGCAGCTCCAGCTGCTTCTGGTACGAGTAATCGAGGGTCTCGCGCGGGTCCTCGGCCCGGTCAAGGGCCTTGTTCGCCTTCGCGCGGAAGATCATCCCCATACGCTTCATGACACCGCTCATGGGCTTCGCGCGCCCCCTTCTGACGGACTCCGGCTCACAGATCCTGCGACAGAACCCACAGTACGGGCCCTGCATCCATTACCGCACTGTTCGGGGACGGATGCGCTCATCCCCAAGGACGACTGCGTACGGTTCCGCTCCGGCGTAGGGAGTAGGTGACTCCCGGGTGGCCGCCGGGGTGGCGCCCAGGGTGTCCCCCGGGCGAACCGTCTGCAACGTCCCCTCTGTCCCTTACATGACGACTGGCGTTGCCGGATCGTTCCCCGCCGGGCTGCTGTCCATGCCCCACCACCCCGTACCCTTGGGTTTTGTGTTCCGTAGCCGTGCCAAGGAAGAGAAGGCCCCGGTCGCCGACAAGGCGATGGTGACCGACTCCAAGCAGCCCCGTGACCCGCAGGCCAAGAAGGGCCGGCCCACGCCCAAACGCAGTGAGGCCCAGTCCCAGCGCCGCAGCGTCGCCAGCACTCCGACGAACCGCAAGGAGGCCGCCAAGCGGCAGCGTGAGGAGCGCCGCGTCCAGCTGGAGCGGCAGCGCCAGGCGCTGGCCGGCGGCGACGAGCGGTACCTGCCGGCCCGTGACAAGGGCCCGGTCCGCCGGTTCGCCCGCGACTGGGTCGACTCGCGGTTCAACGTGGCGGAGTTCTTCCTGCCGCTGGCGCTGGTCATCCTGGTGCTGAGCGTGGTGCGGGTGCCCGCGCTGCAGAGCGTCGCGCTGCTGCTGTGGCTGATCGTGATCGTGCTGATCGTGCTCGACTCGGTCGCCAGCGGCATCCGGCTCAAGAAGCGGCTGGCCGAGCGCTTCCCGGACCAGAACGGGAAGGGCGCGGTCGCCTACGCCCTCATGCGCTCCCTCCAGATGCGCCGGCTCCGGCTGCCGAAGCCGCAGGTCAAGCGCGGAGAGCGGCCCTGAGCACGGACGCTTTCCGGGGGGGTGCGGCGGATGCCTGGCTGAGCGGGCTGGGCGGGCTGGGCGGGCTGCGGGACGTCGTACGCCAGGAGCTGGTGGCCCGGCAGCTCGACGAGCAGATAGTCGGCCGGTTCCCGGTCGGGCAGCGGCTGCGGGTGCTCGACGTGGGGATGGGCCAGGGCACGCAGGCGCTGCGGCTGGCCCGGGCCGGGCACCAGGTGACCGGCGTCGAGCAGGACGCGACGATGATCGCGGCGGCGCGCGAGGCGCTGTTCGCTGAGCCCGAGGGCATCCGCGAGCGGATGCGGATCGTCCAGGGCGACGGACGGGACACCGGCGTGCACTTCCTGCCGGGCAGTTTCGACGTGGTGCTGTGCCACGGGGTGCTCATGTACGTGGCGGAGCCCGATCCCCTGCTGGCCGGGCTGGCCCGCATGCTCGCCCCGGGCGGGCTGCTGTCGCTGCTGGTGCGCAACGGCGACGCGCTGGCCATGCGGCCGGGGTTGTCCGGGGACTGGGCGGGCGCGCTGAGCGCGTTCGACACCACCGCCTACCGCAACCGCCTCGGCCTCGACGGGCGCGCGGACCGGCTCGGCACGCTGACCGCCACGCTCGCCGGCATCGGGGCGCCGCTGCACGCCTGGTACGGGGTGCGGGTCTTCACGGACACGGCGGCGGACGGCGCGGAGATCCCGGCCGGCCTCGAGACGCTGCTGGCCGCCGAGGAGCGGGCCGGGCGGACGGATCCGTACCGGGGGGTCGCGGCGCTGCTGCACCTGTGCGGGGTGCGGGGCTGAACCGCGCGGTTCGGCGGTGCTCGTCCGGGTGAACCCGGCAAGCCGGACCATCACCCCGAAGAGACACTCGGGGCATGGAAGCTTCCCGTACGCCTGCCCTGCGGACCGTCGCTCCCGTCGTAGCCCTCGTGTGCGCCTTGGCGTTCGTCTCCGCCTGCTCCGTCTCGGATCCGTCGGCCGGGCAGGAGCAGTCGACGACGCGGGCCGCCCTCCCCATGGCGGGCAACGACCTGCAGAGCGACTACCTGAGGGTGATCAAGGACGTCCTGCCGTCGGTGGTGCAGATCCAGGCCAGCAACGACCTCGGCTCCGGCGTCGTGTACGACGGCAACGGACACATCGTCACCAACGCGCACGTCGTCGGCGACGAGAAGACCTTCCAGGTGACCACCGCCCACAGCGAGGACCCGCTCACCGCGACCCTGGTGTACTCGTACCCCGAGCAGGATCTCGCCGTCATCAAGTTGGACAGGATCCCGGGCGGGCTGAAGGCGGCGCGGTTCGGGGACTCCGAGAAGGTGCAGGTGGGGCAGATCGTCCTCGCCATGGGTTCGCCGCTCGGGCTGTCGTCCAGCGTGACGCAGGGCATCGTGTCGGCGACCGGGCGGACCGTCAGCGAGGGCCGCGAGGGCGGGGGTACGGGCGCCACCATCGGGAACATGGTGCAGACGTCGGCGGCCATCAACCCCGGCAACAGCGGCGGGGCGCTGGTCAACCTCGACGGGCAGGTCATCGGCATTCCGACGCTCGCCGCCACCGACCCCGACCTCGGGGGCAGCGCGGCGCCCGGGATCGGTTTCGCCATCCCGGCCTCGATGGTGAAGACGATCGCCGACCAGATCGTCAGGAAGGGCAAGGTCACCGACTCGGGCCGGGCCGCGCTCGGCATCACCGGGCGGACGGTCGTCAACGACGCGTTCCAGCCCGCCGGGGTCGCCGTGGTCGACGTCCGGAGCGGGGGCGCGGCCGACAGGGCGGGCATCCGGTCCGGCGACGTCATCACCAGGCTGGGCGACACCGACATCACCACGATCACCTCACTGGCCGAGGCGCTGGCGGCGGACCGGCCGGGGCAGCGGACGACGGTGACGTTCAACCGCAACGGCCGGGAGACGACGGTGGACGTGACGCTGGGTGAGCAGTGAGGAGGGCGGGTGAGGGCAGTGCCCCTGTCGGGGCACCAGGCCGGCCCTCACCGCGCCCGGGGTTCGGGACCGACCGTCAGGACTCGTCGGCGTGCAGGCTCATCGGCCCGTAGATCTCGGTGCTGTCCTCGAACAGCCGCACCTGGTCCGCGCCGCCCTCCAGCAGGGCCTTGTAGTGCTCACCGATCCAGGACTCGGCATCCCCCTGCGTGGTGAACTCCTCGGGCTGCACCGCCGGCTGGACCTCCGTCCCGTCGGCCTTCTCGAACCGCCACGTCCAAGCCACCATCTACGCCTCCCTGGTGCGACCACGTGCAGAGCGAAAGCCGGATCTCGGTCCGGCTCGTGCACCGAGCCTATTCGCTCCGCCGGGTTCGGCGTCAGAGGACCGCAGGTCGCGGGTGATCTGCGGGCCGGTGGGGGCTGACCCGGCCCCTTAGGGTGCCTCAGGCGCGCGGCACCTACGACGACACGGGAAAATCAGTCCGTGGAAGTGACTCTGCTCGGCACCGGTGCCCCCGCGGGACTGCCCCGCCCCGACTGTCCCTGCGCGGCCTGCGCCGCCGCGCTCGGGCCGGAAGCGCGGGCGGCCACCGCGCTGCTCGTGGACGGGGCGCTGCTGCTCGACCTGACGCCCGGGGCGGTGTTCGCGGCGGCGCGGGCCGGGCATTCCCTGGGCGGGGTACGGCAGGTGCTGCTGTCGCATCCGCACGAGGGACCCGCGGTGGAGGTGCCGGCCGGGCTGCCGCAGCCCGCGCGTGTGCCGGACGGGCGGGAGTTGGCGCTGCTGACGGGGCATCGGGTGCGGGCCCTGGCGATGGACGCGGGCGGCACCGGGTACGCGGTGACCGGGCCGGACGGGCAGCGGCTGCTGTACCTGCCGCCGGGCAGCGCGCCGGCCGGGCTGGAGAAGGGGGCGGAGCACGGCGAGGTGTACGACATGGCGCTCACGGACGTCGCGGGGCGGCCGGACGCGCTGGCCAAGCTGCGGGCGGTGGGGGCGGTGGGGCCGACCACGGACGTCGTCGCCGTCCACCTCGGCCACGACGTGCCGCCGGGGGCGGAGTTGCGGCGGCGGCTGGCGGCGGCCGGGGCGCGGGCGGTGCCGGACGGGACGACGCTGGTGGTGGGGGCGTACGAGGACGTGCCGGACGTGCCGCGGCGGACGCTGGTGCTGGGGGGTGCGCGGTCGGGGAAGTCGGTGGAGGCCGAGCGGCGGCTGGAGGCCTTTCCCGGCGTGCTGTACGTGGCCACCGGAGGCTCGCGGAACGGGGACACCGAGTGGGCCGCGCGGGTCTCGGCGCATCGGGAGCGGCGGCCCGGGTCGTGGCATACGGCGGAGACGTGCGACCTCGTGCCGTTGCTGGGGGAGGACGGTCCACCGGTGCTGATCGACTGCCTGTCGTTGTGGCTGACGGACGCGATGGACTCCGTCGGGGCGTGGGACGACGCCGAGTGGGCGTCCGGTGGGGAGCGGGCGTTGCGGGAGCGGGTGCGGGAGCTGACCTCGGCGGTACGGGCCGCTCGGCGGACGGTGGTCGCGGTGTCGAACGAGGTGGGGTCGGGGATCGTGCCGGCGACCTCGTCCGGGCGGCGGTACCGGGACGAACTGGGCCGGTTGAACGCGGCGTTCGCCGCGGAGTGCGAGCAGGTTGTGCTGGTGGTGGCGGGGCAGGCTGTGGTGCTGCGGGGCGGCTGATGACGCCCGGGCGCATCAGCCGGCCCGTCCGGCGTTCCACGGCGAGGCCGGTTCAGGGCCGATGCCCCGGTCTGGGGGCGGCGGCCCGAGGGGCTCAGCCGAGTCCCTTGCGCGCGATGACGCGGTACGCGTTGGAAAAGCAGGTGCGCCGGAACAGGGGGGCCAAGGCGTGGTCCAGGAGCGCCGCCGCGGCGACCAGAGGGGTCGTCGCCCGTAGGAGCACCGCTCTGAGAGCCCGTTGGAGTTCGTTCGGCGGGCCCGGTCTCCACGGGACGTCGGGGGGCGGCAAGGCGCGGCCGAGGGCCAGGGAGAGGGCGGCTGAGAGGTCGTACGGGATGTGGGGAGTGCCGCGGTCCGTCCGGAGGACCGTGCAGCCGTGGGATTCGAGTTCCGCGCGGAGGTTGTCCAGGGGCACCAGGTGGAGGTGCCGGGGCTGGCAGTGGGGCAGCCACCACTTGCCCAGGAGCGTGGCGAAGGCGCTGCGCGGGTCGGGGACCTCGACCAGCAGATGGCCGCCGGGGCGGAGTACGGCGAGCGCGGCGTGGAGTTCGGCCCGGGGGTCGGGGGTGTGTTCGAGGTGGTGGAACATGCTGACCACGTCGTAGCGGGAACGCAGGCGGTCGAGGACCCCGGGGGTCGTGAGGTGCCCCCAGTGGGCCTCCTCGACGCGTTCCTCCCGGCGGGCCTCCGCCACGCGGAAGGTCGGGTCCAGCCCGTCGAAGGACGTGTACGGGAACAGTTCCCTCGCCGCCTGCGGGAAGCGGGCGTCGCCCGTGCCGACGTCCAGCCAGCTCTCCGGCTCGGGAGGAAGCAGCCCCAGCATCTCGCGCGCCGCGCGCCGGTGGCGTCGGCGTCCGGCGCGCGCGGCGAGGACGCGTTCCGCGAGGTCCTCCGGATGCCCCTCGTGGAAGTCCTGGTGGTAGAAGGCGAGCCCGTCCGCCGTGAGCCGGGGGTTCTGGAAGGCGTGCCCGCAGTCACGGCACTCGTCGACGGCGAACGTGCCCGGCTTGCGCTGGAGGAGGTCCGGGGCGCGCAGCCGGGTGCGCAGCCGCCGCGAGCCGCACCAGGGGCAGTCGTCGCGGCGCGGCTCCTGGAACCGGTCGGTGCCCAGGGCGAGTTCGGCGGTGTACATGGCCCGGCGCCGCTCGAGGTCGGCCAGGGTGGGGGGCGAGGGCGGCATGGGCGACTCCCTGTACGACATTCCGCTGCAAAGCGGAACGTATGGGATGCCGATCTTGGGTGCAACGACGTCGTGGGGGTGGGGTGGCGATGTGGCGCGGAACTGTTCGATCGCTGCCGGTACTGTTCGGCGAATGAGCTCGCTTAATCTCGACGACTTCACCGATCTGATCGAGCGCCCGGACGGGGGCGTGCGCCGTGACGCCGAGGTCCGCCGGGAACGCCAGATCGTGCCGCCAGGGTCACTGGGCCGGCTCGACGACCTGGGTGAGTGGCTGGCCGCCGCACAGGGGGCCGTACCGGTACGGCCGGTCGAACGGCCGCGGGTCGTGCTCTTCGCCGGTGACCACGGCATCGCCGAACGGGGCGTCTCCGCCCGGCCCGCGGGCACCGCCGACCAGCTGGTCCGGGCGGTCCTGGAGGGCGCGAGCCCGGCATCGGTGCTGGCGCGGCGGCTCGGGGTGCCGGTGCGGGTGGTGGACATGGCGCTGGACTGCGCGCCGGAGTCGCTGCCGGCGGAGGTCGTACGGCACCGGGTGCGGCGCGGCAGCGGCCGTATCGACGTGGAGGACGCGCTGACCCAGGAGGAGGCCGAGGCGGCCTTCCGGGCGGGTGTCGCCGTGGCCGACGAGGAGGCCGACTCCGGTACGGATCTGGTGGTGCTCGGCGATGTGAGCGTCGGCGGGACCACGGCGGCCTGCGTGCTGGTGGCCGCACTGTGCGGGACCGACGCGTCCGTGGTGACCGGGCGGGGCGGCCTGGCGATCGACGACCTGGCGTGGATGCGCAAGTGCGCCGCCATCCGGGACGCGCTGCGGCGGGCGCGGCCGGTCCTGGGCGACCAGTTGCAGCTGCTGGCGACCGTGGGCGGGGCCGACCTGGCGGCGATGACCGGGTTCCTGCTGCAGGCCGCGGTGCGCAAGCTGCCGGTGATCCTGGACGGGGTCGTCGCGGCCGCGTGTGCGCTGGTCGGGCAGCGGGTCGCGTTCCGGGCGCCGGACTGGTGGCTGGCCGGGCACGACAGCGGGGAGCCGGGGCAGGCGAAGGCGCTGGACCGGATGGCCCTGGAACCCCTGCTGAACCAGGGGGTGACCGTCGGCGAGGGCGCGGGGGCGCTGCTCGCCCTGCCGCTGGTCCAGGCGGCGGCCGCGCTGGCGGCGGAGCTGCCCGAGCGGGAGCCGGCGGAGAAGGAGCCCGAGGAGCAGGACCTCAAGGAGCCCGAGTCCGAGCCGTCCGAGTCCGGGTCCGGGGAGACCGGCTAACCGGCGGAGAGGGTGGTACGGCCAGAAAATCCCGGTTCGTCGGAGCAACGCCCATATGATCCTCCCTCATGGGAGATGCCCGAATTGCCGCGGATCAGGAAGCCACCCCGGACCGACCGGGTGAGAACGGGCGGCGATCCACCGGGGCGTCCCGGCGGGCCGCCGCCTTCGCCGTCTGGTACCTGCGCGCCGTCGCCTTCATCAACTTTCTCAGCGCCGTGTGGGTCTCCCTGGGCCAGGACGTGCGGCGCCACAACCAGGAGAACTTCTTCACGCCGTACCTGCTGACGGCCGGCTTCGCCTCGGGCGTGTTCACGACGTTCCTGGCGATCACCATGCGGCGCCGCAAGCGGGCCGCGTGGATCCTGAACCTGGTGCTCAGCGGCCTGTTCCTGGCCCTGTTCGCGTTCGCCATGGCGTTCCCGGAGATCCGGCGGTACGCGCAGAACTGGATCTCCCTGGTCCTCACGGCCGCCTTCGTCGCCTCGCTGCTGCTCGGGCGCCGGGAGTTCTACGCCAAGGGCGACCGGTCCAACCCCAAGCTCGCCGCGACCGTCGCGATCGGGGGCGGCCTGGTCGCCTCGCTGCTGGCCGCACTGCTGGTGACGGTCACCAACCAGGCCCCGGACGCGGCCCGTTCGACGTTCTGGCAGCGCTGGCACTACGGCACGCTGCGGCTGGTCTCGGTCGCCGCCGACGAGACCCGGTTCCCCGGGATCACGTCCCCGAACTGGGTCAACGTCGCCATCAACGTGATGAGCACGCTCCTGGTGCTGGCCGTGTTCTACGCCGCCTTCCGCTCCCGGCGCGCCGTCGACCCGCTCACCGAGGACGACGAGAAGCGGCTGCGGGCGCTGCTGGACCGGCACGGCGAGCGGGACTCGCTCGGGTACTTCGCGCTGCGCCGGGAGAAGAGCGTGGTGTGGTCACCGACCGGGAAGGCGGCGGTGGCCTACCGGGTGGTGGGCGGGGTGTCACTGGCCTCCGGGGATCCGATCGGCGACCCGGAGGCGTGGCCGGGGGCGATCGTGCCGTGGCTGGCTCAGGCGCGGGAGCACGGCTGGATCCCGGCGGTGATGGGCGCGAGCGAGGAGGCGGGGACCGTGTACGCCCGGCACGGTCTGGACGCGCTGGAGCTCGGTGACGAGGCGATCGTGGAGGTGGCCGAGTTCACGCTGGAGGGGCGGGCCATGCGGACCGTCCGGCAGGCGTACAACCGGGTGAAGCGGGCCGGGTACACGGTGCGCATCCGGCGGCACGCGGACATCGCGGACGACGAGATGGCGTACCTCGTGCGGCGGGCGGACGACTGGCGGGACGGGCCCACCGAGCGCGGGTTCAGCATGGCGCTGGGCCGGCTCGGGGATCCCGGGGACGGGCAGTGCGTGATGCTCGAGTGCACGGACGCGCGAGGAGAGCTGCGGGCGCTGCTGTCCTTCGTGCCCTGGGGGCCGCACGGGCTGTCCCTGGACCTGATGCGGCGCGACCGGGACTCCGACAACGGGCTGATGGAGTTCATGGTCATCGAGCTGCTGCGCCGGGCCGGCGAGATCGGGATCACCCAGGTCTCGCTCAACTTCGCCATGTTCCGTTCCGTCTTCGAACGTGGCGCACGCCTCGGCGCCGGGCCGGTGCTGAGGCTGTGGCGGTCGCTGCTCAGCTTCTTCTCGCGCTGGTGGCAGATCGAGTCGCTGTACCGCGCCAACGCCAAGTACCGGCCCATCTGGGAGCCCAGGTTCCTGCTCTTCGAGAAGAGCGCGGACCTGCTGCGCATCGGCCTGGCGTCGGCTCGCGCGGAGGGGTTTCTGGAAGCGCCGGGGCTGCCGAAGTGGCTGCACCGCAAGCACCTGGAGACCCGCAGATGAACTCGTTCGCCCGCTGGGCCCGCGCCGAATGGGGACTGCTGTACGTCACCGTGCGCGAGCCGCTGCTGAAGCGGCGCTGGCGGGCGGTCCCGATGACGGCCGGGGCGGTGTGTCTGACGGCGGTGCTGCAGGTCGTGCAGAACCAGTCGTGGGGCTACCAGGTGGTCCAGAACACCGGGGCCGTACGGGCCGGGGACCCCCTCTGGGCGGCGTTGCTGCGGACCCCCCTCTCCCTGTGTGTCCCGGCGCTGGACCTGCCGATGTGGGGCGCGCTGGCGCAGATCCTGTGCGTGTTCGGCATCGCCGAGATCTGCCTGGGCCGCCGGCGGACGCTGGCCATCGCGTACATGGCCACGTTCGCCGGCACGCTGTACGCCCGCGTCGGCATCGCCCTGGGCCCGCACCACCCCCTGGGCCTGCCCGGCACGGACGCCCAGGTCGTGGACACCGGCCCGTCGGCGGCCGTGGTGGGGCTCGCGGTGTACGTGGGCCGGCGGTACGGCGCCTACGTCACGGCGGCCGGCGTGGCCGCGGCGATGCTGGTCGAGGTCCTGGTCAAGGAGAACCTCGCGGGCAGGGAACACCTGGCGGCCCTCGCGGGCGTCGCCCTGCTGTGCGCGGCCGAGACCCTGCGCCGGCATCGAGCGCCCCGGGGGCGCACTCCGCAGCGCTCAAGAGCCATCCCGCTGATCCTCGGCCCGCGTCACCGCCTCGGGCTCCGGCTTGCCGCCGATCCAGTCCTGCAGGGCCCGGCGGGGCCGCAGCCAGCGGCGGTCGTGGCGGTAGGCGCGCAGGCTGCACCTCGCGCGGGCGCGCGGGCGGCGGCGGTAGAAGCGTCGGGCCCAGTAGGAGCCGGGCCGGGCCAGGCGTACGGCGCCGACCAGGGCGACGACCGGAATGATCACGCCGAAGACCGCGGTGCGGAGCTTGCCCTTGGCCAGGGCGACGAGGGAGAAGACGAAGTCCGAGGCGACGGCGGAGATGACGGTGCCGCGGTCCTGGAGTTCGTCCTGGGAGAGGTCGTTGACGCCGAACGGGGAGAAGCCGACGAGCACCAGGCCGACGAGGGCGGCGGTGAGGACGACGACCTCGACGCTCTTGCGGCCGTCCTCGGTCCAGTAGACGTCGTGCAGGTGCAGGATCAGCGCGAACTCGTCCAGGACCAGGCCCGCGCCGATGCCGAAGACGACGGCGAACAGGCCCCCGCCGAATCCGTACCGGTCGCTGGCGACGGTCCCGAAGCCGCCGACGACCGTGAGGACGACGCCCGGGACGACGTGGTGGATGTGCAGCCCGCCCGCCCCCTCGACGTTGCCGAACGGCCCTTTGCCGGCCCGGATCATGCGGGTGATGACACGGGTGACCACAAAGGTCAGGACGAAGGCGCCGAGGGCGAGCAGCAGGGGGAGCTTGCCCGGTTCGATGATGTTCCGTTGCCACCAATCTCCCATATGCGCACTTTAACCTCGGGGCCCGGACCGACCCGCCCGACCGCCGGGTAACCTGCGCCGGTGCCCTCTGCGAACCCCGACCCCTCCCCCGCCCCCTGGCCGGACGGCCTGCGCTTCGCCTTCGGCACCCTCACCGTGCTCCCGGTCCGGGTCACCCGTTGGGACCGGGAGGCCGCGCGCGGCGGCATGCTGTGCGCGCCGCTGGCCGGTCTGCTGGTCGGCGGGTGCGCGGCGGCGCTCGGCGGGCTGCTGCTGTTCCTCGGCGCCGGCCCGCTGCTCGCCGCCGTCGCCACCGCCGCCGTACCCGCCGCGCTCACCCGGGGCCTGCACCTCGACGGGCTGGCCGACACCGCGGACGGGCTGGGCAGCGGCAAGCCCGCCGAGGACGCGCTGCGGATCATGAAGCAGTCGGACATCGGACCGTTCGGCGTGCTCACGCTGCTCTTCGTGCTCCTCGCCCAGGTGGCCGCGCTGGCCCAGGCCTACGGCGACTCCTGGGCCCGCGGCCTGCTCGCCGCCGTCGTCTCGGCCACGGCCGCCCGGCTGGCGCTCACCCTCGCCGCCCGCCGGGGGGTGCCGGCCGCCCGGCCGGAGGGGCTGGGGGCGGCGGTCGCCGGGGTGGTGCCGACGGGCGGCGCGCTGGCCGTCGCGGCCGGCGTCGTCGCGGCGGCCGGGGCGGGGGGTGCCTTCTTCGGCGCGTACGACATCGCCCGCGCCGCGCTCGCCGTACTCGCCGCCGTCACGGCCGCCGAACTCCTGCTGCGCCACTGCACGCGCCGCCTCGGCGGGGTCACCGGCGACGTGTTCGGAGGGCTCGCGGAGACGGCGGCGACGACGGCGCTGGTGGTGCTCTGCCTGGGTCGCTAATCTCTCCGCCGTACACGGAGAGAGAGTTGATCGGGGGAGATCCGTGCCGAAGCTGCGCCGCACCCTGGCCTGGTTCATCGACTTCGCGCTGGTGCTCGCGGCGGCATCGGTGCTCGCCGTCCTCACCTTCCACCGCATATCCGCGCTCGTCACCGACGTGCCGGAGCTGGCGACACGCGGCGGTTTCGACCTGCTGACCTCGCGCGGTGACGTCCTGGACGCCTCCGCGGACCTGGGGCTGTCGCTGTGGGACAAGGCCGTACTGGACGTGGAGGAGGCCTTCGCGGCGCTCGTCCTCGTCACGTTCCTCTACCAGTGGTCCTGTCTCGCCCTCCTCGGCCGCACCGTCGGCAAGGGGCTCCTCGGACTCCAGGTCACCCCGCGCCTGTCGCGGCACGCCGCCCGCCGGGCCGCCGTGACCACGGCCGCCGACGTCGCCGTGTACGCCGTGGCCTGCGTCCTGCTGATCGAGGGTCAGTTCCTGCTGTCGATCCTGGTGTGGACGCTGGCGGTGGTGCTGTTCCTGGTCAACGCTCTGCCGGTGCTCTCCCCCAGCCGCCGGTCCCTGGCCGACCGGCTGGCGGGCACCTCGGTCAGCGGGGCGTTTCAGGGGATGGGCGCCAGGATGCGGGACGAGGTCCCCCAGGGGTGAGCCCGTGCCGGGCACCGCCGTCGGCGCCGTACCAGTCGCGGTGGCGGGCGACATCGGCGTGCGGGCGGTGGCCGCAGCCGGTGTCGGCCTAGCGAACGCGGGCACGCGCGTAGTCTCGTTCCGGGTGTTCGCCGACAGGGTGAAGGCCCCGGTGCAACGCGCCCCCGGTCGGATCTAGGGTGGTCGCCTCCCGGGCCCGGTCGACCCACCCGTATCGGCCACAGGAACTTCACATCGGAAGCGAGATTTCACCACCGTGACTGCTCTCACTCTCAGCACCGCCGCGGCGCCCGGCCTCCGGGCCGACGCGATCGTCATCGGTGTCGCCAAGAGCTCTGCGCCGAGGTCTGGGAACCTTGTCGTAGCGCCGGGCGCCGAAGCCGTGGACAAGGCGTACGACGGCCGCCTCGCCGACGTCCTGGAGACCCTCGGTGCCTCGGGTGCCGAGGGCGAGCTGACGAAGCTGCCCGCCCCGGCCGGCTTCAAGGCGCCGCTCGTCGTGGCGGTGGGCCTGGGGACGCAGCCGGAGAAGGACGACTGGTACGACGCCGAGGCGCTGCGCAGGGCGGCCGGCGTGGCCGCCCGCGGCCTCGGCGGGTTCAAGAAGGCCGCCTTCGCGCTGCCCGTCACCGACGCCGGCGACATCGGCGCGATCGCGGAGGGCGTGCTGCTGGGTGCGTACTCCTTCGACGCGTACAAGGAGAACGGCAAGGACGGCCGGGCCGCGAAGGCGAAGAACGGCAAGGGCCCGCTCGCCGAGGCCACGCTGCTCGGCGGCAAGCCGCGGGACGCGGCCCACAAGGGGGCCGCCGCGCGTGCCGTCGCCGTAGCCGAGGAGCTCAACCGGGCCCGCGACCTGATCAACACCCCGCCGAACGACCTCACCCCGGCGGCGTTCGCCCAGATCGCGCAGGCCGCGGCCAAGGAGCACGGCCTCAAGGTGCAGGTGCTCGACGAGAAGGCCCTGGCCAAGGGCGGCTACGGCGGCATCCTGGGCGTCGGCGGCGGCTCGGCGGCGGCCCCGCGGCTGGTGAAGCTGTCGTACACGCACTCCAAGGCGAACAAGCACCTGGCCTTCGTCGGCAAGGGCATCACCTACGACTCGGGCGGCATCTCGCTGAAGCCCGCCGGTCACAACGAGACGATGAAGTGCGACATGAGCGGCGCCGCCGCCGTGTTCGCCGCCGTCGTCGCCGCCGCCCGGCTGGGACTCGAGGTCAACGTCACCGGCTGGCTGGCGCTCGCCGAGAACATGCCGTCCGGCACCGCGGTCCGCCCGGGTGACGTGCTGCGCATGTACAGCGGCAAGACGGTCGAGGTCCTCAACACCGACGCCGAGGGCCGTCTGGTCCTCGGTGACGCGCTGTGGGCGGCCTCGCTGGAGAAGCCGGACGCGATCGTCGACGTGGCCACCCTGACCGGTGCGATGGTGCTGGCGCTGGGCAACCGCACCTTCGGCGTCATGGCCAACGACGACTCCTTCCGCACGGCGATCGTCGAGGCCGCCGAGGAGGTCGGTGAGGCGTCCTGGCCGATGCCGCTGCCCGAGCACCTGCGCAAGGGCATGGACTCCCCCACCGCCGACATCGCGAACATGGGCGAGCGGATGGGCGGCGGCCTGGTCGCCGGTCTCTTCCTGCGCGAGTTCGTCGGCGAGGGCATCACCTGGGCCCACCTCGACATCGCCGGCCCCGCCTTCAACGAGCAGGGCCCCTTCGGCTACACCCCCAAGGGCGGCACGGGGTCCGGCGTCCGCACGCTGGTGCGGCTGGCGGAGCTGACGGCCTCCGGCGACCTGGGCTGACGCCCGGACACCTCCTCCGAACAGGAATTCGGCTCCGGGCGCACCAGCGCCCGGGGCCGCGCGCGTCCTGGCCGAAACCGCCTCCTTGCGGATTCGGTGCTTTCGCCGTCGACGAAATCCGCAGGTTCGTCTGGCCGGGAGCTCCCGACGTGATGGATCAGACGTCTCACACCCCGGCCCGGCGTCCCTTCCCGCGCCGACAAGTGCGAAGATGGGGCTCGGCAGGACAGGGCCCCATCACAGGGCCGAAGAAAGAGCGGCCGGACACCAGCCGCCGACCGGTCACCGACGACCGGCGTGGCGCACATGCATGGAGGACGTGACGTGGCGAACGACGCCAGCACCGTTTTCGACCTAGTGATCCTCGGCGGTGGTAGCGGTGGTTACGCCGCGGCCCTGCGCGGGGCGCAGCTGGGCCTGGACGTCGCCCTGATCGAGAAGGACAAGGTCGGCGGCACCTGCCTGCACCGGGGTTGCATCCCCACCAAGGCCCTGCTGCACGCGGGCGAGATCGCCGACCAGGCCCGTGAGAGCGAGCAGTTCGGCGTCAAGGCGACCTTCGAGGGCATCGACGTACCGGCCGTCCACAAGTACAAGGACGGCGTCATCGCCGGCCTGTACAAGGGTCTGCAGGGGCTCATCGCCTCCCGCAAGGTGACCTACATCGAGGGCGAGGGCCGCCTGTCCTCCCCCACCTCCGTCGACGTCAACGGCCGGCGCGTCCAGGGCCGCCACGTCCTGCTGGCGACCGGCTCCGTGCCGAAGTCGCTGCCGGGCCTGGAGATCGACGGCGACCGGATCATCTCCTCCGACCACGCCCTCGTCCTGGACCGCGTGCCGAAGTCCGCGATCATCCTGGGCGGCGGTGTCATCGGCGTCGAGTTCGCCTCGGCGTGGAAGTCCTTCGGCTCCGACGTCACCGTCATCGAGGGCCTGAAGCACCTCGTCCCGGTCGAGGACGAGAACTCCTCCAAGCTTCTTGAGCGCGCCTTCCGCAAGCGCGGCATCAAGTTCAACCTCGGGACCTTCTTCTCCAAGGCCGAGTACACCCAGGACGGCGTCAAGGTCACCCTCGCCGACGGCAAGGAGTTCGAGGCGGAGATCCTCCTCGTCGCCGTCGGCCGCGGCCCGGTCTCGCAGGGCCTCGGCTACGAGGAGCAGGGCGTCGCGATGGACCGCGGCTACGTCCTGGTCGACGAGTACATGCGGACGAACGTCCCGACCATCTCCGCCGTCGGCGACCTGGTCCCGACGCTCCAGCTCGCACACGTCGGCTTCGCCGAGGGCATCCTGGTGGCGGAGCGTCTGGCCGGTCTGAAGACCGTCCCGATCGACTACGACGGTGTCCCGCGGGTGACGTACTGCCACCCGGAGGTCGCCTCCGTCGGCATCACCGAGGCCAAGGCCAAGGAAATCTACGGCGCGGACAAGGTCGTCGCTCTGAAGTACAACCTGGCGGGCAACGGCAAGAGCAAGATCCTGAACACCGCGGGCGAGATCAAGCTCGTCCAGGTCAAGGACGGTGCCGTGGTCGGCGTCCACATGGTCGGCGACCGCATGGGCGAGCAGGTCGGCGAGGCCCAGCTGATCTACAACTGGGAAGCGCTGCCGGCCGAGGTCGCCCAGCTCGTCCACGCCCACCCGACGCAGAACGAGGCGCTCGGCGAGGCCCACCTGGCCCTGGCCGGCAAGCCCCTCCACTCCCACGACTGAGCCTTCGGTCAACGGGCGCGCGACAACTCGCGACGACACAGACTTCCGCAACTCGTAAGGAGCAACCGAAACCATGGCGGTTTCCGTAACCCTTCCGGCGCTCGGTGAGAGCGTCACCGAGGGCACTGTCACCCGCTGGCTGAAGGCCGAGGGCGAACGCGTCGAGGCCGACGAGCCGCTGCTCGAGGTCTCGACCGACAAGGTCGACACCGAGATCCCCTCGCCCGCCGCCGGTGTGCTGGCCTCCATCAAGGTCGCCGAGGACGAGACCGTCGAGGTCGGCGCCGAGCTGGCCGTCATCGACGACGGTACCGGTGCCCCCGCGGCCGCCCCGGCCCCCGCCGCCGAGTCGGCTCCGGCCGCAGCGCCGGCGCCGACCCCCACGGCCGCCCCGGCCGCCCAGGCCCCGGTCGCCCCCTCCACCGAGCAGGCCGCCCCGGCCCCGGCCCCGACCGCCGAGGCCACCGCCGGCGGCTCGTCGGCCCAGGGCACGGACGTGGTCCTGCCCGCGCTGGGCGAGTCCGTCACCGAGGGCACCGTCACCCGCTGGCTGAAGTCGGTCGGCGACAGCGTCGAGGCCGACGAGCCGCTGCTCGAGGTCTCCACGGACAAGGTCGACACCGAGATCCCGGCGCCCACCTCGGGTGTGCTGCTGGAGATCACGGTCGGCGAGGACGAGACCGCCGAGGTCGGCGCCAAGCTGGCCGTCATCGGCGCCCCGGGTGCCGCACCGGCCGCCGCTCCGGCCCCGGCCGCTCCGGCTCCGGCGCCCGCCGCCGAGGCTCCGGCCCCGGCTCCCGCTCCGGCCGCGCCCGCCACCCCGGCTCCTGCCCCGCAGGCGCCCACGGCTCCGGCCCCGCAGCAGCAGGTCACCCCGGCCCCCGAGCCGGCCCCGGCCGCTCCCGCGCCCGCCCCGGCTCCGGTGACCCCGGCCGCCGCGCCGGCCGCCGCCCAGGCGACCGACGAGGGTGCGTACGTGACCCCGCTGGTGCGCAAGCTCGCCGCCGAGAACGGCGTCGACCTGTCCACCGTCAAGGGCACCGGCGTCGGCGGCCGTATCCGCAAGCAGGACGTCCTCGCCGCCGCCGAGGCCGCGAAGGTCGCCGCCGCTGCCCCGGCTCCGGCCGCCGCCCCGGCTGCCAAGAAGGCCCCGGTCCTTGAGGCCTCCCCGCTCCGTGGCCAGACCGTCAAGATGCCGCGCATCCGCAAGGTCATCGGCGACAACATGGTCAAGGCCCTGCACGAGCAGGCCCAGCTGTCCTCGGTCGTCGAGGTCGACGTCACCCGCCTGATGAAGCTGCGCGCCCGCGCCAAGGACGCGTTCGCGGCCCGTGAGGGCGTCAAGCTCTCCCCGATGCCGTTCTTCGTCAAGGCCGCGGCCCAGGCGCTGAAGGCCCACCCGGTCATCAACGCCAGGATCAACGAGGCCGAGGGGACCATCACCTACTTCGACACCGAGAGCGTCGGTATCGCGGTGGACTCCGAGAAGGGCCTGATGACCCCGGTCATCAAGCACGCGGGCGACCTCAACATCGCCGGTATCGCCAAGGCGACGGCGGAGCTGGCGGGCAAGGTCCGCGCCAACAAGATCACCCCGGACGAGCTGTCCGGCGCGACCTTCACCATTTCCAACACCGGTTCGCGCGGCGCGCTGTTCGACACGATCATCGTGCCGCCGGGCCAGGTCGCGATCCTCGGTATCGGTGCCACGGTCAAGCGTCCGGCCGTCATCGAGACCGAGGAGGGCACGGTCATCGGCGTCCGCGACATGACCTACCTGACCCTCTCCTACGACCACCGTCTGGTGGACGGCGCCGACGCGGCCCGCTACCTGACGGCGGTCAAGGCGATCCTGGAGGCGGGCGAGTTCGAGGTCGAGCTGGGCCTCTGATCTCCCTGATCAGGCAGTACGGCAGAGCCCCCGTCCGGAGTCCTTCTCCGGGCGGGGGCTCTGCTCGTTGGGGGCGCCGCTATGCGAGGCGTGCCGCCACCAGCGCGAGCCAGCCGCTCACGGCGAGCTGGTCGGGGGCCTCGACCTCCATGCCCAGCTCGGCGGCAGCGACGGCGTACTCGCTCTCCTCGAGCCCGAGGGCCAGCAGTTCCCGTACCTCCCCCACGAGGCGCGCGACGAGCTGCCGGTCGGTCGTCGCGGCGTAGTCGTCCACCGCCGCGTCGTGCCCGCCGAACTCGTCGGGCATGTCCTGGGAGAACCAGCCGCCGAGGAACTGCCCGAGCTCGGGGAACCTGGCATGCCACTCCCAGTGCGTGTCCGGCTTCGCGGGGGCCGGGACCCGCCCCTCCTCGATGCTGCGCCGGATGTGGTCGGCGAGCAGCGTCAGCCAGTCCAGGATCTCCGCGTCCGCCAGGCCCACGTCCGGCAGGGCGTAGAACTCGCCGAGCCGGATCCTCAGCCGCCCCGGCGGGGTGCGCGCGTACTCCCGCAGCTGGCTCTCGGCGGCGGCGAGCGCCCAGGGGCGGGTGTGCCAGGTGTGCCGCAGATACGCGGTGAGGGCCGCGCTCGGCTTCTCTTCGGTGTCATCGGCGGGCCGGCCGAGGTAGGCGCGCAGGACCTGGTCCAGCTCGCCGTATCTGCGGTCGTGCTCAAGGGGGGTCAGCGCCACGGTCGGACCACTGCCTTCACAGGTAGACGGGGAAGCTGGCGTGCACGGTGAACCCGTGCGGGGCGGACGGCTCGCGGCGCAGCACTACCCGGGCGGCCCGGACGTCGACGGCTCCGCGCCCGGCCAGCATCATGGCCTGCAGCAGCACCCTGCCGACGGGCTCCTCACGGGACGGCCAGGCCGCCTCGATCGTCAGCCGCGCCCGGGTGGACTGGGCCAGCCAGCGGTGGATGACCTGTTCGTTGCGGGTGACCACGTGCTGGGTCGCCCACTGGGCGGTTTCCCGGTCGGGGTAGGTGGCGGTGCGGGTGCGCACGGGGCTTCTCCATGGTGGGCAGTACAGAGGATCGGGCGGCACGGCGGATCGCATCACATCAGCGGAATGACCAGACCATCCCGACTTCCGTCTCCGACACGAGCACCAAGCCGAAGTCGAAGGTGCGCACGGAAAAGGAGTGCCACCCAGAAACCCGCTGGTAGTAGTCGCGGACAGCGCTGTCGCGCCCGGTGTTCGCGTAGAAATGCGAGCCTTCGGGGAAGCGCGACAGGATGACGCGGGCGTTCGCTTCAAGGGCCTCCCTGCGCTCCTCAAAATCAGGTTCCTTTGTGACATCGATCCAGGGCGTGGAAAGGGCCACGAGGAACCGTGCGGCCTGAGAACGCGGAATCTCATACAGATAGGGCTTCCAGGCGTCCGGCGTCGCGCCAGCCTCCGAAGGCCCGACGAAGGGGTAGGACGGTTCGTCGAGCCTTTCGAGTTCGCCCTCCCATATGTCCACCGTGCGCCAGCCGCGGGCGTCGCGGGTGTCACCGTGCATCAGGGTGGCCAGGTCGAGCAGCCAGTTCTCGTGCTTCCTGCTCGTCACCTTGGCAATGGTCGCCCGCCGCTCGTACATACCGATCGCATCGGACCACGCCCGCTCGTCGAGCTCGGCCATCGCTGTCTCCTCACTCTTCTCGTCACCACGCATGGAAGGACCAAACCATCCCTACTTCCGTCTCGGAGACGAGGAACAGGCCGAGGTCCCAACCGTGTTGAGAAATTGTGTTGCAGAGAGAAATACGCTTGCAGTAATCGAGATGTGCACTGTCACGCCCGGTGTTGGCGTAGAAGCGGGAGTCCCCAGGAAAGCGCGAGAGAATGACGTCAGCCTTCCTCTCCAGATCATACCTGCGTTCTTCGAATTCCGGAGTTTTCTCGACGTTGAGCCACAGCGTGGAAAGGGCTACGAGGAACTTTTTGGCGGAAGAGCGCGGAATCTCATACACACGGGATTTGAGAGCGTCCGCCTTCTCGGGGTCGGTCGGCAGTTCGACGAAGGGATAGAACGGGTCGTCCAGCCTTTCGAACTCGTCCGCGAGGGGGTCGTTCACGCGCCAGCCGCGCGTGTCCGGCGTGTCACCGCGCATCAGTGTGTACACATCCAGCGCCCAGTCCTCGTGCTCCCTGCGCGTCACCTTGGCGATGGTGTACCTGCGCGCGTACATGCCGATCGCATCGGCCCACGACCGCTCGTCGAGCTCGGCCACCATTGCCTCCTCACTCATCACTCGGGCATGGACGTATAAACGACGAACGGCGGGTCCAGATTTGGTTCGTACTTGAGCACCGTCAAGACCCCGTGGGCGTCCTTCGGCGGCGTCGGGTGATCATTCACCACTTGCGCCGTGCGCCCGGTCACGACGGGAAGCGCGTGATTCCCGGTGTCGACCGACCCCACCGAGAACGGCTCTTTGTCACCCGGATCCGGAGGCCCTTTAAGCCACTTGTCAATTTTCGTCGAATTGCACCGAATGTTGTACTGGGTGTAATTCTGCGCCGATTCCAGGTCAGTGAAGCTGGAAGCTCCGGGAATCTGCACCGCCCCCGATCCGCTCGATTCGTCCCGCAACCGCTGCGTCAGCTGCATGTCCGTCAGACCCACATGCTTGTCGATGCTGTGCCCGCCGTACAGTTCCTCCTCGGACGCAAGATCGAGGCTGTACTTGTACGGAATCGGACTCTCCGGCCGCTGCCAGCTGTGCTCCTTCTTGAAGTCGTTGAGGGAGCGCGCTCCGTACCCCTCCGCGCGGGCCTCCTCCGCCACGAACGTCGGCACACTGAGCAGTGCCTCGTCCAACTCGGGCTCCAGCGCCTTGAGCTTGGTGGCGGCGTCGCTGAAGGCCTGGTGGTACTTCTCGACCGCCGCGTCCGCGGCCGCCTTGTCCATGTGCGAGCGGAACGTCATGACGATCTCGCCGAACGCCAGGGTCGCCGCGAGCCGGGTCATCTCGAACGGGTCGAGGTCCGTGGTCAGGTCCCTGACCGTGGCCTTCGCCGCCTCTTTGCCGAGCCGGGTGGTGGTCTCCCTGGTCGTGACCGCCACGCCGGCCAACTCGTCGAGCTCCTTCTGCACGGCGGTCGCCGTCTCCTGAAGGATGTCGATGATGGGACGCCGCTTCGCGGGCACGACCTTGCGGTCGGTCTTCCAGCTACGACCGATGGAGACCCGCTGCATCTGTTTGTCGTAGGTCCTGCCCCATTCGGTGGTGCCCCAGATGGTCTGGCAGAAAGCCTTCATGGCGCCCTGCCACTCGTCGTTGCCCTTGTTGTTGCTGATGAACTTGATGGCACCGTTGAAGTCGTCGGACGCGCCCTTGGCGGCCTTCTGGGCCGCACCCCAGGCGGTGGCCATGTCCTTGAACTCCTCGTCCTTGCACCCCGGCGTGATCTCGTGCATCTTGCCGAGCCTGAGGCCGTGTTCAATGGCCGGCCGGATCACGTCGGCGAGGAAGTCGGGGATCTCGCCGAGGATGCCCGCGATCTCCGAGGAGTCCGCGTCCTCGCCGGTACCGGACCACTTGATGTCGTTGACCGGACCGTACCTGGGCGGTTTCTCGATGACGGCGGGCGGCGCCTTGTCGACGGGCGGCGGGCCGTACATCCGGCGCGCCTGCCAGTCGGCCTGGACGTACTTGTTCGCCGTGTGTGTCAGGCCGACGGCGACCCCGCCCACGCTGACCACGCTCTTCGCCCACAGCTCCAGGAACTTCTCGGCCACCGACTTGTACGCCGCCGAGAACTCGTCCGCGCCCCAGCCGGCGCCCGCCGACTGGCTGTACTGGTTCAGCACCTCGACCAGCGCCGTGGCGCCCTTGTCGTAGTCGAACTGCCCGTCGCGCACCACGAGGGAGGTGTAGTACAGGTGCGGCGGCTGTACGTCGAAGCCGCCGCCGCTCGTCTTGGGCGAGCGGGGCCGGGCCTCGGCCCGCTCCTTCTGCCGCTGCTCGTCGGTGGGCCGCCGCTCGGCCATCAGGCGCCACCCCATCCCCGCAGCACCGCGCGGTGCGCGGCCGCGTACCCGCGATGACCGCTGGTCACGACCTCGTGCAGCCACTTCTGGGCCGCCTGCAGGTCCCTCGCCGACTTGTCCCACTTGTCGAGCTCCTTGAGGAACACCTCCCGGGCCTCGCCCTGCCAGGACGCGACGACCGGCGCCAGGCGCGTGTAGAGGTCGTCCAGTTTTCCGTTGAGCTGCTTGAGGATGTCGTCGAGTTCGACGGTCAGATGTTCCAGCGTGCCGAACGAGACCGCTATGTAGTCGTCTTCGGCGCTGCCGCCCTGCATACCGCACTCCCCGTTCCGGACGGGGGCACCGCCGCGCCGCCGTCCCGTATCGCGTCGTTCGCTGACTGAGCTGGTGTCACAGCTGGTCGAGGCCGCTGCGCGGGCGCGTCGGCGGCACCTCGGCGGGCGTGGACAGCTTGTCCGCCTCGGCCTCGACGTCGACGTGGACGGCGCGCATGCGCGCCAGCACTTCGAGCTCCGTCTCGGTGAACCCGTCCCGGCTCAGCCGCACGGCCTCCTCGAGCTTCTTCATGACCTCGCGGATCCGGACGGCGTCCTCGGCGACCGAGCGGTGGAGCTTGCGGTACTCGACCGCCGCGGGCCCCCGCCAGCCCTCCTCGATCTCGTCGACGACCCGGTCCATGCGCTCGACCTGCCGGGTGAGGTGCTCCTGCATGGTGCCGAGGTCGTCGGCCAGCCTGGTCAGATCCTCGCCCTTGGCCGCCAGGTCCTTCTTCTGCCCCACCACGCCCCCCGTTCCATCAGCCTCGGCTGCCTGCCACCTCTCCCGAGCCCAACCTAATCGAAGGCGGGTTCGAGAGCTTCAAGATTCACTGATCGGTCACGAGCTCCAACGGCCCTGACACACAACAGCGTTGCCATTCCGCCCAGGAGCACCGCGTCGACGAAGCGGAATGCTTCCACAGCCGGGCGGGCACTTCTCTGTAACAGGCATCACCTGAGGCGAGAGCGACCGTGCCCCTTCCGTCCGGAGGCACGGCCGTATTGTCTAAGGGTCCCGCCGACCCGCCGGGTCCGCACTGCCGAGGAGCCCTCATGACCGCGCCCGTCGTCCACTCGCTGCGCGAACAGATCCGCGAGCACATCGTGGAGGGAATCGTCAGCGGGCGCTGGCAGCCGGGCGAGCGGATCGTGGAGCGCCGGATCGCGACCGAGCTGGAGGTCAGCCAGACCCCGGTCCGCGAGGCCCTGCGCGAGCTGGAGTCCCTGCGGCTGATCGAGTCCGCGCCGAACAAGGGCGTACGGGTGCGGAACCTGACCGCGGCCGACCTGGAGGAGAGCTACCCGGTCCGGGCCGGTCTGGAGGCGATCGCGGCGGAGCTGGCCGCGGACCGCCTCGCGGAGGACTGCTCGGCCCTGGAGCCGCATGTGCTGGCCCTGTACGAGGCCGACCGCAAGGCCGACGGCACCGCCCAGGTGCGCCACACCGTCGGCTTCCACCGCGAGCTGGTCCGCGCGGCGGACAACTCCGTGCTGCTGCACACCTGGGAGGGCCTGGGCATCGAGGTCTTCACGGCCCTGTCGATCCGCTGGCTGGGCACGGTGCAGCAGTCGTACGCGGAGGAGCACGAGGAGCTCGTGCAGGCGTTCAAGCGCCGGGATCCCCGCATCGCGGAGCTGGTGAAGGCACACGTCCTGGGCTGCGCTCCGCGCGCCTGACGCAGTCGAGTACACCTGCGCTCACCCGCGAAAACCTTGCTTCATCAGCGGCACCCGGTGCCCCGTTGAGAGGCACCGCGTGCCGACTTTCTCGTAATCGAGAAGTTTTGCCCCTCAACTCTTTGATCGATCATCGATCAGGGAGTTACAGTCGCCGACGGACTTGCCACCCGAGTCCACCGCCCTGTCCTGCCAAAGACAAAGGGCACCCCCGAACCCTTTTCGACGAGGGAACCCCCTTCGACTGAGGAAGGCGGCGACATGACCGACCCCCACGCCATCCAGCCGAGCGCGCTCGACCAGCTCCCGGACCGTGACCCGGAGGAGACCGCCGAGTGGCAGGCCTCCCTCGACGCCGTCGCCAGGGAGGCCGGGCCGCACCGCGCCGCGTACCTGATGCGCCGTACGCTGGAGCGCGCCGAGGCGGGCGGCATCGCGCTGCCGAAGCTCCTCGAGACCGACTACGTCAACACCATCCCGACCGCCGCCGAGCCCGGCGTCCCCGGTGACGAGGCCATGGAGGCCCGGATCACCGCGTGGAACCGCTGGAACGCGGCCGCGATGGTGACCCGTGGCGCCAAACACGGCGTCGGCGGCCACATCGCCACCTTCGCCTCCGCGGCCTGGCTGTACGAGACCGGCTTCAACCACTTCTTCAAGGGCAAGGAGGCCGACGGTTCGGGCGACCAGCTCTACATCCAGGGCCACGCCTCCCCCGGCATCTACGCCCGCGCCTTCCTCGACGGCCGCCTGAACGAGCAGCACCTCGACAACTTCCGCCAGGAGACCGGCGGCAACGGCCTGCCGTCGTACCCACACCCGCGCCGCCTGCCCTGGCTGTGGGAGTTCCCGACGGTGTCGATGGGCCTCGGCCCGCTCTCCGCGATCTACCAGGCGCGCTTCAACCGCTACCTCACCAACCGCGGCATCAAGGACGTCTCCGCCTCCCACGTCTGGGCATTCCTGGGCGACGGCGAGATGGACGAACCCGAGTCGACGGCGGCCCTCGCACTCGCGGCCCGTGAGGAGCTCGACAACCTCACCTTCGTCATCAACTGCAACCTGCAGCGCCTCGACGGCCCGGTCCGCGCCAACTTCAAGATCGTGCAGGAGCTGGAGGCCCAGTTCCGCGGCGCCGGCTGGAACGTCGTCAAGACGCTGTGGGGCTCGGCCTGGGACGAGCTGTTCCGGCTCGACACCACCGGCGCGCTCGTACGCCGTCTGCGCCAGGTACCGGACGCGCAGATCCAGACGTACCAGACCCGCGACGCGGCCTACATCCGCCAGGACTTCTTCGGCGCCGACCCGGCGCTCGTGGAGATGGCGAAGCTGCTGAGCGACGACAAGATCCTCGAGTGCTTCCACCTCTCGCGCGGTGGTCACGAGGCCCGCAAGGTCTACGCGGCCTACAAGGCGGCCGTCGACCACAAGGGCGCGCCGACCGTCATCCTGGCCCAGACGGTCAAGGGCCACACCCTCGGCGACGGCTTCGCGTCGAAGAACGCCAACCACCAGATGAAGAAACTGTCGGTGGACGAGTTCAAGGCGATGCGCGACCTTCTCGACCTGCCGATCAAGGACAGCGACTTCACCGACGGCGTGGTCCCCTACGGCCACCCCGGCGCCGACTCACCCGAGGTCCGCTACCTGCAGGAGCGCCGCGCGGCCCTCGGCGGCCCGGCCCCGGCCCGCCGCGTCCACCCGGTGGCCCCGCTGCCCGCGCCCGCCGAGAAGGCGTTCGCCTCCTTCGACAAGGGTTCCGGCTCCCAGAACGTCGCCACCACCATGGCGTTCGTTCGCCTGATCAAGGACCTGGTCCGCGACAAGGAGACGGGCGGGCGCTGGGTGCCGATCGTCCCCGACGAGGCGCGCACCTTCGGCATGGAGAGCCTGTTCCCGTCCCTGGGCATCTACTCGCCCAAGGGGCAGACGTACGAGCCGGTCGACCGCGACCAGCTGATGTACTACAAGGAGGCCAAGAACGGCCAGATCCTCAACGAGGGGATCACCGAGGCCGGCTCGATGGCCGACTTCATCGCCGCTTCGACGTCGTACGCGACGCACGGCGAGGCGATGATCCCGTTCTACATCTTCTACTCGATGTTCGGCTGGCAGCGCACGGCCGACCAGATGTGGCAGCTCGGCGACCAGCTCGGCCGCGGCTTCCTCGTCGGCGCCACGGCAGGCCGCACGACCCTGACGGGCGAGGGCCTGCAGCACGCCGACGGCCATTCCCCGGTGATCGCGGCGACGAATCCGGCGGCGCTGACGTACGATCCGGCGTTCGCGTACGAGGTCGCGACGATCGTCAAGGACGGTCTGCGCCGGATGTACGGCGAGGCGGCTCCCGGCGAGGACCCGAACGTCTTCTACTACCTCACCGTCTACAACGAGCCGCTGCCGCAGCCCGCCAAGCCGTCGGGCCTCGGCATCGACGAGGGCATCGTCAAGGGCCTGTACCGCTTCAACACGGCGGAGTCGGCGGGCATCACCCCGGCCGCCGACGCCCCGCGCATCCAGCTGCTGGGCTCCGGGACGGCGATCCACTGGGCGCTCAAGGCACAGCAACTGCTCGCGGCGGACTGGGGCGTCGCGGCCGACGTCTGGTCGGCCACCTCCTGGACGGAGCTGCGCCGCGACGCCCTCGAGGCCGACGCGGCCCTGCTGCGCGGCGAGGAGCGCGTCCCGTACGTACGCCAGGCACTCCAGGGCGCCGAGGGGCCGGTCCTGGCCGTCTCCGACTACATGCGCCAGGTCCCCGACCAGATCGCGCAGTGGGTCGAGCAGGACTACTCCTCCCTGGGCGCCGACGGCTTCGGTCTGTCGGACACCCGTGAGGCGGCCCGCCGCCACTTCGGCGTCGACGCCGAGTCGATCGTCGTCGCGGCCCTGGCCCAGCTGGCCCGGCGCGGCGAGGTCAAGGCGACGGCGGTGAAGGAAGCCCGGGAGAAGTACGGGCTGTAAGCACCGGGGCCGGACGAGTCGAACGAAGGGGTACGGCGGCTGCCGTACCCCTTCGTTGTCAGTGGGCCCCGGCATCATGAACGTATGCGCGCCGCCCGCCTCATCAAGATGGTGCTCCTGCTCCAGTCCCGCCCCTCCATGACCGCCGCCGAACTCGCCCGCGAGCTGGAGGTCTCGGAGCGGACGGTCACGCGGGACGCGCAGGCGCTGTCGGAGGCGGGGGTGCCGGTGTACGCGGACCGTGGCCGGGCCGGGGGCTACCGGCTGATCGGCGGCTACCGGACACGGCTGACGGGCCTGGCCCGGACGGAGGCGGAGGCGCTGTTCCTGTCCGGCGTACCGGGGGCGCTCAGGGAGATGGGCCTGGAGGACGTGGCGTCCGCGGCCCGCCTGAAAGTGTCGGCGGCCCTGCTTCCCTCCCTCCGGGACGCTCCGCGCGCGGCGGCGCAGCGCTTCCACCTGGACGCGCCCGCCTGGTTCCGGGAGCCGGAGACGCCGGTGCTGCTGCCCGCGCTGGCCGAGGCGGTGTGGGACGACCGGTGCGTCACGGCCCGCTACCGGCGCGACGGTACGGAGGTGGAGCGGACTCTGGAGCCGTACGGGCTCGTGCTGAAGGCGGGCGTCTGGTATCTGTGCGCGAGGGTCCCGGAGGCGGCCGCCTTCCGGACGTACCGCCTCGACAGGTTCACGGCCGTGGCCGCGCTGGACGACCGCTTCGTCCGCGGCGAGCACTTCGACCTGCCCGGCTACTGGGTGGAGCAGGCGGAGAGCTTCGCCCGGTCGATCCTTCGGGCCGAGGTCGTCGTACGACTGTCGGCGCAGGGTGTGCGGAGGCTGCCGTACGTGGTCGATCCGGTGTCCGCCCGGGAGGCGATACGGGCGGCGGCCGGCGAGGCGGACGGCGAGGGCTGGGTGACCCTGACCCTGCCGGTGGAGTCCGAGGAGGTCGCGCACACCCAGCTGACCGCGCTCGGCCCGGAGGCGGAGGTGCTGGCGCCGGCGGCACTGCGGGAGCGTTTCGCCCGGGACGCCCGGCGTGCCGCCGCGCTGTACTCCTCCGCGTGACGATCCGCGGATCCGCCGCGCTCCACGTGCGCCCCCGTGCCGGAGGGCCGATGCTGGACCCGTGATGGACGAGATGGAGTTCTGGGAGCTGGTGGACGCCACCCGCGAGGCCGCCGGGGGCGATCCCGAAGAGCAGGCGGACCTGCTCGTGGAGCGGCTCCTGCAGCTGGACCCGGACCTGGTCCTCGACTTCGCCCGTCACTTCGAGGCCCGCTACAACCGCGCGTACACCTGGGACCTGTGGGGCGCCGCATGGGTCCTGCTGGACGGGGCGAGCGACGACGCGTTCGACTTCTTCCGCTGCTGGCTGATCGGCCAGGGCCGCGAGATCTACGAGGGCGCGGTCCACGACCCGGACTCCCTGGCCGACCTCCTGGACGACTTCGACGAGGAGATCGACGGCGACGGCGAGGAGCTCGGCTACGCCGCGGACGAGGCGTACGAGCAGCTCACCGGCACGGTGGCGCCCGACCTGGGCATCGCGCCGGCCCCTGCGGAGCCGGAGGGGACGCCGATCGACTTCGAGGACGAGGGGGCGCTGGCGGAGCGGTATCCGCGTCTGTGGGCCCGCTTCAAGGAGTGAGCGTCAGGCGGTGGCGCGGCGCCGGGTGCTGTCCGACGGGATGCAGGCCTGCGGCTGCCCGGCCTTCACGGCGTGGTGCATCGGTGCCCTGTTGGCCTGGTCGAGCGCGGACGCGGTGACGGCGGCCGGGCCGAGGATGACCGTGGCGACGGCGCAGACGACGGTCCAGGGACTGCGGACGGCGTCGGCCCAGGTGCCCGCCTTCTTCATCTCGGTGCTCGATGCCGTGGAACGGCGACCGGGGCGCTCCTCGTCCGGCCAGTCGCTCGAGTACGTCACCACCATTGAGGCGCACAGCGCCGAAGAGGTCCGGCCGACATCGCCGCCTGGGAAGATCCCGGCTGGAATTGCCTGGCCGAGCCGGTCGACTCGGTCCGCCGCTGCGGAAAAGCGGTGTTCGCGTACAAGTCCGACAAGGCTGCGTCAGTTCCGTCGCAGCCTTGTCGGCCAACGCGTTGACCGCCGCGTTGAACCTTTCCATGGACGTGGGGCGGTCCGGCCCCAGCACGTACTCCTTCAGCGTGCGGCGCTGCGCGGCCATCGGGTCGTGGCGTGGCTCGCGCACCGAGCGGAGGATCTCCGGCAGGCGGGTGCACTCACGGTCGAGGAGACTGGCACGCGCCCGCCGTCGTGTACGCGGCCCGGAACTCCTCGTCGGGCAGGTCGCGGGCGTTGGTGAGGACGTACGGCTTGAGGCCGGCGACGACGTCGGCGACCACGGAGGAGACGTCGCTGACGAGGATGTCCGCCTGGTTGAAGCATTCGTAGAGTGTGGGGAGTTGACGGAGGATCACGTGGTGACGGAGGGGCTCGCGGCTCTCCCGGAAGACGCGGTGCCACTCGGCGCGAGAGCCTGCCACTCGGCGGCGCCGGCGCGGTCGGGGACGCGGGCGTCAGGGGTCTGCTGGGGTTCCGTAATCACCTGCTCTGAAGCCGTGCCGCCGCCTCCCGAATGGCCGGCAGCTTCGCGGTCAGCGCCGCGCCCGGGCAGGTCGTCATGTAGCCGTCGTTGTGGCCGGCGACGGCCGGGAAGGTGGCGGTGGTGCCGGTCTTGAAGCGGCTGTGGCTGCTGCTGGAGACGAGGGGCACACGCGCGCGTGGGTCGATGCCGGCGAGGCCCAGTTTCCAGGCGGCCAGGGCCGCGATGGCGTCGGTCATGGCGCGGGGAACGGGGACCCCGGCGGTGAAGGTGCCGAGCGCGGCGATGCCGGCGGTGCGGTGGTTGAAGCCCAGGGTGTGGGCGCCGGTGACGGGGCGGTCGACGCCGCCCGCGCGGCCCTCGTAGATGGTGCCGCAGCGGTCGACGAGGAAGTTGTAGCCGATGTCGTCCCAGCTGCGGGCGCCGGTCTGGCCGGAGTAGAGGTGGCGGATGATGCGGGGCGCGTCGGCGCAGGCGTAGCGGTTGGGCGAGTCGGTGTGGTGGACGAAGACGGCGACGACCCTGTCGTCGTAGCGCGCGGGCGGCTGCGTGTGCCGGGCGGTGGCGTCCAGCCAGGCCGTACGGGGGACGATGCGGGGCCGGGCAGCGCGGTGCCGGGCCGCCGGGCCCGCCTGGTGCGCATGGTCCGCCTGGTCCGACGCGGGACGGCCCGTGGCCGGCTGTGCGGGCCGGGGTGCGGCGACCGTGCGCTCGACGCCCCGTGCGCACAGCGCCAGCGCGACGACGGCGGCGAGGCCGGGCAGGCAGCCGAGCACGGCGCGAGCGGCTCGGCGTGCGCGCCGGGCAGGCGGGGTGCGCGCGCCCCTCTCTCGTTCTCTCCCCCGGGCTCCTCGGACGACCCGCATGGTCCCACTGTCGGCGCGGTCCGCCCCGCCCGCGACGTGTGCTGTGCCATCTGGCGGAACCATCGTCCTGGTCCGGGACGTTTCTGGGGGTACACGCACACGTGGCCGGTTCCAGGGCTCCACGTGCGCTCACCGATCTGCGCAACTGATCACTGGGCCCGTCCCGCCCGTACTAACGGGTCCGAGAGAAAGGCGGCTCCGTGGACTTGCTCGACCTGGTGCTTGTGCTGGTGACCCTCGCCTACGCGGCATCCGGTTACCGGCGTGGGCTGGTGGCCGGCTGTGTCTCGCTGGCCGGGTTCGTCGGCGGGGCGGTCGCCGGTGTGTGGGTGCTGCCCTGGGTGATGGACCTCGTCACGCGCGGGACGCCCGCGGCGACCGTCACCGCGGTGCTGACGGTGCTGGTCCCGGGCGTGGTCGGGCACGAGCTGGCGGGGCGGTTGGCGCTGCGGCTGCGGCGCGAGCTGGACGAGGGGCCGCTCCGAGTCGCCGACGGGATCGGCGGGGCGGCGGCCAACTCGGTCGCCGTGCTGATCGTGGCGTGGGTGGCCGCGAGCGTGCTGGGCGCGTCCTCCTCCCAGGCGGTGACGACGGCGATACGTGACTCGACGCTGCTGGGCGCGGTGCACAACGCGATGCCGGAGACCACGCCCTCGTGGTTCTCGCAGGCCACTTCGGCGCTCACGGAGGCGGGCTTCCCGCAGGTCTTCAACCCGTTCGAGAACGAGTCGACCGCCCAGGTCGCCAAGCCCACCGGCGACAGCGTCACGGCCAGCGCCACGAGGGCCGCCAAGCTGAGCACGGTGAAGATCGAGGGTGTCTCCGGCACCCAGGGGCGCGAGGGCAGCGGGTTCGTGTACACGCGGGAGCACGTGATGACCAACGCCCATGTGGTGGCGGGCATCGACGATCCGACCGTGCGGATCGGGGGCGTGGGGCAGTCGCACGAGGCGCGCGTGGTGCTCTTCGACCCGCAGCGGGACGTCGCGGTGCTGTACGTGCCCGGTCTCGACGCCCCCGTGCTCCGCTTCGACGGCAATGCCTCGCGCGGTGACTCGGCGGTGGTCGCGGGCTATCCGCAGGACGGCGACCTCAACCTGCAGGCGGCCACGGTGGCGAACCGGGTGCGGGCGACCGGCCGGAACATCTACAACGACGCCACCGTCACCCGCGAGATCTACTCGATACGGTCGACGGTCCGGCCCGGCAACTCCGGCGGCCCGCTGCTGACCACCGACGGCCGGGTGTACGGCGTGGTCTTCGCCCGCTCCACCTCCGACGAAGAGACGGGGTACGTGCTGACGGCGGACGAGGTGGCCTCCGACGCCGAGCGCGCGGCGGACGCGACGGCGCCGGTGGACACAGGGGACCTGGTCACGTCCTGAGAGTCACGACACGGAACGCCCCATGAACACGTCGTCGACGTACTCCCCGGCCAGCAGGAACTCCTCCGGCAGCACGCCCTCGACGACGAAGCCCTCGGACTCGTACAGCTTGCGGGCGGGGGTGTTGTGCCCGAGGACGCGCAGCGTGATGCGGCGGGCGCCGCGCCTGCGCGCCTCCTCGACGGCGGCGCGGACCAGCGCGCGGCCGACGCCCCGGCCGCGGGCCTCGCCGGCGACGGCGAGTCCCTGGATCTGCCGTACGTGCGCGTTGGAGGCGAGCGGGGTGGGCAAGCCGAGGCGGAGGTAACCCACGACGCGGCCGTCGAGTTCGGCGACCAGGGTGTCCTCGGCGGTGTGCCGCTCGGTGAAGAAGGCCGGGTACGGCGGCTGCGGCTCGGGCATCACCGCGTGCAGGGGCGACCAGGTGGCCACGTCGAGAACGGTCAGCTCCTCGTCGTCCTCGGGCCTGGCGGGGCGCAGGGATATGGAGGGGTCCGGCATGGCGGTCACTGTACGGCGGGAGACGTGGCGCCGCCCCGTCATTTCCCGGCGGCACGCGGCAGGATGGGCGGCATGCAACGTTCACGCATCGCGGTGACCGGCGCGTCCGGTCTGATCGGCAGCGCTCTGGTGCGGTCCCTGACCGCCGACGGACACGAGGTGGTACGCCTGGTCCGCCGTGCGGCCCGGGGCGCGGACGAGGTCTGCTGGGACCCGGAGGGGCGGTACGTGGACGCGGCCGGGCTCGCCGGCTGCGACGCGGTGGTCAACCTGGCCGGCGCGGGCATCGGCGACCACCGCTGGACGCAGGAGTACAAGCGGCGGATCCGGGAGAGCCGGGTGCTGGGCACGGCGGCGCTGGCGGAGGCCGTGGCCGCCCTCGACGAGCCGCCGCGCGTGCTGGTCAACGGCAGTGCGATCGGCATCTACGGCGACACCGGGGACCGGGTGGCCGACGAGGGCACCCCGCCCGGGGAGGGCTTCCTGCCGTCGCTGTGCGTGGAGTGGGAGGAGGCCACGGCGCCCGCGCGGGAGGCGGGCGTGCGGACGGTGTTCGCGCGGACCGGGCTGGTGGTGGCCCGTGGCGGCGGCGCCTGGGGGCGGCTGTTCCCGCTGTTCAAGGCGGGGCTCGGGGGGCGGCTGGGCGACGGGCGGCAGTACTGGTCGTTCATCTCGCTGCACGACGAGGTGGCCGCGCTGCGCCATCTCCTCGCCACCGACGGGCTGTCGGGGCCGTTCAACCTGACCGCCCCGCAGCCCCTGACCAACCGTGAGATCACGGCGGCGATGGGGCGCGTGCTGCACCGGCCGACGGCGTTCGCGGTGCCGGCGCCGGTGCTCAGGGCCGTGCTGGGCGAGATGGCGGGGGATGTGCTGGGCAGTCAACGGGTGGTGCCCAAGCGGCTGCTGGAGTCGGGGTTCACCTTCGCGTTCCCGGGGATCGAGGACACGATCCGGGCGGCCTGAGGAACTCCTGTGACCACATGCGACCGTCGTGCGACCGTGCCCTGTTCATGCGCGACTGTCCCTGCCCGATCACGGCCCTAACTTCGTTCCGAACTCGGGTATCCCTGGAGCTGGTTGGGGGCATGACGTCTCCACCGGCCGCACAACCTCGAGGAGGGGCCTCGTGCTTGAGCCCGTGTACCAGGTGGACGTCGTCATCGTGGGAGCCGGGATCGCCGGTCTCTCGGCGGCGCATCGGCTGAGCAGCGCAGGAGTAACGACCGCAGTCCTGGAGGCCGCTCCTTACGTCGGCGGCCGTATGTCGACGGAGAAGGTCGACGGTTTCCGGCTCGACCGGATCGGCCAGCTTCTGTCCACGTCGTATCCGGAGCTACGCCTGACACCGGGCCTCGGCGCCCTCGCCCTGCGCCCGTTCACGCCCGGCGTCCTGCTGCACCGCGACGGCCGCCGGCAGCGCGCGGGCGCACCAGCGGGCGGAGGGAGCGCAAGGGGCGCACTCCATGCCGTACGCGTCCTGGCAAGCTCCCCCAGGAGCTCGGTCGTGCCACCCGTACGAGCGGGTGCACCGGTGGGCGGTGCCGTCGACCAGGCCCGGCTGGGAGTGGCCCTCGCCCGGATCGCCGGTACACCCGTCGAACGCGTCCTGGACCGCCCGGAACTCCCCGCCGCCCAGGCCCTCGCCTCGCGCGGGGTGCCCGCCCGCACCATCGACGGCTTCCTGCGCCCCCTGCTCGCCGCCCTGCTGTGCGACCCGGAGCTGACGACGTCCAGCCGGTGCGCCGACCTCGCGCTGCGCGCCTTCGCGAGCGGCCGGCTGTGCGTGCCGGAGGGCGGCGCCGAGATGCTGCCGGAGCTGCTGGCGCGGTCCCTGCCCCCCGGCACGGTGCACACCGGGATCAAGGCCACCTCGGTCTCGACCACCGCCGTGACCACCGATGAGCACGGCGAGTTCCGTTGCCGTGCCGTGCTGCTGGCGACCGACGCGCGCGCCGCGGCCGAGTTGCTGCCCGGACTGCGCGTGCCGGACTTCCACCCGGTGACGGTGGTCCACCACACGACGGACGAACCGCCGGCCACGGGCGCCTCGCTGCTGCTCGACGCCGACCGCGGCGGCCCGGTCGCGCACACCGCGGTCGTCAGCAACGTCGACCCGAGCCGCGCGCCCGCGGGCCGGGCGCTGGTCTCCTCGACCGTCCTCGGCGCTCCGCCCGAGGGCGTGGACACCGCCGTACGCACGCACCTGTCCCGGCTGTACGGCACCTCGACCCGCCGCTGGGAGACCCTGGCCGTGCACCACACCGCCGAGGCCGTCCCCGCGATGCGCCCGCCGCACGACCTGCGGCGGCCGGTGCGGCTGCTGGCGGGCCTGTACGTGTGCGGCGACCACCGCGACACCAGCACCGTGCAGGGCGCGCTGCACTCGGCCCACCGGGCCGCCGCCGCGATCCTGGCGGACCTGGGGGCGGCGGGCTCCATGCACCGGGCGGACCCGCCCGCGACCTTGCGGAAGGCGGCCTGAGCCGAGGGTTCCGGGGCCGGGAGGGGGCTCACCCGAGAGCCGCGACCTTGTCGCGGTAGCCCCGCACCGGTGCCGCGTCCTTGTAGGGCTCCAGCCGGCGTTCGAAGTCCCTGACGTACTCGATCGCCCGGACCGAGCGCATCTCCGCCGCCTGCCCGGCCGCCTCCGCGCCCAGCGCGCAGGCCTGGTCGAGTTCGCCGAGGCCGAGGCGGGCGGTGGCGAGGACGACCCGGCAGAACAGCCGGCTGCGGGCGTACGAGGGGGCGCGCAGCTGCAGGGAGCGCTCCGCGTGCTGGGCGGCGGCGCGGAACTGCTGCAGGTCCCGGTGGCAGTGCCCGAACTCGTCGGCGAGCTGCGCCTCGTCGAAGAAGCGCGCCCAGAACGGCACCTCGTCCCCGGGCCGGGCCGCCTCCAGGGCGCGCTCGGCCCGTACGAGCGCGCCGGTGCACGCCCGCACCTCGCCGAGCACGCCGTGGGCGCGTGCTTCGGCCGCGTGCAGCAGCGCCTGCACGACGGGCGGCGCGCTGGTGCCGACCCCCTGCTGTGCCACGCGGGCCAGCTGGACGGCCTCCCGGCCGTGCCCGAGGTAGACGGCCTGGCGGCTCATGGTGACCAGGACGTAGGAGCCGTAGGAGCGGTCCCCGGCCGCCTGGGCGAGCCGCAGCGCCTGCACGAAGTAGCGCTGGGCGAGTCCGTGCGCGGCGATGTCGTACGAGGTCCAGCCCGCGAGCCGGGTGAGGTCGGCGGCGGCGGCGAACAGGCGGCGGCCGGTCTGCTCGCCGTAGGTGCCGCGCAGCATCGGCTCGCACTCGTGCTCCAGGTAACGCACCAGGGCCTGGCGGGCGTGGCCGCCGCCGTAGGCGTCGTCGAGGGTGCGGAAGAGCTCGCCGACCGAGCGGAGCGCGGCGATGTCCCCGGAGGTCACCCTCTGGCCGAGGCCGCGCTCGGCCTGGCTCCGCTGGCGGGGCACGGCCGGGCGGCCCTGCGCGGGCACCCGGGCGGGCGGCTCGCCGCGGGCCACCTTGTCGTCGGGCCGGCCGATCAGCCAGTCCCGGCTGGGCACGACGAGGCCGGCCGGGGTGAAGGCGATCTTGCGCAGCTCGGCGTGGCTGCCGGAGTCCTTGCGCCACAGCCCGCTGACGATGTCGACGGCCTCCTCGGGGCTCGCCGCGAACTCCAGGCCCGCGTAGACCGGCGCGCAGGCGTCCAGGCCCAGGTCCTGGGCGGTCAGGCGGCGGCCGAGGCGCCGGGTGAAGACCTCCGCGATCAGCGCCGGGGTCGTGCCCCGGGGCTGCTGTCCGCGCAGCCACCGGGTGACCGATGTCTTGTCGTATCTGAGGTCCAGCCCGTGTTCGAGCCCGAGCTGGTCCACGCGACGGGCCAGACCCGCATTGGAGAACCCCGCTTCTGCGATGAGCGCGGCGAGCTGGCGGTTGGGGGTGCGCTGCGCGGGTCGGTCCGTCATAGTGCGGTGCGGTCTCCTGCCTTTCGAACCCAAGCAGCCTGGCCGCTTGTGCCCGGATTGCCTGTGAGCAGCCCTTATGGCCTCGTGAACGGCGCGAATGTAGCGGAGAGTAAGCACGTGCTCGCACGCTTCAGTGTGCATTCATCCGATCGTGTGAGGATTGCCCGCAAGGCTGACGCCAAGCGGTCGGACGTACAGTGGCGTGGGCGCGTTTCGTGCCTTACGAGTTTCTAGGGAGGCGCTTGCCGTGAGTGGGTTGCGGTTCGTCCGCATGGGATTCGGTGCCGAGGCCGTGGACTACCAGGTGGCCTGGGACGAGCAGCGCCGGGTGCACGCGGCGCGGTTCGCCGACGAGGTCCCCGACACCGTACTGCTCCTCGAACACCCCCCGGTCTACACGGCGGGCCGCCGCACCGAGGACAGCGAGCGCCCGCTCGACGGCACGCCGGTCATCGACGTGGACCGCGGCGGCAAGATCACCTGGCACGGCCCCGGCCAGCTGGTGGGCTACCCGATCCAGAAGCTCCCGCGCCCGGTGGACGTGGTCGCGCACGTACGGCGCCTGGAGGAGGCGCTGATCCGCACGTGCGCGGAGTTCGGCCTCGAGACCACCCGGGTCGAGGGCCGCAGCGGGGTGTGGGTGCTGGGCGACCCGGTGGAGCGGCGGCCGGCGCTCGGCGGGCTGTCACTGGACTTCGACCCGCGTCTGCACGACGAGGAGTTCGACCCCCGGCTGAACGGCCCGGATTACGCCCCCTCCAACGCCGGCCAGCGCCGTGAGGACCGCAAGATCGCGGCGATCGGCATCCGGGTCGCCAAAGGTGTCACGATGCACGGCTTCTCGTTCAACGTGAACCCCGACAACCGCTGGTTCGACCGGATCATCCCGTGCGGGATCCGGGACGCGGGGGTCGCGTCCCTGGCGAGCGAACTCGGGCGGGACGTGACGATCGAGGAGGTGCTGCCGGTGGTCGAACGGCACCTGAGGGACGTACTGGAGAACGCGGACCTGAAGCCGCGAGTGATCGAGAAGACGTCGGCGTAACCAGCCCGTCCGGCGTTCGAGGGCAAGGCCGTTCAGGCCGGAGCGGGGGCCTGGGGCAGCAGTCCCCAGCAGGCCGGCACCCACGCCGGGCCACTAAATCAACGGGCGTACCCTGGGTGACGCCGAAGAATCAATCGCTAGGGAGCCGGTCGTGTCCGCAGTCGCACCCGACGGACGCAAGATGCTGCGCCTGGAGGTCCGCAACAGCCAGACCCCCATCGAGCGCAAGCCCGAGTGGATCAAGACCCGGGCGAAAATGGGTCCCGAGTACACGAAGATGCAGAACCTCGTGAAGAGCGAGGGCCTGCACACGGTCTGCCAGGAAGCCGGCTGCCCGAACATCTACGAGTGCTGGGAGGACCGCGAGGCGACCTTCCTCATCGGCGGCGACCAGTGCACCCGGCGCTGCGACTTCTGCCAGATCGACACCGGCAAGCCCGAGGCCCTGGACCGCGACGAGCCGCGCCGGGTCGGTGAGTCCGTGGTCACCATGGACCTGAACTACGCCACCATCACCGGCGTCGCCCGCGACGACCTGGAGGACGGCGGCGCCTGGCTGTACGCCGAGACCGTGCGCCAGATTCACCAGCAGACGGCGGAGCGCGAGGGGGGCCGGACGAAGGTCGAGCTGCTGGCCCCCGACTTCAACGCGGTCCCGGAGCAGCTGGCCGAGGTCTTCTCCTCCCGGCCCGAGGTCTTCGCGCACAACGTCGAGACGGTCCCCCGGATCTTCAAGCGCATCCGTCCCGGCTTCCGCTACGAGCGCTCCCTGAAGGTCATCACCGAGGCGCGTGACTACGGCCTGGTCACCAAGTCCAACCTGATCCTCGGCATGGGCGAGACCCGCGAGGAGGTCAGCGAAGCGCTCAGGCAGCTGCACGACGCCGGCTGCGAGCTGGTCACCATCACGCAGTACCTGCGCCCGAGCGTCCGTCACCACCCCGTCGAGCGCTGGGTGAAGCCGCAGGAGTTCGTGGAGCTGAAGGAGGAGGCCGAGCAGATCGGCTTCTCCGGCGTGATGTCCGGCCCGCTGGTCCGCTCCTCCTACCGCGCGGGGCGGCTGTACCGGATGGCGATCGAACAGCGTCACTCGGCTGCCCCCCAGCGGGGCGGCGCGCACGTCGTCTCCCGGACTGGGTGAATTCACGCACAAGCAGCTACCGGCCAGTAATGACCGAATGGACGCGGTCCTGACCGTCCTCGCTGATGAGGGCGTACGTCGGGGCCGCGTCGGCGCATTGGTGACGCGAGTCAAGGTTTCATTCCTGTTTGACCGGTCGGTCACGCCCTGGTAACACCAATCAGTGACCCTGGAATCACAGCCCGTACACCCGCACCGAGGGGGACCTCCACCATGCAGGCCGCGCCCGTTCGCGCCACCGCGATCCCGTCCTTCACCGACGCGCTCCGCGCCGTGGAGTCGCTGCTCATGAGCGGGGGCCAGCGCACCGCCCGCCGCAACGCCTGGACCTCGGTCCTCGAAGACCGCCGTCGCGCCAAGGACAGGGTCGAGGCGCAGCGTGTCCTGGAGCAGGCCGCCACCCGCTCCTGAGTCCTTCCTCACCGGACACCGCCGTCGTGACCGCTCCCGGAGCCACGTAGACTTCGGGGCATGGCGAGGAAGGAAACCGCAGCGGACGCTGCGAACCCCGGGCGACTGAAGCAGATCGCCCTTACCTACAAGATGACCCGCAAGGCCGACAAGAAGATCGGTCTTGTACTCGCAGCCGTCGGCATCGGCATCCTCGGTGTCTTCCTCGCGATCGGCTTCTTGATCGGGCACCCCATCTATCTCGGCCTCCTGGGCCTGTTGCTCGCCTTCCTCGCGACGGCGATCGTGTTCGGCCGCCGGGCCGAGCGGGCCGCGTTCGGTCAGATGGAGGGTCAGCCGGGCGCCGCCGCGGCCGTGCTCGACAACATCGGCCGGGGCTGGACGACGACCCCCGCGGTGGCGATGAACCGCAGCCAGGACGTGGTGCACCGCGCGGTCGGCAAGGCCGGCATCGTGCTGGTCGCCGAGGGCAACCCGAACCGGGTGAAGAGCCTGCTGGCCGCCGAGAAGAAGAAGATGGCCCGCATCGTCGCGGACGTACCGGTGCACGACGTGATCGTCGGCACGGGCGAGGGCCAGGTCGAGCTGAAGAAGCTGCGCACCACCCTGCTGAAGTTCCCCCGCGTCCTGACCGGCCCCCAGGTGACCGCCACCAACGACCGGCTGCGTGCCCTGGGCGACCTGATGAGCAACATGCCGCTGCCGAAGGGCCCGATGCCCAAGGGCATGCGGATGCCGCGCGGCGGGCCGAAGGCCCGCTGACTCTCCTCGTACGAGGAAGGGGGCGCCCGGATCACTCCGGGCGCCCCCTTCGTCGTACGAGAACTGGATCCGTCGAGAACTGGATCCGTTGAAATCTAGATCCGTACTTCCACGGTCCGCGCCAGCCGGTCGTGCAGCCCCCGCCCGTCGCGGTCCCAGATCAGGGCCGGGATCGCCAGGCACAGCAGGGCCGTGCGGATCAGGGAGCGCAGCGGCTGGACGCGGCCGGTGTCGACGGCGACGACGCGGAGGCCGAAGAGGCGCTTGCCGGGGGTGAAGCCGACCGTGCCGACGGTCAGGGCGGCCATGACGAAGAAGACGAGCAGGGCCCAGTTACTGGTGGCCGGGTTGTAGCCGTGCGTGATCAGGCCGTATGCGATCAAGACACACATCGCCCAGTCCACGGCCAGCGCTCCGAGCCGCCGTCCCGGGCCGGCGATCGAGCCCGGCCCCTCCTCGGGCAGACCCAGTTGCTCGCCCCGGTATCCCAAGTCGGCACCGGCGTCCTCCAGGGCCGCGCGCGGCCCGGAGAGCCACGATCCGATTGCTCGCCTGTTGTCCACCCGTCCACGGTACTGCGCCCGCATATGCCCGCCGGATGGCGGGGTGTCGCCGGGACCCGCCGGGGCTACGGTGGAACCAGGACCGGTTAACTTCCGCGAAACAAATGGGTCACGCTCGAGAAATCACCCGTCCCTAGGGTCGAGGTCAGCGTGTGCCACCGCACTGGCCGCACGAACGAACTACCACCCCGGCACGGGAACGGCCGGGAGTAGGAGGAGCTGGATGTTCCAGAACGCCGACGAGGCCAAGAAGTTCATCGCGGACGAGGACGTCAAGTTCATCGACGTCCGGTTCTGCGACCTGCCGGGCGTCATGCAGCACTTCACGGTGCCCGTCGAGGCGTTCGACCCGGACGACGAGCTCGCCTTCGACGGATCCTCGATCCGTGGCTTCCAGGCCATTCACGAGTCCGACATGGCGCTGCGCGCGGACCTGTCGACCGCCCGGGTCGACCCGTTCCGCCGTGACAAGACCCTCAACATCAACTTCTTCATCCACGACCCGATCACGGGCGAGCAGTACTCCCGTGACCCGCGCAACGTGGCGAAGAAGGCCGAGGCGTACCTCGCCTCCACCGGGATCGCGGACACCGCGTACTTCGGTCCCGAGGCCGAGTTCTACGTCTTCGACAGCGTCCGCTTCGCCACCAGCGCGAACGAGTCCTTCTACCACATCGACTCCGAGGCGGGTGCCTGGAACACCGGCGCCCTCGAGGACAACCGTGGCTACAAGGTCCGCTACAAGGGCGGCTACTTCCCGGTCCCGCCGGTCGACCACTTCGCCGACCTGCGCGCCGAGATCTCCCTGGAGCTGAACAAGGCCGGCCTGCAGGTCGAGCGCCAGCACCACGAGGTGGGCACCGCCGGCCAGGCCGAGATCAACTACAAGTTCAACACGCTGCTCGCCGCCGCCGACGACCTCCAGCTCTTCAAGTACATCGTGAAGAACGTGGCCTGGCGCAACGGCAAGACCGCGACCTTCATGCCGAAGCCGATCTTCGGTGACAACGGCTCGGGCATGCACGTCCACCAGTCGCTGTGGAGCAACGGCGACCCGCTGTTCTACGACGAGCAGGGCTACGCCGGCCTGTCCGACACCGCCCGCTACTACATCGGCGGCATCCTCAAACACGCCCCGTCGCTGCTGGCCTTCACCAACCCGACGGTGAACTCGTACCACCGTCTGGTGCCGGGCTTCGAGGCGCCGGTGAACCTGGTGTACTCGCAGCGCAACCGCTCGGCCGCGATGCGTATCCCGATCACGGGTTCCAACCCGAAGGCCAAGCGCGTCGAGTTCCGCGCGCCCGACTCCTCCGGCAACCCGTACCTGGCCTTCTCGGCCCTGCTGCTGGCGGGCCTGGACGGCATCAAGAACAAGATCGAGCCGGCCGAGCCGATCGACAAGGACCTGTACGAGCTCGCCCCCGAGGAGCACGCGGGCGTTCCGCAGGTGCCGACGTCCCTCCCGGCCGTCCTCGACTCCCTCGAGGCCGACCACGAGTTCCTGCTCGCCGGTGACGTCTTCACGTCCGACCTGATCGAGACGTGGATCGACTACAAGCGTGCGAACGAGATCGCTCCGCTGCAGCTGCGTCCGCACCCGCACGAGTTCGAGCTCTACTTCGACGTGTGATATCGCCCCAGGTCAGAGCGGGTAACTGCGCTCCTGGGCCGTCTGTGGGCCGTCGGCCGGCTCTCCCAGCGCGGGAGAGCCGGCCGACGGCTTTTCCGGCTCCAGGTCGGTCTTAAGGCTGTGGACGAGGCGGGGGCGGTGCGGCGTCACAGCCTCAGGTCCGGGGAATCAGCACAGGTCGTCGGCTGGATGCCCTGCCAAGCGTGATCGGACTGTACATGGGCCGTGCCGGTCCCCGTGGTGCCAAAGGACGGTGGGCTGGGGTGGAGCCATGGGCTTCAGCGAGGCAGGCTTGGTGCATGAACTGGCTCTTGCGCTCACCCCCGGTGCCAGGAGCAGGCGGTCATAGCCGGGTCCTCTTGACGCTGATGCAGTGTGTGCCCTATCTGATCGCGCTGGCTGTGCTGGTCATCGAACTCACGCCTGCGCACTTCATCTATACCGGCCCCTTCCTCACCGCGGTGCCGGCGCTGGCGGCAGTGACGTTGGGGCCCAGGGGCACCACTGCGGCGGCGGCCCTGGCGCTGGCGATCAGTGTGACCACCGCGACCTATAACGGGGCATGGGGCACCCTGCAGGTCTACAGCAACTTCCTGGCTCTTGCCCTGGTCTCCGTGGCTGGTTTCATCACCAGCCGCGCTATGCAGGAGCGCAGGCAGAGAGAGCTCGACCAGGTCCGCCGGATCGCCGTGGCGGCCCAGGAGGTCGTGCTGCGACCCGTGCCCGCGCGCCTGGGGCCAGTGTCGGCCGGCAGCCTGTGCCTTGCGGCCGGGACCGGGGCACGGGTGGGCGGTGATCTGTACGAGGCGGTACAGACGCGGTACGGCGTCCGGATGATCGTCGGGGACGTCCGGGGCAAGGGACTGTCCGCGGTGCGAGCCGTCGCGGTGGCGCTGGGCGCGTTCCGGGAAGCCGTGCACTACGAGGAGGACCTGGTAGAGGTCATGAACCGCTGCTCGGCTGCGCTGCGACGGGAACTCGCCGTGCCGGGTGCGTATGGCCAGGAGGTTCTGCTGGAGGGGTTCACCACGGCGCTCATCGCGCAGGTGCCGGACGAACCCGTGGTGCAGCTGGTCAACCGCGGACATCCGCCACCGCTGCTGCTGCACCGGGGCAGGACTGCACCACTGATGCCGAGCTTGCCGTTGCCGCCTCTCTGCCTCGAAGACCTCATCACCGACCTCCCCCTGAAGCCTGAGAGCTATCCGTTCGTCCCCGGTGACCGCCTGTTGCTGTATACCGACGGTGTGATCGAGGCCCGCAACCGCGACAGCGAATTCTTCGCTCTGTCGGAGGCCATGGAGGGGATAGGCGTCGGCACCACGCCACCGGAGTTCCTGGAGCAACTGCACCAGGCGTTGATCCGCCACACCGGTGGCGACTTGACCGACGATGTGGCGATGATCCTGGCTGACCGGTTCGACGGCCATGACCGATGACAGCAGACAACGACGACATCCGTGCTGGCCAGAACAGCAGTGCCGTCGGTCTGCCAAGGTGACCGAGCGAGGCCACCACTTCTTCGACGTGTGATCCCGGCTACGCGCCTGATGCTCGACGCGCCTGAAATGGGAGAGGGCCGCCACCTGCGAATCTGCGGGTGGCGGCCCTCATCACTACCGCCTTCAGGCCACGACGATCACCACGACGGCACCGTTGTCGAAGTTGTTCCGGTGGTCGAAGCCGAAGCCGCAGTCGTCGTTCCACCAGCGATGGCCACCGCGATCGAAGCAGCCGAAATTGGTGGGAGCCTGGGACGGGACGGCTGCCGAGGCCGTACCTGCCGCGCCGATCGTGGCGCCACCGGCCATCAGAACGCCGATCGCGGACACCGCGAAGAGACGCCTCGCGCGTTGTGCTTTCATGAGTAAACCTCCTCCCATCCCCTCGTGCGGTTCTTGGGGCACGAGACGGATGGCCGCGGCCGCAGGGCGAAAAGTCCGGCGCGGTCGTAGGTGTTGCCGCCTGGAAAAAAGAAGCAGGCCCGGGTACAGCCCGCATCGCGGCTCTCACCTGTAGAGCCTAGTCGCCCATCGACCACCCGGCATCCCGTGCAACCTTCCGCCCTTCCCAGGCTTCCTACACTCGGGGGATCATCCCTCCTGACCCTGCCGGACGAGAGAGGTTGAACGGGGATGACAGAACAGGACGACTGGGAGCGGGAATTCGACCACAAGTGGGCGAGCTCGGCCGAGCACAAGGAGCCCTCGGCCCGGGCCCGGATGCTCGCCGCCCGCTGGAAGGAGAACCCGCCGAACCCGGCGCCCTTCCGTGCCGACCCGGACCCGGTCCGGCCGCGCCGGTCGTCGTGGATATCGACGGCCGTGGTACTGGGCTGCGTGGCCGCGGTGATCGTTCTGCTGGGGTACGCCCAGATGCGCGCCTACCGATAGCGGCCGCACAGGAACTCACAGGGTCCTTTTGCGGCTCCTGGGGCCGTTCGGAACCGCTTCATGGGAATCCGCAGGTGCACACTGGACAGCGGGGCGAGTGCCTGACTGCGGGGTGATGCAAGATGCAGAGCCGCTTCCGGAGCGACCGGCGGCTGACCGTGCGCATGGGGATCACGCTGTTCCTGCTCGGGTTGTTGTACGTGGGGTTCGTCGCCGCGTTGATCGTGTTGCTGAAGTCCCTGGTGCTGGTCGTGGTGATCGCGGCGGCGCTGCTGGGCGCGCAGTACTGGTTCTCCGACCGGATCGCGCTGTTCGCGATGCACGGCCGGGTGGTGGAGCGGGAGGAGTATCCCGGGCTGCACGCGGTGATCGACCGGCTGTGCGCCATCGCGGACATGCCGAGGCCGGTGGTCGCCGTGTCCGACATGGACATGCCGAACGCGTTCGCGACCGGGCGGAACGCCGACAACGCCGTGGTCTGTGTGACCACCGGGCTGCTCCGGCGGCTGGAGCCCGCCGAGCTGGAGGGCGTGCTCGCGCACGAGCTGTCGCACGTGGCGCACAAGGACGTCGCCGTGATCACGGTCGCGTCCTTCCTCGGCGTGATCGCAGGCCTGATCGTGCGGTTCGCGTTCTACTCGGGGTTGTTCGGCGGGGGCCGCAGGGACCAGAACACCGCCGTCGTGTTCGCCACCGTGATGACGGTGTCGGCGGCCGTGTACGCCATCAGCTTCCTGCTCATCCGGGCCCTGTCCCGCTACCGGGAGCTGGCCGCGGACCGCGCGGCGGCGCTGCTGACGGGCCGTCCCTCGGCGCTGGCCTCCGCGCTCACCAAGGTCTCCGGCGACATCGCCCGGATCCCGACGAGCGACCTGCGCACGGCCCAGGCCTTCAACGCCTTCTACTTCACTCCCGCGCTGGGCGCCGAGCCCGGGCTGTCCCGGTTCTTCTCCACCCACCCCAGCCTGGAGCAGCGGCTGGAGCAGCTGGGCCGGATCTCCGGCGAGCTGGGTGAGGCGGCGCGGCCGGGCAAGGCGGGCTGAGCATGGGGTTCCTGGACATCCTCCTCGGCCGTACGAAGCCCGCCGCGCCCGACCTCGACCAGCTGTTCGCGCTGCCCTCGGCGGCCGTGACCCTCCAGGCCGCGGCCGGGTTCACGCCCACCGGGGGCGGCGCGGTGTGCTTCGCCACGGTCGAGGGCGCGGTCTTCGAGCAGACGCACCAGGAGGTCCAGGCGCTCCTCGACGCGGACGCCGACCGCACCGGCCCACCGGTGGAACTGCGGCAGGACGACTACGGCTACTCCTGGCTGGTCTCCCAGCGCGCCCCCGACCAGCTGCCCCAGCTGGTCAACGACCTGCACGCGGTGAACAGCTCCCTGGAGGCCAACGGCTTCGGCCCGCAGCTGCTGTGCTCCCTGGCCGGCTTCCAGGACGCCTCCGGACGCCGTCTCGCGCTGGTCTACCTCTACAAGAGGGGCACCTTCTACCCCTTCGCCCCGCAGCCCGGCACATCCCAACGCCGGGACAGCTCCCTGGAGTTGCAGGTGAAGGCGGCCCTCGCGAACGACCTGCGCATCGAGCAGGACCTGAGCCGCTGGTTCCCGGTGTGGGGAGCCCCCGGGCTGTGACCGGGGGCTCCCACGGGACCTACTTGCCCTTCGCCTCGCGCTCCTGGCGCCGGGCCTCGAAGGGACGCTCGCGACGGTAGCGGCGCTCCCACCTGGCCTGGCGGTCACGGCGCTCGCGGTACGCCTGGTACGTCGCGGGCGCGCCCGCCGAGTCCGCTCCGGCGGACGGGGATTCGCCGCGCCCGTACTGCAGGTACAGGAAGAGCAGGGCGACCGCGGCCAGCCACCACGCGTGGTTTCCGAATCCCAGGACGACCAGGACGACCGCCCCGGACATGACGATGGTGCCCATCATGGGCCTCCGTTTCCGTGGGTTCGCATCCAGCGTAGGGAGACGATCACTCGGTGTGCATCCCGTTTTCCGTGAGTGAATGAGCGCCATGAGTGAGCTCTCTTCCTTCACCCCCCTCACGTCTTTCACGTACGCCCACGACGGTGAACGTCTCGCCGGGGTCCTGGGCGGCGGGCCCGGGCGGGCCGCCGTCGTCCTGCTGCACGGCGCGGGCAACGGAAGCGAGGAGCGGTTGCGGCCGCTGCTCGCCGAGTTCGTCGCCCGGGGCTGCCGCGGGCTCGCCCTCGACTTCTCGGGGCACGGCAACAGCACCGGCGCGCTGCGGGAGCTGAGTCTGCGGCGGCGTTTCGAGCAGGCGGTCGCGGTGATCGACGCGCACGTGCCCGCGGCCGAGCCGCTGGTGCTGGTCGGCTTCAGCATGAGCGGCCAGACGGTGGCGGACCTCGTCCGGCACTACGGGGAGCGGGTGGCGGCCCTGGGGCTGTGCGCGCCCGCGGTGTACGCGCCTCCGGCGTGGGACGTGCCCTTCGGCGAGGGTGACGGGCGGTTCAGTGAGATCATCCGTACGCCGGGCAGCTGGCGCCGGTCGCCCGCGCTGGAGGCGCTCAGGGCCTTTGCGGGCCGGGCGGTACTCGCGGTGCCGGGCACGGACGCGGTCATCCCGCCGGAGGTGACGGAGGCCGTCCAGGACGCGCTGGCCGCGCAGGCGCAGTTCACGCGCTTCGAACTCCCCGACGCCGAGCACCGGTTGGGCCTGTGGTTCCGCGACCACGCGGACGACCGGCGGGACTTCGCGGACGCCCTGCTGACCGGACTCGGCGACCGGGGCTGGACGGCGAAACAGCTCCCCGAGGGCCGTACGATCACCGGGCTGCTGGGGCGGTACGCCTGAGCCGTCGCCCGTCAGGAGGATTGTCAGTGGGGTCGGCGAGGATGAACGCAGGCATTCAGCGGAGGTCGGGATGAGCGGCGGGCGGCGACGGCACATCGACGCGGCGGAGCGGCGGGCCCGGCTGGCCCTGCGCCACCACCTGGCCGGCACGGCGCGGGCGGCGGGCCCCGAGGAGGTCGCCGCCTCGCTGGTGGCGCTGCACGGCACGGACCCGGCGACGGTGTACCTGGCGGTGGGCGCCCGGCTGGCGGAGCCGGCGAAGACCGTGCCGGAGACGGAGCGGGCGCTGTACGAGGAGCGCACGCTGGTGCGGATGCACGGCATGCGGCACACGGTGTTCGTGTTCCCGGCGGACCTGACGGCCGTGGTGCACGCGTCGACGGGCCTGGACCTGGCCGCCCGGGCCCGCGCCACGCTGCTCAAGGACATGGCGAAGGGCGGGGCTCCGGACGCGGCCTGGCTGGCGGAGGTGGAGGCGTCGGCCCTGGCCGCGCTCGCCCGGCGCGGGGAGGCGACGGCGGCGGAACTGGCCCGCGACGAGCCGCGGCTGCGGGAGCAGTTCGTGTACGCGGCGGGCAAGAGCTACGAGGCGATGCACACGGTCTCCGGCCGCCTCCTGCGCGTCCTCGGCGTGGAGGGCAAGGTGGTCCGCGGCCGGCCCCTGGGCTCCTGGACGTCGAGCCAGTTCCGCTGGGCGGTGGCCCCCGCGCACCCCGAGCTCGACCCGGCCGAGGCCCGCGCCGCCCTGCTCCGCCGCTGGCTCACCGCCTGCGGTCCGGCGACCGAGGCCGACCTGAAGTGGTGGACGGGCTGGCGGGTGACGGACGTACGGGCCGCGCTGCGGGCGATCGCGGCGGAGACGGTGTCCCTGGACGAGGGCGTGGGCTACGTCGTCCCCGGCGACACCGGCCCCGTGACCGGGCCCGCGTTCCCGTGGGCGGCCCTGCTCCCCGCACTCGACCCCACGACGATGGGCTGGCAGGAGCGGGACTGGTACCTGCCGCCGGAGTTGCGGCCCCTCCTGTTCGACCGCAGCGGGAATGTGGGGCCGACGGTGTGGTGGGACGGCCGGGTCGTGGGCGGCTGGGCTCAGCGGGCGTCCGGGGAGATCGTCTGGCGGATCGTCGACGCGGGCGTGCGGCGCGAGGCGGAGTCCGCGGTGGCGGCGGAGGCGGAACGGTTGCGGAGCCGGCTGGGCGGCGCACGGGTGACTCCGCGGTTCCGGACGCCGGTGGAACGGGAGTTGTCGGCCTGAGGGGGCCGTCCGGCGGTTGCGGCGCCGCGAGTGCCGGGCACCCCGGGAGACCGGGGTACCCGGCGCCACGGTCACCGCGAGTACCGCATCAGCGCCCGCACCATGTGGCAGGTCGTGTCCGACGGCGGGTGGATGCCGATGCGCTCGGCCGTGCTCCGGATCGTCTCGTTGCGGGCCTGGTTCGGTACGTAGACGCCGGAGTCGAGCAGGGCGATGGCGAGGCGCATGGCCTTGAGGCGGCGGTTGTGGGTGACGTACCACTCGCGCGGACGCCCGGGGGGCAGCGGGCGCTTCATGACGGACGGGGCGGCAGCGGGCACAGGCATCCTCCTGTCGCGGTCAGGGCGCTCCACCGGGGACCCGGCGATGCCCTCGAACACTGCCTCCAGTTTACTGCCCGGCACTGACATCCAGGGAGCTGGAGCGGGCCAGCAAAGCTCCAGGTGTACAAGGGAATTGGTGCGGTGTAACACCTGGCCCGCGAGAGGTGCGTGAGGCGGCGTCAAATTCGAACAGAGCCGGTGGCGGGCACAAGGTGGCCCCGGAGCACGTCTAGGGTGCGGGCATGAGCTCGCACAGCTACCTCTCCGAACTGTTCTCGCTGGACGGCCGGGTCGCCGTGGTGACGGGCGGCAGTTCCGGCATCGGCCGGGCCATCGCCGGGGCGCTCGCGCGAGCGGGGGCGAGCGTGGTCATCGTGGCGCGCAAGGAGGCGGAGCTGGCCGCCACGGTCGACGAGCTGACGGCGGACGGCTGCCGGGCCGCCTGGGTGAGCGCCGACCTGAGCACCCGCGACGGGGTGCGCGCGGCGGCGGAGCGGGCGGCCGAGGTGTTCGGCGAGCCCGACATTCTCGTCAACAGCGCCGGGATCAACCTGCGGCCGCCGATGGGCGAGCTGGACGAGGAGGTGTGGGACGCCACGATGGCGGTGAACCTGGAGGCGCCCTATCTGCTCGGCCGGCGGTTCGGGCCCGGCATGGCCGAGCGGGGCTTCGGGCGGATCATCCACATCAGCTCCCAGCAGGCGCACCGGGCGTTCGTCCAGAGCGGCGCGTACGGGGTCTCCAAGGGGGCGCTGGAGTCACTGGCCCGCTCGCAGGCCGAGGCGTGGTCGCCGCACGGCGTCACCTGCAACACGCTGGTGCCCGGCTATGTCATGACCCCGCTCAACGCTCGGCTGTCGTCCGACCCGGAGAAGGTGGCGGCGCTGGCGGCGCGCACCATGGCCGGGCGCAACGGCCTGGCCGAGGATTTCGCCGGAGCGGCGGTGTTCCTGGCCAGTGGCGCCTCCGGCTACGTCACCGGGCAGGCGGTCTTCGTCGACGGCGGGTTCTCCGTTCACTGAGCCGGCGCCCGGGCCACCGGGAACCCCGGGTGGTCACCGAGGCCGGGACGGATACCGTGGGACCCATGGAAATCTGGATCAACCCGGCATGCTCCAAGTGCCGCAGTGCCATCAGCCTGCTCGACGCCGAGGGCGCCGAGTACACCGTCCGCCGTTATCTGGAGGACGTACCGAGCGAGGGCGAGATCAGGGACGTACTGGAGCGGCTCGGGCTCGAACCGTGGGACATCACCCGTACGCAGGAGGCCGCCGCCAAGGAGCTCGGGGTCAAGGAGTGGCCGCGGGACGACTCCGCGCGCGACCGGTGGATCGCCGCTCTCGCCGGGAACCCCAAGCTCATCCAGCGCCCGATCATCACGGCGGACGACGGCACGGCGGTGGTGGCCCGCACGGACGAGGCCGTGCAGGACGCCCTCTCCCGCAAGTGAAGGGCCTCAACTGCCCTGTGACACACGCCACTTCAGAAGACTCGTGTAAGCGCTGAGTAACCTCGTTCGGTATCTCGTACATAGCGGCGTACGCACCCCTACCTCTGCAGGAGGCGCGCATGTCGCGTAGGCGAAAGCTCGGTACGAAGAAGAAGATCGCGCTGCTGGTGAGTGCCGCGGCGGTGGCGGGAGGCGGGGCCTTCGCCATGGCGTCCACCTCGAACGCCGCGCAGACCCCGCAGAAGGGCAAGACCCTGTCCGCCGCGGACTCGACCGTCTGCCAGGGGCTGGCCACGGCCCTCGGCAACAACCAGAAGTTCATCGACGGTCAGAAGGCGAACCCGGACGCCCAGTCGCAGGCCCGGATCGCCAACCGCGAGGCGGTCATCGCGCAGATCAAGAAGCAGCAGGAAGCGTCGGGATGCGTCGTTGGGGAGTCGGCTCAGGACTCCCAGGCGACGCAGCCGGCGCAGGGCGCCGAGCAGTCCGCCCAGCCGTCCCAGACAGCGGCCGCGGGTGACGCGGGCGACGCGGCAAACACCGGCACCGGCGATGACGCTGCCGCCGCCTCCGGCCAGCAGGTCTGCAAGGGTTCCACCGTCACGCTCTCCGGCGAGGGCGGTGCCCCGGCCGCCTCCAGCAACCAGTTCCCGGCGGGGACCACGCTGAAGGTCACCAACCTGGACAACAACAAGTCCACGACGGTGAAGGTCACCTCGGTCTCCGGTAGCTGTGTGCTGCTCAACAACGCGGCCTTCGAACAGGTCCGGGAGCCCGGCAAGTTCCTGATCCGCCGTGCGGTGATCGAGAAGGTGGGGTGAGGCTCAGGCCAGGAGGAACCGCATGAGGTGACCGGCCAGGCCGTCGGGCGCCGCCTGCGGCAGCGCGTGGTGCGAGACCTCCGGAAGCACGACCGTCTCCACGCGCGGCAGCACCGCGGCGGCCCGGTCCGCCACCTCGTACGTGTCATGGGTCCTGCTGCTCCCGCCCAGGAGCAGCAGGACCGGCATGTCCAGGCCGCGCAGCGCTTCCGGCGCCGGGCGGGGCCCGGTCACCGGCTTCACGGAGGGGAAGCCGGCCGCCGCCTCCTGGAGGCGTAGCCAGTCGGGGTCCAGCGGGACGCCGCCGGTCTCCCATTCCAGGAAGGCGCGGACGCGGGCCGGCGTGGGGCGCAGCAGCATCGGCAGGGCGTGGAGCAGGTACGCCGCCTTGTACCCGGCGAAGCACTGGGTCGGGTCCAGGAGGAACAGGCGGCGTACCCGCGCGGGGGCGCGCACCGCGTGGTGCAGCGCGATCCAGCGCGCCGTACGAGTGCCCGCCGAGGTCCGTCTCCGCCACGCCGAGGCCGTCGAGCAGCGCGTCCAGCCACAGCGCCAGGTCGGCGACCGTACGGGGTTGACGGTCGGCGGCCACGGTGCTGCGGCCGGGGGCGCCGGCCAGGTCGGCGGCGAGGACCCGGCGGACCCTGGCCAGGTCGGCCACCTGCGCGTACCAGGACGCGGAAGTGGCCCCGCCGCCGCCCGGCAGGAGGAGCAGCGGGGGTGCGTCGCGCGGGCCGCAGGCGTGGACGTACGTCTCGCCGAACGGCGTCGCGACGGTCAGCGCCTCCCGCTCTGCCGGCCATTTCGCCATGACCTTGTCGTACGCAACCCGGAAGGTGTCACCGTCGTATCCGGCCATGCGACACCCCTATTATCTCGTTGAGCGAGATACTCGCTTGCCGTGATGATAACCGCACACCCCGAAGGACCACCGCATGCCGGCCGCCGATCCAGGTCCCGAGACCCCCGAGACCCCCGAGATGGAGATCGTCCACCTGCTCCGCGCGGTGGCGGTCGAACTCGGGCTGCACAGCGCACGCTTCGCGCACCGCCACGGCATGCACCCCACGGACGTACGCGCCCTGATCGCCCTCATGGACGCCCGCCGCGCCGCGGACGAGATGACCGCCGGGCGGCTGGGCGCCGCGCTCGGGCTCAACTCGGCGGGGACCACGGCGCTGGTGAACCGGCTGGAGCGGGCGGGGCACGTACGGCGGGTGCGCGGTGAGCGGGACCGGCGGAAGGTCGTCATCGAGGTGGACGAGCGCGCGATCGAGCTGGGACGGTCCTTCTTCGGCCCGCTGATCGACCGGTCGGTGCAGCTGCTGGCCGGTTACGACGAGCGTCGGCTGGCCGCGATCCGGGACTTCCTCGGCGGGGTACGGGACGCGGCCACCGGGGGCGGATGACCGGAGCGACTGATCCCCTTACCCCCCTCCGCCCCTCCTCACAACGTGAGCCTGGGCACAGAACCACCAGGTAACACGGGGTTCACACTCGGGCAATGACCGGGAAATGGCCTGTTGACAGGCTGCCGGGCGACAACGGCGGCGCCCCAGTGCCGCAGCGCCGCAGCACCCGCAAGTGCGCCCAGACCACCCCCGAAGGATGTGGCCCCGTGAGCTTCAAGGCTGAGTACATCTGGATCGACGGCACCGAGCCGACGGCCAAGCTGCGTTCCAAGACGAAGATCCTCGCCGACGACGCCAAGGGCAAGGACCTTCCGATCTGGGGCTTCGACGGGTCCTCCACCAACCAGGCCGAGGGGCACGCCTCCGACTGTGTCCTGAAGCCGGTCTTCTCCTGCCCGGACCCGATCCGCGGCGGCGACGACATCCTCGTGCTGTGCGAGGTGCAGAACATCGACTTCACCCCGCACGCGTCCAACACGCGCGCCGCGCTGGCCGAGGTCGCCGAGCGGTTCGCCGCCCAGGAGCCGATCTTCGGCATCGAGCAGGAGTACACCTTCTTCGACGGCTCCCGCCCGCTGGGCTTCCCCGAGGGCGGCTTCCCGGCCCCGCAGGGCGGCTACTACTGCGGTGTCGGCGCCGACGAGATCTTCGGCCGTGAGATCGTCGAGGCGCACCTGGACAACTGCCTGACGGCGGGCCTGGGCATCTCCGGCATCAACGCCGAGGTCATGCCCGGCCAGTGGGAGTTCCAGGTCGGCCCGCTGTCCCCGCTGGAGGTCGCCGACCAGCTGTGGGTGGCCCGCTGGCTGCTCTACCGCACCGCCGAGGACTTCGGCGTCTCCGCCACCCTGGACCCGAAGCCGGTCAAGGGCGACTGGAACGGCGCCGGCGCGCACACCAACTTCTCCACCAAGGCGATGCGCGAGGGCTACGACGCGATCATCACCGCGTGCGAGGCGCTCGGCGAGGGCTCCAAGCCGCTCGACCACGTCAAGAACTACGGCGCCGGCATCGACGACCGCCTCACCGGCCTGCACGAGACCGCCCCGTGGAACGAGTACTCCTACGGCGTCTCCAACCGCGGCGCCTCGGTCCGCATCCCGTGGCAGGTCGAGAAGGACGGCAAGGGCTACATCGAGGACCGCCGCCCGAACGCCAACGTCGACCCGTACGTGGTGACCCGGCTGATCGTCGACACCTGCTGCACCGCGCTGGAGAAGGCCGGCCAGGCCTGATCCCCGCAGGATCCCTTCAGGGGCGCCCGCCTTCATGGCGGGCGCCCCTGCTGCGTACCCACCGCCATGACCACGGACCGAGCGGCGCCCGTCCGAGGAGTGAGAGAAGACTCCTGCGACGGGCCCAGGTCTGCTTCAATGGGCACATGGCCAGCTTCCAGAAGTGCACCGCGACGGGTCGCCACGACCTCGAGCCCTTCTGGCCCTCCCGTCAGCACCACGACTTCGACCGGGTGTGTTGCCGCGCGGTGAACGCGCGGGCCCTCTAAAGCCGTACACCCCGGCCTTCGGCCAGCGCGACACGACGTACGTCCTCCCCGACGAACTCCTCGCGCGAAAGAGCTGACCTCTCATGGCGACCACTCGTTCCCTCTCCACCGCCACCGCCCCCTCCTCCCACACCGCCCGGCACCGGCTGCGCGCCGTCGACCGGGACGAGGTGGTCGACGTCGCGGACTTCCTGCCGCCGGGCGCCACCTGGCTCCCGGCGCCGCCGCACACCCTGCCCGCCCTGCCGGGCCGGCCGCCGATGATCGGCTATCTGGTCCTGGTCCCGGCCGACCAGCAGCCGCCGTTCCCGCCGGTCGCGGTGCCCGACCAGCCGGAGACGGCCGCCGACGCGGGCGCCGACCCCCTGGTGCGGATCGACGGCGTACAGCGCACCGCGAGCGTGGACGGGCGCGAACTCGACCTCACCTACCTGGAGTTCGAGCTGCTCGCGCACCTCGTGGCGCACCCGCACCGGGTGCACACCCGCGACCAGCTGGTCACCACGGTGTGGGGTTACGGCCATGTGGGCGACGGCCGCACGGTCGACGTGCACATCGCCCGGCTGCGCCGCAAGCTCGGCGCCGAGCACCGGGGGACCATCCAGACGGTGCGCCGGGTCGGCTACAAGTACACGCCGCCCACCGGCCGTTGATCCTCCCGGCCCTGCTTGTTCCTCTGCCGGCGGCAGATTCCGGTTCCGTCCCGCCCGCGGGCCGGGCACGATCACCGGCATGAGACTTCTGTTGCTGGGTGGTACGGAGTTCGTGGGACGGGCCGTGGCGGAGGCGGCGCTCGGGCGCGGCTGGGAGGTGACCGTCTTCCACCGGGGACGGCACGAACCTCCGGCCGGGGTGCGGTCGTTGCACGGCGACCGCACCCTGCCCGACGGTCTCGCGGCCCTGGCCGGGGGCGGGGAATGGGACGCCGTCGTCGACACCTGGTCGGCCGCTCCCCGTGCCGTGCGGGACGCGGCGCGGCTGCTGCGGGGCCGCGCCGGGCGGTACGTGTACGTGTCGAGCTGCTCGGTGTACGCCTGGCCCCGGCCCGCCGGGTGCACCGAGGACGCGCCCCTGGTCGAGGGCGCCTCGGCCGACGTGGACCAGACCGAGTACCCGCGGGACAAGCGGGGCGGCGAACTGGCCGCCGTGGACGCCTTCGGCGCGGAGCGGTCGCTGCTGGTGCGGGCCGGGCTGATCCTCGGCCCGTACGAGAACGTCGGCCGGCTGCCCTGGTGGCTGACCCGGATCGCCCGCGGCGGCCCGGTCCTGGCGCCCGGGCCGCGTGACCTGCCGCTGCAGTACGTCGACGTCCGGGACCTGGCCGAGTGGGTCCTGGGCGCGGTGGAGCGGGAGTCGAGCGGGCCGTACAACCTGGTCGGGCCGACCGGTCACGCCACGACCGGCGAACTCCTGGAAGCCTGCCGCAGTGTCACCGCAGCGGCGGCCGAACTGCGCTGGACCGATCCGGACGTCGTCCTCGCCGCCGGGATCGAACCGTGGACCCAGCTGCCGGTGTGGGTGCCGCCGGACTCCGAGCTGTACGCGGGAGTGCACCGCATCGACGTCTCACGGGCGCTGGCGACGGGACTGGCGTGCCGGCCCGCGGGCGAGACCGTGGCCGACACCTGGGCCTGGCTGCGGGACATCGGCGGCACCGCCCCGCAGCGCCCGGACCGGCCGGGGGTGGGCCTCGATCCGGAGGTGGAGGCGAAGGTGCTCGGCGCGTGAACCGGGCCGGGAGGTGTACCCGACACCACCCCCCGACCAGGGTCCTCACCCCCGTGACCCGCGCTCCCCGGCCGGGTGAGACTGACGGCATGACCACCACCACGAAGAGCGACGCGCTCGCGACGCGCACACGGGCCGTCGCACTGGCCGGGGTACGGGGCCTGGCGCTCTCCCTGTCGATGCTGCCCATCGCGGTCCTGTGCTTCACGCTGGCCCTGGTATCCGTGGCGCTCATCCCGATCGGCATCGGCCTCGTGACGACACCAGCGATCCTGGGCGGCGTGCGGGAATTCGCGGACGTCCGGCGAAGACTCGCGGCCGAGTGGTGCGGGATACGGATCCCCTCGGCGTACCGGCCGATACCCGAGGACGCCAGACCCTGGACGCGCACCTACGCACTGCTCCGCGACCCGGCCGTCTGGCGCGACCTGCGATGGCTGCTGGTCGACATGACGGCGGGGTTCCTCACGGCGCTGCTGCCGGCGGTCCTGCTCCTCTACCCCGTCGAGGGGTTCGCGGTGGCGGCCGGGCTGTGGCGGGTGCTCGCGGACGGCAACACCTACTGGTACGGCTTCGTGCCGGTCACCGACCAGCCGTCCGCGCTCGGCGCGGGCGCCACCGCCGCGGTCCTCCTGGTCGCCGCCTACCACCTCGCCCCGCGCCTGCTGGCGGCCCACTTCAAACTCACCCGTGCCGTGCTCGGCGCGAGCCAGGGCGAACTCGCCGAGCGCGTACGGGTGCTGACCGAGACCCGGCGCGACGCCGTCGACACCTCCGCCGCCGAACTGCGCCGTATCGAGCGGGACCTGCACGACGGGGCACAGGCCCGGCTGGTCGCCATGGGCATGGACCTGGGCACCATCGAGATGCTCGTCGACAAGGACCCGGCGAAGGCCAAGCAGCTCCTCGCCCAGACCCGCCGGTCCTCCGCCGACGCCCTCACCGAACTGCGCGACCTGGTCCGCGGCATCCATCCGCCGGTGCTGGCCGAGCGCGGACTCGGCGACGCGGTAAGGGCGTTGGTGCTGCGGCTGCCCGTCGCCACCGAGGTGAGCGTGGACCTGCCGGGCCGTGCGGACGCCCCGGTCGAGTCGGCCGCCTACTTCGCGGTGAGCGAGGTGCTCACCAACGCGGTCAAGCACTCCGGCGCCGACCGGATCCGGGTCGACGTCCACCACGCCGACGGCATGCTGCGGATCGCGGTGACCGACAACGGCAAGGGCGGCGCGGTGGCCGGGGCCGGTTCCGGACTGTCCGGGATCGAGCGGCGACTGGGTACATTCGACGGCGTCCTGGCCGTCAGCAGCCCCGTCGGCGGCCCCACCGTGGTCACCATGGAGATTCCGTGCGCGTTGTCCTAGCCGAAGACCTGTTCCTGCTGCGCGACGGGCTGGTGCGGCTGCTGGAGGCCTACGACTTCGAGATCGCGGCGGCCGTGGAGTCCGGTCCCGAACTGGACCGGGCGCTGGCCGAGTCGAAGCCGGACGTCGCCGTGGTCGACGTCCGGCTGCCGCCCACGCACACCGACGAGGGCCTGCAGTGCGCGCTGCGGGCCCGCCGGGCCAGGCCGGGACTGCCCGTGCTGGTCCTCTCGCAGCATGTGGAGCAGCTGTACGCGCGCGAGCTGCTGGCCGACGGCAGCGGCGGGGTGGGCTATCTGCTCAAGGACCGGGTGTTCGACGCGGAGCAGTTCGTGGACGCCGTACGACGGGTGGCGGCGGGCGGTACGGCGATGGACCCGCAGGTGATCCAGCAGTTGCTGTCCCGGCGGGCCGGCGACGACCAGCCGGTGGGCCGGCTGACGCCCCGTGAGCGTGAGGTGCTGGAGCTGATGGCGCAGGGCCGGTCGAACGCGGCGATCGCCGCCCAGCTGGTGGTCACGGAACGGGCGATCGCCAAGCACACCGCCAACATCTTCACCAAACTCGGACTCGAGGTGTCGGACGACGACAATCGCCGCGTCCTGGCGGTGCTCGCGTTTCTCGACCGGGATCGCTGATTTTCCGCTGCTCTGCCGCAAGTTCTGCTGCTCAAAGGGGGGTTGTGAGCAGATTGCGCAGAGAACCTCTGACGAAATCTGTGAGACGGCTGAACACCGGTGGGGCGGGGCCCGTATGGAAGGACGCCGCTTCACTCCTGTCGGGCGCCTCGATGCTGCCCCGCAAGGAAGTCAGAGGAGTTCCATGGGACGCAACACACGCAAACGCCGTACGCCGCTGGCCACCAAGGCCATAGCCGCATCGGCGGCCCTAGCGCTCGGTGGGGGCGGGCTGATCTGGGCGAATTTCTATGCTTCGGCGCATGAGTCGAACAACTCCGCGCAGAACCAGACCAAGGCCGCCGCCGCGCAGGTGGCGACGATCTCCTGCCCGGATGTGGGGCAGAAGCTGACGAACGTACCGGCGAGCGCCCAGAGGGGCGTGGCAGCGGAGCTGGCGAACCTCGACAAGCAGGTCACCGAGGCCTACGCCCGGCTCGCCTCCACCCGCCAGGCGCAGACGAACGACGCGAGCTTCGTCCAGAACTCGATCATCGGCCCGCTCAAGGAGAAGCGGGCCGCGACGATCGACCGGATCCGGCTCGACGTCCAGCGCGTCGGGGGCAGGTTCGACAGCTCGCTGGCCCAGCTCGCCGCCTGCACGACGATGACCGCCGACCAGACCAACCAGACCAACGCCGACGGTCAGGACAACACCGGTCAGCAGCAGAACGGTGACCAACAGCAGAACGGTGACCAGCAGCAGAACGGTGACCAGCAGCAGGGCAGCAACGGACAGGCCGGCAACGGCCCGACCGCCGCCGACTTCGTGGACATCACGAAGGTCACGCAGAACGTCCAGGCGAAGCCGCAGAACACCGGCAACGCCTCGACCGGTACGTTCACCACCAAGTGCGGTGTGAACGCGAACAAGAACTTCAACACCGACAACGTGATCGTGGCGCCCGGCGTGACCAACGGCGCGCACCACCTGCACGACTACGTCGGCAACCAAAAGGTCAACGCGTTCTCCAGCAACCAGACGTTCCTGCAGGGCGGTACCAGCTGCCAGAACAAGAACGACCTGTCGTCGTACTACTGGCCGGTGGTCCGCATCCAGGACGGCACGCAGGACTTCGACCAGAACAAGGACGGCGGTGGCAAGGAGGGCAATGTCGGCAAGATCCTGACGCCGGTACAAGCGCAGATCAAGTACGTCGGCAGCCCGGCCGGCAAGGTCGTCGCGATGCCGCAGTTCCTGCGCATCATCACCGGTGACGCCAAGACCACCACCAACGGTCTGGCGAACGCCAACGCGCACTGGAGCTGCACCGGCTTCGAGGACAAGGTCCAGCTGACGACGCAGTACCCGATCTGCCCGCAGGGCAGCAACGTGGTCCGCACGTTCGCCTTCCAGAACTGCTGGGACGGCCAGAACATCGACAGCGCCAACCACCGCTCGCACGTGGCCTTCGCCGATCCCGCGAGCGGCGTCTGCGGGAACGGCTTCAAGGCGATCCCGCAGCTGACGATGCGCCTGGTCTACAAGATCACGCCGCCCACCATCGAGAACGGCGTGGTGAAGAACGCCTACGCGGTGGACGGCTTCCCGGACCAGCTGCACAAGGCGGCCACCGACCACGACGACTTCATCAGCGTCACGACCGGCGGCCTGGCGAACAAGATCGCCAACTGCATCAACTCCGGCCAGAGGTGCCAGTGACCCACTGAGGTGGGCCGTTGAAGAAGGCCGGTGGCGGGTCCCTCCCGCCACCGGCCTTCGCCGTGTGCGCACCGGCCGTCAGCCGCTGTGGGCGCCGTGCGCGCTGTGGTTCGTCCCGATCTCCACGTCCCCGCCGAGCTTGGTCCGCAGCGCCTCGACCACCCCGTCGTCGCCGACGGCGACCCACTTGCGGCCCACGAGGTAGTAACCGCCGTAGTCCTTGGCGTCGTTGATCCACTCCCGCTGGCCGCGGTCGGTGGCGAAGGTGGCGAGGATGAACTTGCCGTCGGTGTTCTTGCAGATGGCCTGGCGGATCTCGTCGGCGTCCGTCTGGATGTCCGGCGAGCACTTCACCTCGGCGGCCAGGCTCTCCAGGCTGCCGGTGGCCGTGGGCGGCACCGACGTGGTGGCCTCGCCGGAGCCGCAGCCGGCCAGCGCCAGTACGGCGGCTGCGCCCGTCAGGGCGAGCATCGGTCGCGTCAACCTCATCTGTTCCTCCGGTCCCGTCGGGCAAAAGCATGCCGCAGAGAGCCCCGGCGAGGGGCCCGCCCTTCGGTACGGCTCCGGTGCGCGGTGTGCTCAAATTTCGGTGTGGCTGCCGCCACACGCGTGCGAGGATCTGCCGGTGAACCAAGACTGGGAAGATCGCGTGACCGCCGCCTGGGCCGCCTTCGACGACTGTCCCGAGGAGGACGCGGCCGAGTTCCGCGCCGTGATCGACAAGCTCGTCGCGGAACTGCCCGAGGGCAGCCCGCTCGGCCCGTTCGAGCAGGCCTGCGCCTGGGACTCCACCGGCCACTCGGACAAGGCGGCGCCGCTGTACCGGGAGGCACTCGCGCGGGGGCTGAGCGGCTACAAGGGCCGCCGGGCCAAGATCCAGCTGTCCAGTTCCCTCAGGAACGTCGGCCGGGCGGAGGAGGGCGTCAAGCTGCTCACGCCCGAACTGGACGCACCGTCCGACGAACTGGACGACGCGGTGCGGGCCACCCTCGCCCTGTGCCTGTCCAGTCTCGGCCGGGACCGCGAGGGTCTGTCCCTCGTCCTGGGCGCCCTGGCCCCCCATCTGCCCCGCTACCAGCGGTCGATGGCCACCTACGCGCGGGCCCTGGTCGAACCGCAGGACTGAATCACCCGATCCGGGGGACGGATCACCCGGACGGCGGGTGACCATCCAACGCCTCGCTCGTTTTCCCGGACGTGCAGTCACAGGATGTAGCCCACCGTCACGCACCCGCCTCCTCCTCGGCCGCCGGTCCGGTCGTCGATGTCGAGCAGGCCGAGGCAGCCCTCGTCGAGCACTACCCACGGCTCGTCCGGCTCGCCTACCTGGTGCTGCCGCCGGGCCTCGGCCGGGGCCGGCGCGTCCTGACCGCGCACGCGCTCACCCAGCGCGCCCTGCCCCGGGGCCGGAAGTCGTCGTCCGTGATCCCGGCCCAGTCGACCGGCCGCGAGGGCGACCCGGGGTACGCCTTCGTCCGCCTTCAGGTGATGCGTACGGCCCTGGAGGCGGCCCTGCCGCTGAGGCGCAGGGCGTGGCCCACCCGCTCCCAGCTCCCGCCGCTGCTGCCCCAGGTGTGGGGCCTGCGCCTCTTCCCCCGCTCGGGCGGCGCCGGCGAACTCGCCCTGGACCAGCGGCTGGCCGCCCTGGCCGGCCCGGCCCGTGCCGCGTACGTGCTGCGCGGTCTGGAAAAGCTCCCCGACGCCGACGTCCGCGCCCTGCTGACGGCGGCCGGCGTCACGGACCCGGACACGGCCCTGCGGGAGGCCGACTCCGTCCCCGCCCAGTACGCGCTGCTCACCTCCCCCGAGTTCGACCCCTGCTCACTCCAGGCCCGGCCCACCGACCTGATGCGGCGACGGCAGCACACCAAGGCGGCGCTCGCCGCGGCGGCCGCGCTCGCCGTGTGCGGCGCGCTGGTCGCCCTTCCGAGCGGCGGCTGGGGCCCCGACGGCGCCGCCGCCCCCGCGTACGCGCAGAACCCGGCGGCCGAGGCCGCCCTGGACCCCGGGCGCCTGGTCCGCGTCTCCCCCACCGCCTGGCAGACCGCCACCCGCACCGACTTCTCCGTGTGGCCCGCGCGCGGCCCCCTCACCCGCGACACCGCCCTGCTGCGCCGCGCCCTCGCCGTCTGGGCCCGCCCCGGCGAGGAGGTCCGCGTCTCGGCGACCCCCGGCACCCAGACCGGCGGCCCGGCCGGACCGCCCCAACTGCTGTACGCGGGCGTGGTCGACGGTGCGCGCGTGGTGATCCTGTACGACGGTCTGCGCCTCGCGCGGTACGCCGAGCCGAAGGACGGCACGGAGGGTGCCGCGCTCGACTTCGCCCGCGTCGACGGGGCCACCCGGGCCGAGTCGAGCGCGATCGTACTGAGCCGGTCCGACGGCAACGTCCGATATCTGACCGCCCCTTGGGTGCAGAAGGCGGCCGAACGGGACCTGCTGAAGCCGGGCGCCGGCGCCATGGACCTGAACCTGGCCGACGGGATCACCTCACCGCTGGCCAGCTCCGCCCTGCAGCCGGGCGCGTGCACCTCCTGGAACGTGCTCCAGCTGACCGACGCCACCGGCACCCACCTGGTCACCGACCTCGGCGAGCTGGTCCCGGCCCGGCTCACCTCCGGGCGGCCCGGCAAGGCCGGCGAGGCGCACGGCGCCCAGGCGCTGCGTGTCTGGGCGCCGTTCGCCTGCTCGCTGGCCGCCGAGCGCTCCGCGGGCGTGCGCAGCGTCAACGCCTGGGGCTTCGCCGACCAGCCGCTGCCCGACGCGAGCGGGACGGCGACCTGGGTGTGCACCCGGGCGGAGACCTGGCGGGGCGGCGGGACGGCGGTCCTGGCCCAGTTCCAGACGCCGGGCGGGAAGTACGGGGCGGTCGCGGCCAGGGCCAGGGACGTGCCGGCGTGCGGTCCGCGCGATCCGCACGTGCTGGCCGGGGTCCTCTGGAAGTCCGGCGCCGGGACCTGGTACCTGCTGGCCGCGGGCGGCCGGGACACCGCGTCGATCCGCACGACCGGCGGGGTCACCGCGGCGACCGGGGGCAACCTGCTCGCCGTACGGGCCAAGCGGGGCGCCCGGGCGGAGTTGAAGGGCACGCTGGACGACGGCACGGCGATCGGCAACCTGCGCTAGCTGGTGCTCGACATGTGAACATCGGCGGCCGAATTCGATCGGTAAGGTGTTCGCATGACTACCGGGGTTCGCCGCAGAATGGGCGTCGAGGAGCGGCGGCAGCAGCTGATCGGCGTCGCCCTCGAACTGTTCAGCCGCCGCTCGCCCGACGAGGTGTCCATCGACGAGATAGCGTCGGCGGCCGGCATCTCGCGTCCGCTGGTCTATCACTACTTCCCCGGCAAATTCAGTCTGTACGAGGCCGCGTTGAAGCGTGCGGCGGAGGATCTGGCGGGCCGGTTCGCGGAGCCGCACGAGGGTCCGCTGGGCGCCCGGCTGCTGCGGGTGATGCGCCGCTTCTTCGACTTCGTGGAGGAGCACGGGCCCGGCTTCTCGGCGCTGATGCGCGGCGGCCCGGCGGTCTCCGTGGGCGGAGCCCACTCGATAAGCCACGTTTCGGCCACCCACGCGCTCATCGACTCCGTACGGCAGGCCGCGTATGACCAGATCCTTTCGCATCTGGGCGCCGCCGAACCGCCGGCGCGACTGGAACTGGTCATCCGCTCCTGGATCTCGCTCGCCGAGTCGACGGCCCTGATCTGGCTGGACGGCCGGCGCATCCCACGCGGCGAGCTGGAGGTCCAGCTCGTGCACGACTTCGCCGCACTCGTCGCCGTGAGCGCGGCCTACGACGAGGAGATGAGCACCCTCCTGCGCGGCATGCTGAAGGAGGAGCCGCCCGACGGCCCCTTCAGTGACCTGGCCACCCGGCTGATCGCGCTGGCGTCCTGAACCGTCAGCGCTCGAACTTCCGGTAGGACGCGTCGAGTTCGCGCACCTCGGCGGAGGCGTGCAGGACGAAGCCCTCGTCCGCCACGTGCCCGCGCAGCAGTTCCAGGACCGCCTCGGTCAGCTTCGCCTTGGTCTCCTCGGTACGGCCGGCCAGCAGGCCGATCGTGACGTGGACGATCGCGTGGTGCTCGTCCTCGGGGTCTTCGTAGCCGAACGCCGTGTACGCGCTGGGGCGGAACTGCGTCTTGCACGCCTCGGGCTTCGCGGCCGCGATCTCGACCGTCGCGGCGTGCAGGGCGTGGGCGAAGGCCGCCCGGTCGAAGGCGGGAGCCATCACGGCGGAGTAGTCGACGGTGATCTGCGGCATGGGTACTCCTGTTCCGAGGCGACGGGATCACCCTAATCCGCGAGCCGCAGCGCGAGCATCGCGATGTCGTCCTCCCGGTCGTGGCCGAAGCAGTCGAGCAGCGTGTCGCAGAGCGGGCCCACGCCGGGCGGGGCACCGTCGGCGGCCGTGCGGAGGTGCGCCATGGAGACCGACAGATCCGTACCGCGGGTCTCGATCAGACCGTCGGTGACCATCAGCAGCCGGTCGGCGGGCCGCAGCACCAGTTCGGTGGGCGCCGGCCGCTCCAGCCCCAGGCCGAGCAGCGGCCCGCCCGCCTCCACGTACCCGGCGCGGTCCCCGTCCCGGACGACGAGCGGCGGGATGTGGCCCGCGTTGGCGACCCGGACGCGCCCGCTGTCCGGGGCGATCAGGCACAGGCACACGGTGGCGGTGACGTCGGGGTGGTGATGCTGGAGCATCCGGTCGAGGCGGGCGGCGAGCACGCGCGGATCGCTGTCCTCGACGCAGTAGGCGCGCAGCGCGTGCCGGATCTCCACCATGACGGTGGCCGCCTCCAGCGAGTGCCCGGCGACGTCCCCGACCGCGGTGAGGATCCCGGCGCCGGTGCGCAGGGCCGCGTAGAAGTCCCCGCCTATCTCGGTCTGCCGGGACGCGGGCACATAGCGGACGACGATCTCCAGGCCCGGCAGGTGCAGCTTGTCCGGGCGGGGCAGGAAGCTGTTCTGGAGGGTGAGGGCGACATGGCGCTCCACCTGGTACATCAGCAGCGGCTCGGCGGCCAGCGCGGCGTTCTCCGCGAGCCGGACGAGCAGCGCGTCGTCCGCCGGGTCGGCGCCCGGAGCGCGGCGCACCGGTGTGGCGAGGCAGACGGGGGTCCGGGACGCCCGGGTCTGGGCCACCACGAGCCGGGCGTCGTCCTCGGCGCCGGGCCGGAAGAACCCGGCCGGCCACAGCGGCGCGGGCACGACGGCGGAGTGCGCGCCGGCCCGCCCCTCGACGAGCCGGGTGACCAGCCGGGCCACGGCCGCGTGCGCGGTGGCGTCGGGCAGGGCGAGGACGCTGCGGTCCCGGGACGTGCCCCGGTACAGCTCGCCGTCGGCGCCGACCACGAAGGCCACGGCCGGGGTGCCGGTCAGCCGGGCAGCGCCCTCGGCCGCCGCGTCGGCCAGCTCCTGCGGGCAGCGTGCCGCCTGCACGGCGATCGTGGCCTCGGACAGCAGCGTCATCCGGCGCACCAGCGACTCGGTCCCCGTGTGCCGGCGGGCCCCGCGCACCGCGGCCCGGACGACGGCCTGGATCTCCTCCGGCTCGGCGGGCATCGTCAGATACGCGTCCCCGCCCGCGTTCAGCCCCCGGCACCGGTCGCCCGGCGCCAGCGCGGCGGCGGAGAAGTGCACCACGGGCAGCGCGGCCATCGGCGGCTGGGCCTTGACCCGGCGGCACAGCTCGAAGCCGGTCATGTCGGGCAGCCCGACGTCGACCAGGGCCACGTCGGGCAGGGCGTCCTCGCGCAGCCGTACGTCGAGTTCCACCAGGGCCTCGCCCGCGCTGGCCACCGGCACGACCCGGTGACCGGCCCGGCGCAGCACCGCGCCCATGGCGTACCGGCTGGTCGCCACGTCGTCGACGACCAGGACCGTGGTCTCGGTGTGCCTGCCGCTGCCGTGCATCTCCGCGCTCTCGATACGGCAAAGTGGGGCGGACCCCCGCGAAGGGCGTCCGCCCCACCCACGCTAGTGCGCGCTCGTCAGGACCGGGTGAACACCGCCACGGTACGACCCGGAATGGCGAACGTGCCCGATTCCGCCGCGTAGGAGGCGGACTTGACGATAGGGTCCGCACCCGACGCCTGCACGGGGTGCAGCCGGTAGTGCTCCCCGGCGAGCGCGGCGATGCGCTGCTCCTGTGTCTCGGGCGTCGCGTTGAACACCACGACCAGGTCACCGAGCCGCATGGTGATCACGCCGGGTGTCTCGTCCTTCCCGGACAGCGGGAAGGACAGCCGCGACTGCACCCGGTCGGCCGTGCCGAGCGAGAAGCCCTGCTCCGTCGTGCGGATCCTCAGCAGATCCCGGTACGCGGCCGAGGCACCCTCGATCTGCGGGCACTTGACCCCGATCGAGCTCAACAGGGGTGTGGCGTAAGGCCACTTGGACTGGTTGTCGGCCGCCATCGGCAGGCCCCGGCCGAAGCCGTTGCCGTCCGCGCAGTTCCAGTGGACGGCGTTGAACCAGTCGCCGCTGTCGAAGGAGTTGCGGTCCAGCGACTTCGAGCGCAGCAGGTCGGTGCCCGCCTGGGAGAGCGCCGGGCCCTGCGAGAGGGTCGCCGTGGCCATCGCCAGGACCTGCATCCGGGCCCGGTCGGACGCGGAGGTGTCCCCCGGCAGCTTGTAGGCGAGGGCGTCGAACAGCGACTCGTTGTCGTGCGCGTCGACGTAGGCGAGCGCGTCGCCGGGCGCGTCCGCGTACCCGGCCGGGGCGCCGTTGTAGTCGGTCTCCGCGCCGGTGACCTCCTTGCCGCCCGAGTCCGTGAAGCGGTACGTGGCGAGGTTCCCGGTCAGGCCGACCTTGATCAGGTCCTGGTAGTGCAGCAGGCGGGCCTTCTGCTCCTCCGGAGTGCCGTTGGCGGTGGACGAGTTGGGGTCGGTGTACAGCCCGGAAGCGAAGCCCTGGATGCCGGGGTCGGAGTCGAAGGGGCTGCCGCCGCGCACGGCGTCACGGGCGCGGTCGGAGAAGGTGGCGATGCCGGTGCCGGCCATGTTCTGCTGCGTGGCCTGGACGAACCGGGCGTCGTCGGCGACCTCGCCGAAGTTCCAGCCCTCCCCGTAGAGGATGATCTTCTTGCCGTCGACCCCGTCCTTCTTCGGGGTGAGCGCGTCGAGGGCCTTGCGGACGGCGAGGATGTTGGCCTTCGGGTGGTGGCCCATCAGGTCGAAGCGGAACCCGTCGACCTTGTACTCCTTGGCCCAGGTGACGATCGAGTCCACGACCAGCTTGCCCATCATGGCGTTCTCGGGAGCGGTATTGGCGCAGCAGGTGCTGTCGGCCACGCTGCCGTCGGCGAGGAGCCGCTGGTAGTAGCCCGGCACGATCTTGTCGAGCACGGAGGTGTCCGCCTGACCGCCGGCCGCCGTGTGGTTGTAGACGACGTCCATGACGACCCGCAGCCCGTCCTGGTTCAGCGCCTTGACCATCCTGCGGAACTGGACCGTTCGGGCCGTGCCGTCCGGGTCGGTGGCGTACGAGCCCTCGGGGACCGTGTAGTGGTACGGGTCGTACCCCCAGTTGTAGGCGTCCTTCGCCGCGGTCTTCGCCACGCAGGCCTGCTGCTGGTCGGAGTCGGCCGGGTAGGAGGCGAGGCCGCAGTCCGGGGTCTGCTGGCCGGCCTTCTTCTCGGGGATGGTGGCGATGTCGAAGGCGGGCAGGAGGTGGACGTAGGAGGTGCCCGACTTCGTCAGCTCCCGCAGGTGCCTGGAGCCGTCGCTGTCCTTGTCGGTGAAGGCGAGGTACGTCCCCCGCTCCTTCGCCGGGACGGTGTCGTCCGACACCGAGAAGTCCCGGATGTGCAGCTCCTGGATCTGGGCGTCCTTCAGCGGTACCGCCTTGGGCTTGGCCAGGGCCGACCAGCCGCTCGGGGCCAGGGACTCGTCGTCCAGGTCGACGACGAGGCTGCGCTCCGAGTCCGCGGTGAGGGCGACCGAGTAGGGGTCGGTGACCTTGTTGGTGACCACCTTGCGGACGCTGGGCGCCCAGACCTTCACGACGTACCGGTAGGGCTTGCCCTTCCAGGACTTCGGGCCGGTGACGGACCAGACGCCGGTGGTGGCGTCGCGGTGCATCTTCACGGGGGTGCCGTCGAGGTCCAGCGACACCTTCTGCGCGGTGGGCGCCCATACGGCCAGCGTCGGTTTCCCGTCCCGGAACGCCGGCCCGAGCCTCGCCTTCGTCGCGCCCGGGTACAGGTCGTCGAGCACGCCGGCGATCTGCACGCCGGTAGCGGCCGCCACGGCACCGTTCGCCGCGCGCTGCGAGGCGACGATCTGACCGTTCAGCGCCTCACGCACCCGGTCGCGGTCGCGCGGGTCGACGGACCAGGCGGTGTAGTCCTTCAGGTGCGGGAACTTCGCCTTCTGCGCGTCGGTGAGCGTGGTCTTCGACAGGCGCAGCCAGCGCTCGTCGTCGCTGGTCAGCGTCCCGTCCTTGACGGCGATCGAACCGTCGCGGGAGTAAAGCAGCTGGGCGGAGGCGGCGCCGTCGGCGCCGTTCCAGGCGAGGGTGTTCCGGTCGAGCCAGACCGCCTTGGAGGTGGTCAGGTCGAGGGCGGCCGCGCTGCCCGCGGACTGCGGCAGCAGGTACTCCTCCTGGCCGTTCAACAGCCACACCTCGTAGCCGCTCGCCTTGAGGTCCAGCGACTGGTCGGCGGCGAGGTCCTTCTCGTCGCCCTTGTGGACGATGTAGCTGAGACTGGTGGCACCGTCGGTGAGCGGTACCTCGAAGACCGCGCCATAGGCGTCGGTCTTCACCGGCTTCAGGGGGTTCGGCCAGTCCGTGGCGTGCGCGGCACCCGTCCAGACGTGCAGGCCCCAGCCCTCGTAGTCCCCGTCGGCGCGGTGGTAGTGGATGACCGCCTTGGTCTTGTCCTGCGCCGGCTGGTCGGGCCGCTGCGTGATCACGTCCGCCTTGCCCTGCTCGACCCAGACCTCACCCGTCCTGGTGACGTCGATCGTGCGGTCGGCGGCGACGTCCTTGTCGCCGTCCTTGTCGATGACCAGGAAGCCGACGTTCGAGGCGCCGGGCTTGAGCCTGACGTAGGCGAAGGCGCCGTAGGCGTCCCGGCCGACGAAGGGGTGGCTGTCCGGCCAGGTGGTGGACTCGCCGTCGGCGAGGTCGCCCCAGGCGTACAGGCCCCAGTCGTCGTAGTCGCCGTCGGTGCGCTTGTAGTGGACGATCGCGTAGTCCCGGGAGGAGGCCGTGGGGACCTCTTCGGCGGGCGGGGTGCCGGTGGTGCTGCCGGCGGTGGCGCTCGCGGTGTGCCCGGCCGAGTCGATGACCACCGCCTTGTAGCGCAGGGCGGTGCCGGCCGGTACGTCCTTGCCGATCGTCTGGGTGACCTTGTAGGGGGCGTGGTCGGCGGAGCCGAGGGTCTGCCACTTGCCGCTCCCGATCTGGGCGGCGAAGACGACGCGGTTCAGCGCGCCGCCGTCGACGTCCGCGGCCGGCTCGACCGTCCCGGTGGCTCCCGCGGCCGGGGCCTTCAGGGTGATCGCCGGCCTGGAGGCGGGCTTGGCGAGGGTGCCGGTGGCCTGGTAGACGACGGCGGTGCCGGCCGGGACGGTGACAGTGAGCCTGCGGTCGCCGTCGGCCGTCAGCGTGCCGTTCGTGCCGTAGACGCCCCGGTACGACGTGTCCGCCGAACCGGTCGACAAGGTGGCCGTCTTCGCCTCGCCGGCGTTGTTGAGGGCGACCAGGTACTCCTGGCCCGTCCTGGCGTCCGTACGGGTGAAGGCGTAGATGCCCGCGCCGTCGGCCGCGTACCGCTCGGTCTGTATCCCGTCGGTCAGGGCCGGGTTGGCCTTGCGGAGCTCGGAGAGCGCGGCGATCTGCCGGTACAGGGGCGCGCTCGTGTCGTAGGAGTCGCTCGTGTGGGTGCGGTCGGTGCCGATCTCGTCGTCGTCGAGGTAGTCGGCGGCCTTGGAGGCGAACATCGTCTGGCGGGCGTCCTTGTCGCCGCCGGAGCCGGTGAAGCCCTGCTCGTCGCCGTAGTAGACGACGGGGTTGCCGCGGCTGAGGAACATCAGCTCGTTGGCGAGCTTGTCCTTCTTCAGGATCTCGGCGTCGGTGGCCTTCGGGTCGTCCTGCTTCAGGAAGTACCCGATGCGGCCCATGTCGTGGTTGCCGAGGAAGGTGACCTGCTCGTAGGCGTTGGCCTTGTCGGTCGTGTACTTGTAGTCGTCGCCGAAGACGCTCGCCAGCTTCCGCGCGCTGCCGCCCTGGGAGGCGTAGGCGCGGGCCGCGTCCTGGAAGGGGAAGTCGAGGGTGGCGTCGAGGCGGCCCTGGGTGACGTACGGGGAGGTGACCGAGGTGTCGGCGGAGTAGACCTCACCGAACATGAAGAAGTTCTTCCGGCCGTGGGCGGCCGCGTACCTGTCCAGCGCTGTGGCCCACTGGGTCCAGAACCCCATGTTCACGTGCTTCACGGTGTCGATACGGAAGCCGTCGACGCCGAAGTCCTTCACCCACCGCTCGTAGATGTTCTCCATGCCCCGGACGACCTCGGGGCGCTCGGTCCACAGGTCGTCGAGCCCGGAGAAGTCGCCGTACGTGGTGGACTCGCCGGCGTACGTCGAGTCGCCCCGGTTGTGGTACATCGTCGGGTCGTTGAGCCAGGACGGGACCTTGATGTGCTTCTTCGCCGCCGGGACGACCGGGGTGCGCGGGAAGGAGTCGGCGTCGGCGGCCGGGAAGGTCTGCTCGCCGTCCGCGTGGTCGGCGTCGTCGAAGGGTTCGCCGTCCTTGGTCAGGTAGGGGAAGGCGCCCTTGGAGAGGTAGTCGTAGGACTTCTCCTCGTAGTCGACGACGTCGGCGGTGTGGTTGGTGATGACGTCGAAGAAGACCTTCATGCCCTTGGCGTGCGCCTTGGCGATGAGGGTCTCGAGGTCCTCGTTGGTCCCGAAGTGGGGGTCGACCTTGGTGAAGTCGGTGATCCAGTAGCCGTGGTAGCCGGCGGAGGCGTTCGAGCCGGTGCCCTGCACGGGCTGGTTCTTGAAGATCGGGGCCATCCAGATGGCGGTGGTGCCGAGGCCCTTGATGTAGTCGAGCCTCTTGGTCAGGCCCTTGAGGTCACCGCCCTGGTAGAAACCCTTGTCGGTGGGGTCGTAGCCGGTGGCCAGGCGTGAACCGGTCAGGCCGCCCCTGTCGTTGGACGTGTCCCCGTTGGCGAAACGGTCCGGCATGACGAAGTAGAACTGTTCGCGGGTGTCGTCGTGCCGGGCGGGCTGGGCGGCGAGCTTCGCGTCCGAGGGGGGCGCGGGCGGGGCCTCGGCACGGGCCGCGAGCGGCTGCACGAGGGCTGCGGCGAGTGCGGCGACGGTGACGGCCGCGACCCGTCTGGCGTGGGCGGTGCGGCGCGTCCTGGGCGCCGGCCATCTCGGTATCACAGGCGGGAACTCCTTGCGATTACGGCTCTCTCGGGTCCGACCCCGCGCGACCGTATCGCTGCCGAAAGGTTTACAGCAAGAGGCTTGAAATGAGCGGCAAGGAATTTCATCGACATGTGAGGGCCGGTACCGCCGCAGGAGCGGGGCTACCGGCCATCACTCCTGTCAGCAGCCCGACTTGCCCGCGTAGAGCGCCAGGGCCGTGTTGGCGCCGAGCGTCGCGGTGAACCGGCCCGAGCTGTTCACGGTCACGTCGGTGTTGTTCTGCACGTTGCAGTACGTCCCCGCCGGCAGCGACGTCTGGTAGGTGCGGGTGAGGGAGCCCGACTCGTGGTTGATGGCCACGTATCCCTTGGCGCCCCGCCCGAAGGCGATCGCGTTGTTGCCGTCGTCCCACCAGTCGGAGACGGCCCGGCCCCGCGTCGCGTTGCGGAAGGCGACCATGGACTTGATCTCCGGCCAGGCGTGCTGGCACTTCCAGCCGTCCTGCCAGCAGGCGTTCACCGTGCCGCCGCCCGGCGGACCCGCGTCGGCGTCCGTCCACTCGTAGCCGGAGTTGATGTCGGGGGCGCCGTAGGGGTAGGCCAGCATGAAGACGTTGGCGAGGGTGTAGTTCGCTCCGTCCTTGTAGTTCAGGGTGGAGCCATTGCGCTCGGTGTCGTGGTTGTCGACGAAGACGCCGGCCACCGAGCTGTTCAGGTAGCCCCAGCCCTCCCCGTAGTTCTTCAGGTAGGCGAGCTTCTCCTTGTTGAAGACGCGCTTGAGGTCGTAGGCGTAGCGGAACTCCTGGACGTCCCCGTTGCCGGTGTACTCGGAGGGCTGGACCGCCTCCCCCGCGCCGTAGACGACCTCCTGCTTCCAGTAGGCGGAAGGATTCGTCAGGCGGGACTTGATGTTCGCCAGGTCGGCCGCGCCGATGTGCTTCGCCGCGTCGATACGGAAGCCGTCCACGCCCAGGGTGAGCAGGTCGTTCAGGTAACCCGCGATGGTCTTGCGGACGTACTCCTCGCCGGTGTCCAGGTCGGCCAGGCCCACGAGTTCGCAGTGCTGGACGTTCCAGCGGTCGGCGTAGTCGGTGACCTGGGAGGTGCAGTCGTCGAAGTCGTGGACCGAGTACAGTCCGGGATAGTCGTACTTCGTGTACGACGAGCCGCCGGTGCCGGTGCCGGAGCCCGCCGCCATGTGGTTGATGACCGTGTCGACGACGACCTTCACGCCCGCCGCGTGGCAGGTGTTCACCATGGTCCGGAACGCGGTGCGGTCGCCGAGCCGGCCCGCGATCCTGTAGCCGACCGGCTGGTACGAGGTCCACCACTGCGAGCCCTGTATGTGCTCGGCGGGCGGGGAGACCTGGACGTAGCCGTAGCCGGCGGGGCCGAGGGTGGTGGCGCACTCCTTGGCGACCGAGGCGTACTTCCACTCGAAGAGGACGGCGGTGACGTCCTTCGTGCCGGGCGGGGACGCGTGTGCGATGGTCGGGTTCATGCCAACCGCGGCGGCGGCCGCGAGGGCAAGAACCCCCGGGAGGGTTCTGCGTGCCATGTGGGGTCCTTCACCTTTGAAGGTTCTTGCTGAAAAGTTTCAGACACCTTGCGGTGACGCAGATGTTAAAGGCCCGCCACCTGAAAAGGCAGCGGGCCGCGTGAAGTTGATGCAAGAACTTTCAGAGGGGCCGTCAGACCGTCGTGAACCACACCGTCGTGTCGGCCGGCACCTTCGCCTCGCCGTCCGCCTCGGTCACCTCACCACTGGTGAGCAGGACGCGGCCGTACGCCGGAGTCGTCACCGCCTCCCCCGTGGTGTTGGCGACGCACACGAACTCCCCGCGCCGGAAGGCGAGAACGCCATCGAGGGCCCGCAGCCACTCCACCGCGTCGCCCGCGCCGAGGCAGGGGTGTTCCCGGCGGGCGGCGAGCGCGGCGCGGTAGAGCTCCAGCGTCGAGCCGGGCACGCCGGTCTGCGCCTCGATGCTCAGCTCACCCCAGTTCTCCGGCTGGGGCAGCCAGCTGCCGCCGCTGCCGAAGCCGTACGAGGAGCCCGTGCGCGTCCACGGGATCGGCACCCGGCAGCCGTCACGGAAGCCGTCCTGGCCGGCGCCCCGGAAGTACGCCGGGTCCTGACGCACCTCGTCGGGCAGGTCGACGACGTCCGGCAGGCCCAGTTCCTCACCCTGGTAGACGTACGCCGAGCCGGGCAGCGCCAGCATCAGCAGCGTGGCGGCCCTCGCCCGCCGTAGTCCCAGTGCGCGGTCGCCCGCGGTGCGGATCTGGGTGCCGAGGCCGGGCGGGTTGGCGAAGCGGGTGGCGTGGCGGGTGACGTCGTGGTTGGACAGCACCCAGGTGGCGGGGGCGCCGACCGGGCGCATGGCCGCCAGGGTGCGGTCGATGACCGTGCGGAGTTCGTCCGCGTCCCACTCGGTGCTCAGGTACTGGAAGTTGAAGGCCTGGTGGAGCTCGTCCGGGCGGACGTAGTTGGCGGTGCGCTCGACGGTCGGGGTCCAGGCTTCCGCGACGAAAATCTTCTCGCCGGAGTACTCGTCGAGGATCCGCCGCCACTGACGGTAGATCTCGTGCACGCCGTCCTGGTCGAAGAACGGCATGACATCGTTGCCCAGCAGCTTCAGCTGGTCGTGGGCGCCGAGGTCGGGCAGGCCGTCGGCCTTGACCAGGCCGTGGGCGACGTCGATGCGGAAGCCGTCCACGCCCATGTCCAGCCAGAAGCGCAGGATGGAGCGGAACTCGTCGCCGACGGCCGGGTGCTCCCAGTTGAAGTCGGGCTGCTCGGGCGCGAAGAGGTGCAGGTACCACTCCCCGGGCGAGCCGTCCGGTTCGGTCACCCGCGTCCACGCCGGGCCACCGAAGATCGACTCCCAGTCGTTGGGCGGGAGTTCGCCGTTCTTGCCCTTGCCGGGCCGGAAGTGGTAGCGGTCCCGCAGCGGCGAGCCGGGGCCCTCGGCGAGCGCGCGCTTGAACCACTCGTGCTGGTCGGAGGAGTGGTTCGGGACGAGGTCCACGATGATCCTGAGGCCCAGCCCGTGCGCGTCGCGGATCAGCGCGTCGGCGTCCAGCAGGTTGCCGAACATGGGGTCGACGGCGCGGTAGTCGGCGACGTCGTAGCCGGCGTCGGCCTGCGGGGAGGCGTAGAAGGGGCTGAGCCACACGGCGTCGACGCCGAGGTCGCGCAGGTACGGGAGTCTGGACCGTACGCCCTCCAGGTCGCCCATGCCGTCGCCGTTGCTGTCGGCGAAGCTGCGCGGATACACCTGGTAGATCACCGCGTCCCGCCACCAGTCGCGGCGCTGGGCGACGGTGGCGAGAGCTGACTCGGAAACGGGGCTCGGTGCCGGGTCGGCGGAGTGCTGGCTCATGGTGTCCTTGATGGATAACGGGGTTCGGGTCATGGGTGTCTGTGGGTGCGGGTGACGAGGCGGCCGCGGTGCCGGCGGGGTCGGATGGGCACCGCGGCCGCCACCCGCGCGGTCAGGCGCGCGGGAGCCCTGTTGCGGAAGAGCGGTCAGCCCTTCGTGCCACCGGCGGTGAGGCCGGTCACCAGGTTCTTCTGGACAAGGTAGAAGAACAGGGACACGGGTATCGCGATCAGCACGGCGGTGGCGGCCATGTAGTTCCACTGCGCGTCGTGCTCGCTGACGAAACTCTGCAGACCGACGGCGAAGGTGTACTTCGAGTCGTCCAGCATGAAGGTGGTCGCGAAGGCGACCTCGCCGACGGCGGTGATGAAGTTGTAGAAGGCCGCGACGGCCAGCCCGGGGCGGGCCAGCGGCAGGATCAGCCGGAAGAAGGTGCCGAACGGGCTGAGTCCGTCCACGCGCCCGGCTTCGTCGATCTCGAAGGGGATGGTGTCGAAGTACCCCTTGAGCAGCCAGGCGCTGTAGGGCACGGCCGTGGTGCAGTTGATGACGATCAGAGCCCAGTAGGTGTCGATGAGACCGAGCTCGCTGAAGATCTCGTACATCGGCACGATCAGGATGGCGATCGGGAAGGCCTGGGTGAGCAGCAGCACCCACATGAGCGACTTGTAGCCGGGGAAGCGCATGCGCGAGACGGCGTAGCCGGTGGTCGCGGCGACGAATACGCCGATCAGGGTGGTGCCGCCGGCCACGATCATCGTCGACTTGAACCAGTCGAAGAAGGCGGTGTGCTGCAGCACGAAGCTGTAGTTGGAGAAGGTCAGCTTGTCCGCGATCTTGCCGGGGTGCAGGTAGTCGTCCTTGTCCGGGCCGAGGGACAGGAAGAACAGCCAGGCCACGGGTGCCAGCGCGATCAGGCTCGCCATGGCGAGGCCGCCGTGCAGGAGGGCGGCGCCGAGCGGGCCGCGCTCGCCGCGCCGGCGGGTGCGGCGCCGGGGCCGCGGTGCGGGGGCCGGCCCGGCCTGTGTCTTCTCGAGGGTCGTGGTGCTCATGGGTGCGGCTCCTGCGGCGTCAGACGGCGAGCTGGTCATTGCGCTTCAGCCAGCGGAAGTAGAAGGAGGTGAAGACGGTCAGGATCGACAGCAGCAGCACGCCGTACGCGGCGGACTGGGCGAAGTCGCGCGGCTGCTGGCCGAAGCCCAGGAAGTAGGCCCAGGTCACGAGGATCTGTGCGTCGGGCGCGCCGGTGGGGCCGAACAGCAGGAAGATGATCGCGAACTGGTTGAAGGTCCAGATGATGCCGAGCAGCACCACGGTGGAGCTGACCGAGCGCAGACCCGGCAGGGTGACGTGCCGGAACCGCTGCCAGGCGCTCGCGCCGTCCATCTCCGCGGCCTCGTAGAGCGAGGAGTCGATGGACTGCAGGCCGCCGAGCAGCGAGAGCATCATGAACGGCACACCGCACCAGGTGTTGACCATGATGACGGCGAACCGCTGCCAGAAGGTGTCCTCCAGCCACTGGGGCTGGGGCAGGTGGAGCGCGTCGAGGACCTGGTTGAACACGCCGGAGTCGGAGAGCATGATCCGCCAGGAGAAGACCGTGACGAAGGTCGGCACGGCCCAGGGCAGCACCAGCAGCAGCCGGTAGACGGTGCGGCCGCGCAGCTTCTGGTTGAGCATGAGCGCGAGGCCGAGGCCGATGCTGTAGTGCAGGACCACGCAGGCGGCCGTCCAGAAGACGGTCCACAGGAAGTGCGACCAGAACCGGTCGTACGCCGTGGGGCCGAACAGGATGTCCTTGTAGTTGTCCAGGCCGATGAACCTGTAGGTGGCGTCGATGTGGTTGACGCCGATCGTGCGCGCCGAGTTCAGGCTGTTGGCGTCGGTCAGGGTCAGGTAGACGCCCCGCAGCAGCGGGTAGCCGACGAGGACGCCGAGCACGACGACCACCGGCGCGATCATCGCGTACGCGTACCAGTGCTTCTGCAGTCCGTTCTTCAGACGCTGGCCCAGGCCGGGCCGCGGCGCGCGGTCACCGTGGCGCTTGCCGGTGGCGCGGTCGATGGCGACTGTCATGGTTCGACACCTTCGGGGAGTTCAGGGGGCGGGCCTGGGCACAGGCCGGTGGCCGCCGGATCCTTCCCCCCCTTGTGGGAGGATCCGGCGGCCACGCGGGCTCACTTGCTGAAGTCGGGGACCAGCTTGGTGATCGCGAGTTTCGCGTTGCTCAGGCCCTTGTCCAGCGACTCCTTGCCACCGGCGATCTTCGGCAGTTCGGTGTCGAGCGGGCCCCACAGGGAGCTGTACTCGGGCAGCGCCGGGCGCGGCTGGGCGGCGGAGAGGACACCCTGGTAGCCGGCGATGCCCGGGTCGGCCTTGACCTGGGCGGTGTAGGCGTCGTCGCGGGTGGGCAGCGTGGAGTTCTTCAGGGCGATGGTCTCCTGGGACTTCGCCGAGGTCATGAAGTTGACGAACTTCAGGGCCGCTTCCTGGTGGGCCTTGTCCGAGCCGGCGTAGACGGAGAGGTTGTGGCCGCCGGTGGGGGCGCCCGCCTTGCCGGTGGAGCCGGCCGGGACGGTGGTGATGCCGAGGTTGGACTTGTCCTTGAAGGCGCTGCCCTTGTAGAAGTTCGTGATCTCCCAGGGACCCTGGATGATCGCGGCGACCTTGCCGTTGACGAACGCGTCCTGGATGTGGGCGTAGGCGTCGGCAGTGGTGTCGGCCTTGTGCAGGCCCTTGCCGGAGAACAGGCTCAGCCAGGTGCCGTAGGCCTTCTTGGCGGCGGCGGAGTCGACCGTGATCTTCTTGGCGGAGGCGTCGACGGTGTCGGTGTCCTCGCCGTAGAGGAAGGTCTGCGCGTAGTAGGCCGCGGTGGAGCCCCAGTAGCCGTCGGCCTTGGCCTTGTCCTTGATCCTGGCGGCGTCGGACTTCAGCTCGTCCCAGGTCTTGGGGGCCTCGGTGATGCCGGCCTTCTTGAACAGGGCCTTGTTGTAGACGAGCGCCAGGGTGTCGGTGACCAGCGGCACGCCGTAGGTCTTGCCCTCGTACTGCGTCTGGGTGATCAGGTTGGGCTTGAACTTGTCCTTGTCCGCGAGGGCCTCGGTGCCGTCCAGCGGCAGGAAGAAGCCCTTCTTGGCGAAGGCGGGGGTCCAGCCGACCTCGGAGCGCAGGATGTCCGGGGCGCCCTTGGAACCGGCGGCGGTGTCGAACTTGTTCCGCGCCTGGTCGAAGGGGACGTTGACGTACTTGACCTTGATGTTCTTGTTGGCGGCCTCGAACTGCTCGACCAGGGCCTGGTACGTCGGTGCCTCATTGGTGGCGTTGGAGGTGTCCCACCAGGTGATGGTCACCGGACCGTCCGACTTGCTGTCGCTCCCGCCGCACGCCGTCGCCGTGAGGGCGAGGGACGCCACCAGCGCGGAGGCCGCTATGCCACGCCGCATGAGTTCTCCTTGAGGGTTAAAGCCCGAGTGGTGCAGGGGGCGGTCCCGTCCGCCGCCCCTGCCGTCTTGCCGACTGCGCCGTTGCGGCGGCCGGGCGACTGGGAACGTAACAGCGATGTAAGCGTTGCGAAAGACCTTGCAGCAAAAAAGTGCAAGGGGACCCGGGGGTTACCCTGTCGTGACCTGTCCTCGACCCGCTCGCAACCCTGTTGCGGGCCCGCTGGGCGGGCAGAGAGACACTTGTGCAAGACTCTGCAAGCTCTTGCCATTCCAGGCCGACCAGAAGGACGAGGGAGCGCGATGACGCAGCAACCGGCAGCGGGCCGTCCGACCGCCCGTGCACGGCGTCCGATCGGTGGGCAAGGCGATTCCCGGCCGGTACAGTCCACCCCTGTGACCACACGGCTTGCGGACATCGCTGCGCAGGCGGGGGTGAGCGAAGCGACCGTCAGCCGCGTCCTCAACGGGAAGCCGGGCGTCGCCGCCACCACCCGCCAGTCCGTGCTCGCCGCGCTGGACGTGCTCGGCTACGAGCGTCCGGTACGGCTGCGGCAGCGCAGCGAGGGGCTGGTCGGCCTGATCACCCCCGAGCTGGAGAACCCGATATTCCCCGCCCTCGCCCAGGTCATCGGCCAGGCGCTGACCCGGCAGGGCTACACCCCGGTGCTGGCCACGCAGACCCCGGGCGGGTCGACGGAGGACGAGCTGACCGAGATGCTCGTCGACCGCGGGGTCGCCGGCATCATCTACGTCTCCGGGCTGCACGCCGACACCACCGCCGACATGGAGCGCTACGAGCGGCTGCGGGCGCAGGGCGTGCCGTACGTGCTGGTCGACGGCTTCTCGCCGAAGGTGCAGGCGCCGTTCATCTCCCCCGACGACCGGGCGGCGATGACGCTGGCGGTGACCCATCTGATCTCGCTGGGGCACACCCGGATCGGCCTGGCGCTCGGCCCGAAACGGTTCGTCCCGGTGCAGCGCAAGATCGAGGGCTTCGTGCGCGCCATGCAGGACCAGCTGGGCCTGGGCACGGAGACGATCGAGGCGCAGCTCGTGCAGCACTCGCTCTACACCCTGGAGGGCGGCCAGGCCGCCGCCACGGCGCTGATCGAGCGGAACTGCACGGCGGTGGTCTGCGCCAGCGACATGATGGCCCTGGGCGCGATACGGGCCGCCCGGCAGCTCGGCCTGGAGGTCCCCCGGGACGTCTCCGTGGTCGGCTTCGACGACTCCCCGCTGATCGCGTTCACCGACCCGCCGCTGACCACCATCCGCAAGCCGGTCCCGGCGATGGGCCAGGCGGCGGTGCGGACCCTGCTCGAGGAGATCGGCGGGACGCCCGCCCCGCACAGCGAGTTCGTGTTCATGCCGGAGCTGGTGGTGCGGGGCTCGACCGCTTCGGCCCCCGGGGACCGGAATCGTCCCTAGTACCCCGCCAGGCGGCGTTCGCCCCGTCGCGACGCCCGGCACGCTCCCCCACTGCCTCAAGGGCGTGGGAGGTGCCCCCACTCGCCGCACCGGACGCCGCTCCTTGAGGGCACACGCTGCCTGCCGGGGCACCGGGGCCCGTCACCCCGGGGTGCAGAACGTGCGACCGGAACCCGACCAGGGGATGATCGGGGCCTGAAGGCTTTTCTGGCAGACTCTGTACCCATGAGTGACTCGACCGTGACAGAGCCGGAAGGTCGCGAGCGGATGGCCGTTCCGCACTCTGTCACGGACGAACGGGGACCTCGGGTCCTGGGCCGGCTGCGCACTCCGCGCCGGCCCCGGCTGTGGTTCGAGATCCTGCTCATCGCGGTCAGTTACTGGACGTACTCGCTGATCCGCAACGCGGTCCCGGAGCAGCGGGGTCAGGCGCTGCGCAACGCCGACTGGATCTGGCGGGTCGAGCACCACGCCGGAATCGCCGTCGAGGAGTCGGTCAACCACGCCGTGAACGCGGCGACATGGCTGATCGTGGGCATGAACTACTACTACGCGACGCTGCACTTCGTGGTGACGCTGGGCGTGCTGGTGTGGCTGTACCGCGGCCATCCCGGCCGGTACGCGGCGACCCGGATGGTGCTGTTCGCGACGACGGGCGTGGCCCTGGTCGGTTACTACCTGTTCCCGCTCGCCCCGCCGCGGCTGATGCGCGGCGGGCACTTCGTGGACACGGTAATGGTGCACCGGACCTGGGGGTCGATGGCCTCCGGCGACCTGAAGCACATGTCGAACCAGTACGCGGCGATGCCGTCGATGCACATCGGCTGGTCCCTGTGGTGCGGGCTGACGGTCTTCGCGCTGGCGAGCGTGCCGTGGGTGCGGGTGCTGGGGCTCGTGTACCCGGCGGCGACGCTGGTGGTGATCGTGGCCACCGCGAACCACTTCTGGCTCGACGCGGTCGGCGGTGTCCTGTGCCTGGCCTTCGGCTTCACGGTGGCCCGGCTGTGGTTCGGGGCCCTGCCGCACGCCCTGCCGCGGGTGGCCCCGGCCCGGGGGACGGTCGGCGCCCCGCTGCCCGGCGAGGCGTGAACGCCGGCGTTCAGCCCTCGTAGAACAGCTCCTCCACGACGCCCCGCGCCCTGCGTGTCGTGCGGCGGTAGGCGTCGAGCATGTCGCCGGCGTGGCCCGTGCCGTAGCCCAGGTAGCGGCCGACGGCGGCGAGCTCGCGGGCGTCGGAGGGGAAGGTGTCGCCGGCCCGGCCGCGGACCAGCATGACGGCGTTGCGGACGCGGGTGGCGAGGACCCAGGCCTCGTCGAGGGTCGCGGCGTCCTCGGCGGAGATGAGGCCGGCCTCGCGGGCGGCGGCGAGGGCCTCGCGGGTACGGGTGGTGCGCAGGCCGGGCTCCCGGCGGCCGTGCCGCAGCTGCAGCAGCTGCACCGTCCACTCGACGTCGGACAGGCCTCCGGGCCCGAGCTTGGTGTGCAGCCTGGGGTCGGCGCCGCGCGGGAGGCGCTCGGACTCCATGCGGGCCTTCAGACGGCGGATCTCGCGCACGGCGCCGTCGCCGAGGCCCCGCCCCGGGTAGCGCAGCGGGTCGATCAGTTCGATGAAGCGGCGGGCCAGGTCCTCGTCCCCGGCGACCGGCTCGGCCCGCAGCAGCGCGTGCGACTCCCAGACCAGGGACCAGCGGCGGTAGTACGCCTCGTACGACTTCAGCGTCCTCACGAGGGGTCCGGACTTGCCCTCCGGGCGCAGGTCGGCGTCGATGAGCAGGGGCGGGTCGGCGCTGGGGAGCTGGAGCAGGCGGCGCATCTCGGCGACGACCTTGTTGGCGGCCTCGGAGGCCTCCCGTTCGTCCACGCCGTCCTGCGGTTCGTGGACGAAGAGGACGTCGGCGTCCGAGCCGTAGCCCAGCTCGTGGCCGCCGAAGCGGCCCATGCCGATGATCGCGAAACGGGTGGGCAGGGTGTCGCCCCAGCCCTCGCGGACCACCGCGCGCAGGGCGCCGGCGAGGGTGGCGGCCGTGAGGTCGGAGACGGCGCCGCCGACCCGGTCCACCAGGGCTCCCTGGTCGGGCTCGGCCGGGTTCGACTCGGTGCCGTAGGAGTCGACGATGTCCGCGGCGGCCGTACGGAACAGCTCGCGGCGGCGGACGCCACGGGCCGCGGTGACGCCCTGGGCGGCGTTCTCGGCGCGGCTCGCGGCGGCGAGGATCTCCTGCTCCAGGTGGGCGCGTCCGCGTGGCTCCAGGCCGCCGCCGTCGCCGTCGCCGAGCAGGGCGACGGCCTCGGGGGCGCGCATCAGCAGGTCGGGGGCGAGGCGGCCGGCCGACAGGACGCGGGCGAGGTTCTCCGCCGCCGCGCCCTCGTCCCTGAGCAGCCGCAGGTACCAGGGGGTCTTGCCGAGCGCGTCGGAGACCTTCCGGAAGTTGAGCAGGCCCGCGTCCGGGTCGGCGGAGTCGGCGAACCAGCCGAGCAGGACGGGCAGCAGGGTGCGCTGGATGGCGGCCTTGCGGGTGACGCCGGAGGCGAGGGCCTCCAGGTGGCGCAGGGCGGCGGCGGGGTCGGCGTAGCCGAGGGCGACCAGGCGTTCGCGGGCCGCCTCCGGGCTCAACCGAGCCTCGCCGGGGGCGAGTTGGGCGACGGCGTCGAGCAGGGGCCGGTAGAAGATCTTCTCGTGCAGACGGCGTACGACGGCGGCGTGCCGCTTCCACTCGCGGGTCAGCTCGGCCACCGGGTCGGCCCGCAGGCCGAGCGAGCGGCCCAGGCGGCGCAGGTCGGCCTCGTCCTCGGGGACCAGGTGGGTGCGGCGCAGCCGGTAGAGCTGGATGCGGTGCTCCATGGAGCGCAGGAAGCGGTAGGCCTCGTCGAGCTGGACGCCGTCGGCGCGGCCCACGTAGCCGCCGGCGGTCAGGGCCTGGAGGGCGTCGAGGGTGGTGCCGCTGCGCAACGAGGGGTCGGTGCGGCCGTGCACCAGCTGCAGCAGCTGCACGGCGAACTCCACGTCCCTGAGGCCACCGGGGCCGAGCTTCAGCTCGCGCTCGACCTCGGCGACGGGGATGTTCTCGACGACCCGCCGGCGCATCTTCTGCACGTCGGCGACGAAGTTCTCGCGTTCGGCGGCCTTCCAGACCAGGGGTTCGAGCGCGGCGACGTACTCCTCCCCCAGCTCGGTGTCCCCGGCGACCGGGCGGGCCTTGAGCAGGGCCTGGAACTCCCAGGTTTTGGCCCAGCGCTGGTAGTAGGCGAGATGGCTGCTCAGCGTCCGCACCAGCGGACCGTTCCTGCCTTCCGGCCGCAGATTGGCGTCCACGGGCCAGATCGACCCCTCGACGGTCGTCTCGGAGCAGATCCGCATCATGTGCGAGGCGAGCCGGGTGGCGGACTTCAGCGCCTTGCCCTCGTCGGCACCGTCGGCGGCCTCGCCCACGAAGATGACGTCCACGTCGGAGACGTAGTTCAGCTCGTGGCCCCCGCACTTGCCCATCGCGATCACCGCGAGCCGGCACGCGGCGGCGTCGTCGGGCGCGGCGGCCTGCGCGAGGCCGAGAGCGGCCCGCAGGGTGGCGGTGGCCAGGTCGGCGAGCTCGGCGGCGGTCTCGGCGACGTCCGTGGTGCCGCACACGTCCCGGGCGGCGATGGACAGCAGACAGCGGCGGTAGGCGACGCGCAGGGACACGGGATCGGTGACCTCGGCCAGCCCCCGCTCGAACTCCTCCACCCCCGGGTGCAGGTCCCGGGGCTCGTACGTGACCAGCGCCTCCCAGTCACGCGGATGCCGGGCGAGGTGATCGGCCAGTGCGGCGGAGGCGCCCAGCACCCCCAGCAGCCGGTCGCGCAGCGGCTTGGCCGCTATCACCGTGTCCAGCAGCTCCCGCCGCGCCGCGCCCTGCGGCTGGGCCTCCAGCAGCCGCACGAGCCCGAGCAGCGCGAGGTCCGGGTCAGCGGTCGCCCCCAGCGCTTCCAGCAGCACCGGATCATCGCGGACCGGCGCCAGCTCGGCCCTGTCCAGCAACCGCTCGGCGGCCGACGGGTCGGTGAAGCCGTGCCGCAGCAGCCGCGTGAAGGTACTGCTCCTGCGCCCCGGCCCCGCCATCCCGGCCTCCCTCGGATCAAGGTCGTACTGGCCAGAGCCTAACCGGAGTCCCCGGCGGCGGCTCCAGGGCGGTCGGCTGAGTTCCGCTTCGTCTTTTCGGTGGCGGCGCGCACGGATTTCCGCTTCGGTGAGGGCGAGCGGTTCCGCCGGACCGCCGACGGTCCGAGATCCGTACGGCCGACAAGGGAGTCGTTCCATCCCGGCTCCGGGTGCTCCATCGCGCTGGTCGACGGCCTCCAGGTGCCGACGGGGACCCCGCGGCCGGGGACGTACCACGGGCTGCAGCTGTGCGTCACCGACGCCAAGGCGGCGTACGAGGAGCTGACCGCGCGTGGCCTTGAGGTCACCGAGCCGCAGCAGTTCGCACCGCAGGACGGGGCGACGTTCATGTATTTCAAAGACCCCGACGGCAACGGCTGGTCGGTCCAGGAGTACCGGAAGAGGGCCACCGAGCCGCTCCACCAGGTGCTTGCCGAGCTGGCCCGGCGACAGCGGTAGCGTCGGCCGCCCCGCGCGACTGGTGGGGCACCGTTGCGGCCAGCAGACCGCGCATGGTCTGCGCCGCGTTGACCGCCGCGTCGGCACAGCAGTTGTTGAACAGGACGTGGACGCGGTCGGTGCGGTCGCCCAGTGCGCGGATGCGGGGCAGCCACTCGGCCAGTTCCCGCTCGCTGTAGGTGTGCCGGAAGCGGTCCTCCTTGGACCCGGTGCCCCAATGCGGGCTGCGCCCGTGGAAGCGGACGACGGCGAGCCGCCGTGCCGTCACCGGCGTGACCGGTGGCATCGAGGTGGGCAGGCCCCGCGCGGTGTCGACGGCCACGGCGGTGGCGTCCAGGTCGGTGAGCAGCGCCGCGGTCGACGGCTCGCGGATGGGCTCCCACCAGCCGGGATGCCGGAACTCCACGGCGAAGGGCCACCCGCGGGCCCGTTCCCGGCACCGGGTCAGGAACGCCTCCGCCTCCGGGCCGGGGGTGAGCGACGGCGGGAACTGGAACAGCAGGGTGCCCAGCCGCCCCGCCCGTCTGAGCGGCTCCAGCGCCTCGGCGTAGCGTGACCACACCTCGTCGAGCAACCCCGGGTCGGTGTCAGCGGTCCGCCGGCCGGTCAGGGCCGGCCGTAAGTCGGCGGGCAGCGCGGCCGGCCGCGTCGGGTGTCCCGTCAGCAGGGAGAACGCCTTGACGTCGAACACGAAGCCGTCCGGGGTCCGCTCCACCCACAGCCGGCTGTTCCGCGCGCTCGGCAGGGCGTAGTAGGCCGAGTCCGCCTCGACCACGGGGAACCGCTCGGCGTAGTACCGCAGCCGCCCCTCCGCGTCGCGCCGCCCCCGCGGATACCACCCGCTCGTCACCAGCGCCCGGTCCGTCCACGAGCACGTCCCCACCAGGATCTCCACCATGCCGCCGTGGGTACCCAGGTGTCCGTGAGCTCAGTACACCGGACCGCTCGGCGGTAGGCTCACCCGCGCCCGTAGCAGGATGCGACGTATGCGGCGCGCTGGGCCGGGAACGGGAAGCCGCGCGCAAGGACGGAAACCTGAGCAAGGTCTCCGACCTCAACGTGGAGATGCGCAGTCACCAGGCGACCGGGCCATGAGCGAACCGACCGCCGCCGTGGCGGCACTGTCCCCCGAGTGCGCCCTCGCCCGGCGCCCGGGGTACGGGGATCTGCACCGCGCGTGCAGGCAGACCGAGGACGTGCCACTGCCGCACTCGCTGGGTGGGATGCCGCGGAGCGAGGCCACTGACCTGGGGCTTCGGCACCTGGCACCGTGGCCGCGAACTCAACCGCAGTACACCCTCGTTGACCGTGACTGACCTCTGCATCTGGCACGGCTGTGGCACGAACCTCAGCCGACGACAGTCAGCCACGATGGCGGGTGCGTAGACCGATCAGGCGCGCGTATGTCTCGCTGCACCCCCACCGGTCTCAGCCACGCTGTTCGGTGACGTCCGTCAGGGCAAGCCGCGGCGGCGGGAACCGTGGTGGTGAGTCATTGGGGCAATGACCTCTTCGTCCCGAACGAACCCGTGGGCGCTTGACCTCGTGCTGGTATTTCTCTCACCTGCTGCGACGGTCCGCAGACGTCCGCGGTTGTTCGCCGCTGTTCGTCGGCGTTGTCACGCAGTTGGACACTCACTCGGCTGACGAGTCATCCCGCACATGTCCCGAGGACGTGGCGATCATGTAGTCGGTGCGCGGCCAGACCACTCGGATCAGCCTTCCTCCCGGCTGAATTCGTGCGTGCACCCCCCGGAAGTCACGTCCCGAGTGAAGCAGGCGATGAAGGAATCCGGGGAGCCGTAGAAGGCCAATTTCATGTCCTCGCAGTCCACGCCGTCGAAGGTGACCGTGCCATACGTTCCGGAGGGAGACCAGGTTCCATGTTGCCGGTCGGCGAACCCGGAGCACCCCCAGCCGACGACGTCCGCCTTGTCCAAGCCCTTGGCCGTGAACGTGCCGTCGTCCTTGAACTCAACTGTCGCCCCGGTCCAGTCCGACCACACGCCCGTCAGCTGATCAACGGTGTTGACCTCGACCGGGTAGACGGAACAGGAGGCCAACAGGAATGTCACCGCACATCCCAACGCAGCGCCCATGAATGCACGTCGTATCCGCTGATGCTGGTTGGCAGCCATACGGCCCTGCCTCTCGTGTCTCGCACATGCCCGGGAGCGACGCCTCAAGGAAGCGGCGAACATCATCTTGAACGTGTTCAAATCCTGGTGTCAATGGGGCCGGGGCGCGCTTCCGCGATTACGGTCCGTGCGCCTGACAGCAAAGGTCGGCATGGAGAGACTTTGGGCGGGAGCTGCCATGGTCCGAGGGCCTGTGCCTTCGCTGACCTGGGTCGGAGCCTTGCTGTGACTCTCCGTGGTTTCCTCCGAGCTTCCCGACGGATCGGGCACGCGAGGGACACGCACCCCAGCCACAGCCTGCCCCGCTGTCATCCCGTCTGCCGTCGACCCACACGTATGTGGAGCGGGCGCGGGTCCTGGCGTCCAGGTGGAGCGCGCCACTGTACGAACGACCTGGACGCCAGGGTCCGTGTCTGCTCAGCTCTGCCTGGGTCGATGGCAGGCGGGATGACGCAGCCCCCACCCGCACCACATCCGACCGGCAGCCGCAGAACTGGCCCCCAGGGATCAGAGCGAAGCTTGGGCCGGACCATTGTCCGGACCCCGCCCCCACGACCCCTGAGAATCAGTGGCGCCGCCTGCAGGACCACTGGTCAGCGCCCCGTCAGGACTGCAACAGCCCACGAGGAGACATGGCCGGGTCTACACGCACCTCATGCCGAGTAGCGACGCGCGGGCCCGGAAAGCCGTGGACGGCCTGTACGAGGGCACCGATCCGACGCCGGACGGCCCAGAGACGGCCCAGGGTCAGTGAGACGCGATGGGGCCGACGGTCCGCGACCGTCGGCCCCATCCGCCGAATCGACGGGGAACCACCTCTGACCTGCCGCCTACAGCACCGGCAGGTTCTTCCGCAGCTCGAACGCCGTGACCTCGGAGCGGTACTCCTCCCACTCCTGCCGCTTGTTGCGGAGGAAGAAGTCGAAGACGTGCTCGCCGAGGGTCTCGGCGAGCAGGTCGCTGCCCTCCATGAGGGTCAGGGCCTCACCGAGGTTCTGCGGGAGGGGCTCGATGCCCATCGCGCGGCGCTCGGCGTTGGAGAGGGCCCAGACGTCGTCCTCGGCGCCGGGCGGGAGTTCGTAGCCCTCCTCGATGCCCTTGAGGCCGGCGGCCAGGAGGACGGCGTAGGCGAGGTACGGGTTGGCGCCGGAGTCCAGGGAGCGGACCTCCACGCGCGCGGAGCCGGTCTTGCCGGGCTTGTACATCGGGACGCGGACCAGGGCCGAGCGGTTGTTGTGGCCCCAGCAGATGTAGGAGGGGGCCTCGCCGCCGGCGCCCGCGGTGCGCTCGGAGCCGCCCCAGATGCGCTTGTAGGAGTTGACCCACTGGTTGGTGACCGCTGAGATTTCCGCCGCGTGCTTGAGCAGGCCCGCGATGAAGGAGCGGCCGACCTTGGAGAGCTGGTACTCCGCGCCGGACTCGTAGAACGCGTTGCGGTCGCCCTCGAAGAGCGAGAGATGCGTGTGCATGCCCGAGCCGGGGTGCTCGGAGAACGGCTTCGGCATGAACGTCGCCTGGACGCCCTGCTCCAGCGCCACCTGCTTCATGACCAGGCGGAACGTCATGATGTTGTCCGCCGTCGAGAGGGCGTCGGCGTAGCGCAGGTCGATCTCCTGCTGCCCGGGGGCGCCCTCGTGGTGGGAGAACTCCACCGAGATGCCCATCGACTCCAGCATGGTGATCGCCTGGCGGCGGAAGTCCATGCCGATGTTCTGCGGGGTGTGGTCGAAGTAGCCCGAGTTGTCGGCCGGGGTCGGGCGCGAGCCGTCGAGCGGGCGGTCCTTCAGCAGGAAGAACTCGATCTCGGGGTGCGTGTAGAAGGTGAAGCCCAGGTCGGAGGTCCGGGCCAGGGCGCGCTTGAGCACGTACCGCGGGTCGGCGAAGGACGGTGAGCCGTCCGGCATCAGGATGTCGCAGAACATGCGGGCCGTGCCGGGGGCCTCGGCGCGCCAGGGCAGGACCTGGAAGGTGGAGGGGTCCGGCTTGGCGATCATGTCGGACTCGTAGACCCGGGCGAAGCCCTCGATGGCGGAGCCGTCGAAGCCGATGCCCTCATCAAATGCCTGTTCGAGTTCGGCGGGGGCCACGGCCACGGACTTGAGGAAGCCCAGCACGTCCGTGAACCACAGCCGTACGAACCGGATGTCGCGCTCCTCCAAGGTCCGGAGCACGAACTCCTGCTGCTTGTCCATCTTCCGCTTCCCCATCCTTGCTGGTCAGGCCGCCTGTCTCCGGTACCACCGGAGGCGGTCGGGCACCTGAGCATCCCACCACAACACCATTTCATGCGCGTTGCGGACCTTGATCGCCCGACCGTCCACGGCCTGAACGCCTCGCGTACGGCAGGTGTACTGCTCTCAGCCCATCTTGCCTGCTCGGACCGACATCCGTAATGGCCGGTCCGCTTCGGCCGTGAGCGACACCACCCCCATTTAATTTGCATCCAGGATGCAAGTTTAAATACCGTGCTGAGCAGCGCCGATCAGCACCCGTCCAGCGGTCGGCCGCACCCGTCCGTGCCGGTCCGTCGAGCCCCGAGGAGTCCCGATGCTCTCCGAGCAGTCCGCAGCCACCGTCCGCGCCACGCTCCCCGCCGTCGGCGCCGCCATCGGCGAGATCACCGAGCGTTTCTACGCCGGGCTCTTCGCCGCCCACCCCGAGCTGCTGCGCGACCTGTTCAACCGCGGCAACCAGGCCGCCGGCACCCAGCGCCAGGCCCTCGCCGGTTCCATCGCCGCCTTCGCCACGCACCTCGTGGAGCACCCGGACCGGCGGCCGGACGCGATGCTGGCCCGCATCGCCCACAAGCACGCCTCGCTCGGCGTCACGCCCGAGCAGTACACGGTCGTCCACGAGCACCTCTTCGCCGCCATCGCCGACGTCCTCGGCGAGGCCGTCACGCCCGAGGTCGCTGCCGCCTGGGACGAGGTCTACTGGCTGATGGCGAACGCGCTCGTCGCCATCGAGAAGCGGCTGTACGAGGAGAGCGGCAGCCGCGGGTGGCGGGAGTGGGAGGTCGTCGAGCGGGTCACCGAGACCGCCGACGTCGCCTCCTTCCGGCTGCGCCCGGTCGACGGCGGGCCGGTGCGGGACTTCCGCGCGGGACAGTACGTCTCCGTCCGCGTCGAGCTTCCCGACGGCGCCCGGCAGATACGCCAGTACAGCCTCTCCGGAACGCCGGGCGGGACCCTGCGCCAGTTCAGCGTGAAGCGGGTGCGGGGCGCCGCCGGCGGCGCTACCCCCGACGGAGAGGTCTCCAACCACCTCCACGCGCACGTGCGCGAGGGCGACGTCCTCGCGCTGTCCGAGCCGTACGGCGACCTCATCCTGGACGACGCCACGGACACGCCCCTGCTGCTCGCCTCCGCCGGCATCGGCGTGACCCCCATGGTCGCGATGCTGGCCCGGCTCGCCGAGACCGGCCACCGGGCCCCGGTCACCGTCGTGCACGGCGACCGCTCCCCCGCCGACCACGCCCTGCGCGCCGATCACGAGGCGTACGCGGCGAAGCTCCCGGACGCGGTGGTGCACCTCTGGTACGAGCAGGACGCCCCCGCGGGCGCCCACTCCGGGCTCGTCGACCTCACGGCCGTACCGGTCGCCTCGGGCACGCGCGCGTACCTGTGCGGCCCGCTCCCCTTCATGCGCGCCGTCCGCGCCCAGCTGATCGAGAAGGGCGTGGCCCCGGCCGGCATCCACTACGAGGTGTTCGGCCCGGACCTGTGGCTGGCCTCGCAGGGCTGAGCCCTCAGGACGGCCGGGAGATCTGCAGCAGCAGCGGCCCGGTGGGGTCGGTGACCATGTCCGCCACCGTGAGCGGGTCCAGCGCGGCGTAGAACGCCTCCTGGGCCCGCCGCAGGGCGCCGCGCAGGCGGCACGCGGAGTTCAGGGGGCAGGGCGTGGCGCCCTCGCAGTCGACCACGTCGCCGTCGCCCTCGAAGGCGCGGACCACGGCGCCCACCGACGCCGCGCGGCCCTTGCCGGTGAGCGTGAGCCCGCCGCCCCGGCCGCGCCGGGCGTCGAGCAGACCCATGTGCTGGAGCTCGGCGACCACCTTCGCCAGGTGCGTGTACGGCACGTCCATGTCCCCCGCGACCTCGCGGGTCGTGGGGCTGGCCTCGCCCGCGACGGCGAGGCGCATGAGCACCCGCAGGGCGAGGTCGGTGGAGCGCAGCAGACGCATACCGGCAGCCTAGGTAATGCGCATCCGCCGTTCAAATTATCGTTCCCGCACGTTTCCCGTGCCCTGCCTACGGAGGGAAACCTTCCCCCCATTACGATCGGCGGGCCTCACCCGTCCCGTCCCTTTCCCCAGAAGGACAGCACCCATGGGTTCCGCCAACAACAGCGGCAGCGCGGCGCGCAAGGCGCGCATAGAGGAGATGCGGCGAGCCGAGCAGGTGCGCGAGCGGCGCAACCGGGTGCTCGTCATCGTCGCGAGCGTGGTGGTGGTCGCCGGTCTCGTGACCGGCGGTGTCGTGCTCGTGCACGCGCAGACGGACGGCAAAGGCACGAAGGACGCGGCGGGCGACGCGAAGGATTCCGGGGACTCGGGGCACTTCGTGACCGGCAAGGACGGCGTGCGGACCTGGTCCGGCAAGCTGTCCCGGAACCACGTCACCACGGCCGTGAAGTACCCGATGCACCCGCCGGTGGGCGGCAACCACAACCCGGTGTGGCTGAACTGCAACGGCAACGTCTACACCTCCCCCGTCGAGGACGAGAACGCCGTGCACGCGCTGGAGCACGGCGCGGTCTGGGTGACGCACACCGCCGAGGCGAAGAAGGCGGACGTGGACGCGCTCGCGGCCAAGGTGAAGAAGACGCCGTACACGCTGATGAGCCCGTACGAGAACCAGGCGGCTCCGCTGATCCTCTCGGCGTGGGGCCACCAGGTGACCGTGAAGAGCGCCGACGACCCGGCGGTGAACAAGTTCTTCGCCACCTATGTGCAGGGCGAGCAGACCCCCGAGCCGGGCGCCTCGTGCACCGGCGGGACGATGAAGTGATGCGGCTCGTCGGCTGGGTCGCGGGGGCCGCGGCGGCGGTGCTCGTCGCGGCCGGCGCGATCACCTACGCGGTCGCCGAGGACGGGGACACCGGCACGGAAACCCCTGGGCGCGAGTCCGCGGACGCGGGGTTCGCGCGGGACATGGCGGTCCATCACCAGCAGGCCGTCGAGATGTCGTACATCGTGCGCGACCGCACGAGGAACGAGGAAGTCCGGCGGCTTGCCTACGACATCGCGCAGACGCAGGCCAACCAGCGCGGCATGCTGCTGGGCTGGCTCGACCTGTGGGGGCTGCCCAAGGTGTCGGCCGAGCCGCCGATGACCTGGATGGGCATGGGTGACATGGCCTCCGGCAAGGACGGCGCGCTGATGCCGGGCATGGCGACCAACACCGAGCTGAAGAAGCTTCAGGGCCTCAGCGGCAAGCAGGCCGAGGTGTTCTACCTGCGGTTGATGACGGACCATCACAGGGGCGGCATCCACATGGCCGAGGGGTGCGCGGCGAAGTGCACCGTCGGCGTGGAGAAGAAGCTCGCGCAGGGCATGGCCGACGCACAGCAGTCGGAGATCGGGCTGATGGCGGACATGCTCAAGGAGCGTGGGGCGCAAGCGCGTACTTGAACGCCCGCAAGGACGAAAGCCCCAAATCGCCTCGCATGACTGTTCCTTGGGTGTCTCTTGACTTTTGCGTTCCCCTGGCATGAACGGTTCATCGAAAGAGTGGCCCCCATCGTGTGATCCACGGGCCGAACCGCCGCGGGCCCGGCGCGGATCAGCGATGACCGACCACACATGCCTACATGCGCCTCCCATGACGAAGCGCATCGCAGGGGGTTACATGAGATCCAACCGCGCCAACCTGCGCGCCGTGAGCCTGGCAGCGACACTGCCCATGCTCGCCGGGGCGCTGGCGCTCGGCATACCCGCGGCGCACGCCGCGGACAACCCGGGCCGGGACACGCTCGCGGGCACCAAGCCCGCCTGGGCCACGGCCAAGGCGGACAAGGGCGCCACCTCCGACAGCGCCCAGGTCTCCGCCCGGGTCTACCTGGCGGGCCGCGACGCGTCCGGCCTCGCGGCCTACGCCAAGGCGGTGTCCGACCCGAGCTCGCCGCAGTACGGCAAGTACCTGAGCGCCAAGCAGGCGCAGGCCCGTTACGGGGCCACCAAGGCCCAGGTGGCCGCCGTCAAGTCCTGGCTGAAGTCGGCCGGGCTGAAGGTCACCGGGGCCACGCAGCACTACCTCACCGTCACCGGTGACGTGGCCGCCGCCGAGAAGGCGTTCGGCACCCAGCTGCACAACTACACCAAGGGATCCAAGACGTACCACGCGCCGTCGAAGGCGGCCTCGGTGCCGGACGCCCTGCACGGCGCCGTCCTGACCGTCACCGGCCTGGACAACGCCCCGCACAAGGCGAGCCACAAGGACCAGCTGCCGCCGCCGGACGCGGTGTTCAGGAACTCCGGGCCGTTCTCCTCGTACTACGGCTCGAACATCGCGAGCACCCTGCCGGACGCGTACGGCTCGAAGATCCCGTACGCGGTCAAGGGCTACACCGGCAAGCAGCTGCGCGCCGCCTACGGCGCCGGCAGCTACACCGGCAAGGGCGTCCGTATCGCCATCACGGACGCCTACGCCTCGCCGACCATCGCCTACGACGCGGCCACCTACGCGAACAAGCACGGTGACGCGGCGTGGAAGACCGGTCAGCTGCACCAGGTGCTGCCCAAGAAGTACACCAGGACCGAGGAGTGCGGGGCGGCCGGCTGGTACGGCGAGGAGACCCTCGACGTCGAGGCCGTGCACGCGGTCGCGCCGAACGCCGACGTCACCTACGTGGGCGCCGGTTCCTGCTACGACGACGACCTGCTCGACTCGCTCAGCAAGATCGTCGACAACCACCTGGCCGACATCGTCTCCAACTCCTGGGGCGACATCGAGGCCAACCAGACGCCGGACCTGGCCGCCGCCTACGACCAGGTCTTCCAGTTCGGCGCGGTCGAGGGCATCGGCTTCTACTTCTCCTCCGGCGACAACGGCGACGAGGTCGCCAACACCGGTACGAAGCAGGTCGACACCCCGGCCAACTCGGCCTGGGTGACCGCGGTCGGCGGTACCTCGCTGGCCGTCGGCAAGGGCGACAAGTACCTGTGGGAGACCGGCTGGGGCACCGAGAAGGCCTCGCTGTCGGCCGACGGCAAGAGCTGGACGGGCTTCCCGGGCGCCTTCACCTCGGGTGCGGGCGGCGGCACCAGCAAGACCGTGGCCGAGCCCTTCTACCAGAAGGGTGTCGTCCCGGACTCGCTCGCCAAGGCCAACAGCGCCACCGGCAACCGCGTCGTCCCGGACATCGCGGCGATCGCCGACCCGAACACTGGTTTCAAGGTCGGCCAGACCCAGACCTTCCCGGACGGGTCGCAGCAGTACAGCGAGTACCGCATCGGCGGCACCTCGCTGGCCGCGCCGGTGATCGCGGCCGTCCAGGCCCTGGCCCAGGAGGCGCGCGGCGGCAAGGCGCTCGGCTTCGCCAACCCGGCGATCTACGCCAAGTACGGGTCGAAGGTCTACCACGACGTGACCGACAACCCGACCGGCAAGGGCCTGGCGGTGGCCCGCGTGGACTTCGCCAACGGCTACGACGCCGCCGACGGCCTGCTGACCTCGGTCCGCAGCCTCGGCAAGGACAGCTCGCTGTCCGCGGTGAAGGGCTACGACGACGTGACCGGCGTGGGCACGCCCGCGAACGGCTACGTCGACTCGTACCGTCGCCACTGATCCGGTTCGACCGGCAGGGCGTGGGGTGTGCGACACCCCACGCCCTACGTCGTACCCACGGTCCGGGTCAGTGGGTGAAGCTCTCGGAGTACTCCGGCAGGTGCGAGGCGACCACGCGCTCCCGTCCGGCCCGCGGGACGTCCCGCCGGTCCACCGCGCGGGCCACGCCGGCCACGCCGAGACCGAGCACCGCCAGCCCCGCCCCCGCGACGGCGGGAGACGTCACGCCGAAGCCCGCGGCCAGAGCCAGGCCCCCGATCCACGCCCCGCCGGCGTTCGCCAGGTTGAACGCGGCCTGGTTGGCCGAGGAGGCCAGGGAGGGGGCGGCGGAGGCCTTTTCCATGACCATCAGCTGGAGCGGGGAGCCCGTGACGAAGGCCGCCATGCCGAGGAGGGCCACCGCGAGGGCCGCGCTCCCCTCGGACGCCATCAGAACGGGGAACAGCAGCAGGACCGCCGCCAGGGAGCCGAGGCCGCCGAAGAGGGTGCCGCGCATCGAGTGGTCGGCCAGGCGGCCGCCGAGGAGGTTGCCGGCCGTCGCGCCCACGCCGAACAGGGCGAGCAGCAGGGTCACGTTGGCTTCGGCGAAGCCGGCGGAGTCCGTCAGCATCGGGGTGACGTAGCTGTAGGCGGAGAACAGGGCGCCGAAGCCGGCCACCGTCGTGCCGAGGGCCAGCCAGACCGGCAGGGAGCGCAGGGCGGCCAGTTCGCCCCGCAGGCCGGTCGAGGGGGAGGCGTGCGTGTGGTCGTGCGGGACGAGCACGAACAGGGACGCTGTCGCCGCCAGGCCGATCGCGCTGACGCCCAGGAAGGTCGCGCGCCAGCCGAGGTGCTGGCCCATCAACGTGGCGACCGGGACGCCGGCGATGTTCGCCACCGTCAGGCCGAGGAACATCAGCGACACGGAGCGGGCCTTGCGCTCCGGCGGCACCATGGTCGTCGCGACCACCGCGCCGACGCCGAAGAAGGCACCGTGCGGCAGACCGCTCAGGAAGCGGGCGGCCACCAGCGACTCGTAGCCGGGGGCGAAGGCCGACAGGGCGTTGCCCGCCACGAACAGGGCCATCAAGGCCATCAGCACCGTGCGGCGGGACATCCGCGCGGTGGCCGCGGCCAGCAGCGGGGCGCCGATGACGACGCCCAGTGCGTACGCCGAGACCAGGTGGCCGGCGGTCGGGACGGAGATGTGCAGGTCGTCCGCGACGTCGGGCAGCAGGCCCATCATCACGAACTCGGTCGTACCGATGCCGAAGGCGCCCACGGCAAGGGCGAGTAGGGCCAGGGGCATGAGGGAGGACCTTTCAGAGCGACGGTTCCGTGCAGACGTGAGACTCGAGATCGGGATTCGAGATCGAGACCCACAGTATGTTCACGCAAGGAACAAACACGCTCGGGGCCGGTATTCCAGCCGGTCAGGACCCGGTTGCCGATGTGGTGACCCTCACACGCGCCGCCACCGGCAGATGGTCACTGCCCGTTCGCGGAAGCGTCCAGGAGCTCTCCGGCTCGATGTCCTTGACCATGATCTGGTCGATCCGGGCCATCGGGAACGACGCCGGCCAGCTGAAGCCGAAGCCGCTGCCCGCCGCTCCCTGCGTCGAACGCATCTGCGAAGTGACGGCGTTGAGCGCGCGGTCGTTCATCGTGCCGTTCAGGTCGCCGAGCAGCACCACCTGCTCGACCGTCTCGTCGGCGATCGCCTCGCCCAGCGCGTCGGCGCTCTTGTCGCGCTGCCGGGCGGTGAACCCGGCCTCCAGCTTCACCCGCACCGACGGCAGGTGGGCGACGTACACCGCGACCGGACCGGCCGGCGTGGTCACGGTGGCGCGCATCGCGCGGGTCCAGCCCAGCTTGATGTCGACGGCCCGGGAGCCGCTCAGCGGGTACTTGCTCCACAGCCCGACGGTGCCCTGCACCGAGTGGTATTTGTACGTCGGCGCCAGCGCCTTCTCGTACACCGGCACGGCGGACGCCTTCAGTTCCTCCAGCGCCAGCACGTCCGCACCGGAGGAGGCCACGTCCCGGGCGGTGCCGGACGGGTCCGGGTTGTCGGCGTTGACGTTGTGCGTGGCCACCACCAGGTCGCCGCCGCCGCCCGACTTGTCGGTGAGCAGCCCGCCGAAGAGGTTCAGCCACACGATCGCCGGCAGCAGCACCGCGATCAGCGCCGTCGCCGACCTGCGTACCAGCCCCAGGACCAGCAGCACCGGAACGGCCAGCCCCAGCCAGGGCAGGAAGGTCTCCGTGAGGCTGCCGAGGTTGCCCACCCGGTTGGGGATGCGCGAGTGCAGCAGCATCACCAGGGCGAGCAGCAGCGCGAGCACGGCGAGGACGATGCCCCGGCGCCAGATGCGCGGGTCGCCGCGCCAGCCGCCGAGAAACCGCTTCACCAGGCGCCGAAGCCGGGGTCCCCGGCGCTCGGGCCCCGAGCCGCCGTTGTCCGTCTCCGTCATGTACGCCTGCTGCGCCATACCGTCTGCCTCACTGCCTGCCGTGCACACACCGTCGTTCCCCCGTGCTCTTCCGACCCTAGGGGATGATCGGCCTCGTTCCCGCCGTCCCATGACGGCCGTACGGGCACGAGGACGAACGAGTCGGCGCCGGGAGTTCCGGTTACGGCCCGCAGAAGCCCGCACTGTGACGAAACACGCACATTCCGCTTAGGGCTTCGGCGAGCTGACGGGCCGTAGGCCTTCGAGGACCGTGTCGACGATCTGCTCCGCGAGTCCCTCGGGGAGATCGGCGTCGGGACGCAGGACGGAGCGGATGAGCATGGGGCCGACGAACATGTCGTTGGCCAGTTCGAGGTCGACGTCCGGGCGAAGCTCGCCGTTCAGCTGTCCCCGGCGCAGGACCTCCAGTCCGAGGTTGCGCCGGGGAGTTATCACGCTGGCGTGGTAGGCGGCCCAGATCCTCGGGCTGCTCTTCATCTGGGCGTGCACGCTGTGCAGGATCGCCGAGGAACGGCTGACCAGGCCGCGTTGGCGCAGCGACTCCAGCAGGACGACCAGGTCGTCGCGCATCGAGGTGCCGGGGAAGACGGGATCGGGGGGTTCGGCGGCGCGCATGACGTCGACGAACAGCTCCTCCTTGCCGCTCCAGCGGCGGTAGATGGTCGCCTTGCCGACGCCCGCGGTGCGGGCGATGCGCTCGATGGAGAGTTCGGCCAGCGAAACGCCCTCCTCGAGCAGCTTCATCACACCCTGGATGATGGCTTGTTCCACGGCCTCGCTGCGGGGTCGGCCCCGGGTGGGCCCGCACGACCGCGGCCGGGTCTCGGCAAGGCTCACGTCTTCCGTCCTTTCGCCTGCGCTGCGCCGATTGTCGCGCAGCTGCCTCGTCCCCCGCTGACCTGCGTCCTCCCCCGTTCGGGTCGTCCTGGCCGGTTACTCGGCGGCCACGACCAACTCGGGTTCCCTCTTGTCCGCCTGACGCGCCGGCGGCTTGCCCGGCAGGAAGAGGACCACCACGACGGCGCCGATGAGCGCGACGCCGGTGCCGCACAGCGCGGTGACGTGCATGGCGTGCAGGAAGGCGTCGTTGGCCGGGTCGACGAGGGGCTTGCCCTGGGGGCCGAGTTTCTCGGCGACGCCGAGGGTGGCCTCGATGGACTCGCCCGCGGTGTCCCGCAGACCGGCCGGCAGCAGGCCGAGCTTGTCCTCGATGCCGGTGCGGTAGGAGGCGGACAGGACCGAGCCGAGGACGGCGATGCCGAGGGCGCCGCCGACCTGGCGGAAGGTGTTGCTGAGAGCGGAGGCCGAGCCGGCCTTCTCGCGGGGCAGGGCCTGCATGATGACGACGGAGGTCGGCGTCATGATGTGCGCCATGCCGGTGCCCATGAGGAAGAAGACGACCTCCAGCAGCCAGATCGGCGTGTCGGCCTCGAAGGTGGCGAACGCGGCCAGCGTCGCGGCGATGATGACCAGACCGGCGGTGGTGGTGGCCTTGTTGCCGAACCGGTCGACGACCAGCCGGGCGCGCGGCGCGAAGATCATCTGCGCGGCGGCCAGCGGCAGCATCAGCAGACCGGACTGCAGCGGCGAGTAGCCGCGCACGCTCTGGGTGTAGAAGACCGAGAAGAACGTGACGCCCATCAGCGCGAAGAAGACCAGCGCGATGGCCGCCATGGCGGCCGAGAACACCTTGTTCTTGAAGTACGTGACGTCCAGGGACGGGTGGTCGCTGCGCTTCTCGAAGACGACGAAGGCGGTGAGGACGGCGAGGCCGGCCGCGATGGTCGACAGCACCTTGACGTCCGTGAAGTCGGCCAGCTCGCCGCCCTTGATGATGCCGTAGACGAGCAGGACCAGGCCGACCACGGACAGGACGACGCCGACGGGGTCGAGGCGGCCGGGGTGCGGGTCTCGGGAGTCGGGCACCAGCCACACCATGAGCGCGAGCGCGAGGAGCACGATCGGCACGTTGATGAGGAAGACCGAGCCCCACCAGAAGTGGTCGAGCAGCGCGCCGCCGGTGATCGGGCCGATGGCGATGGCGAGGCCGACGCCGCCCGCCCAGATGCCGATGGCCTTGGGCTGCTCCTCGCGCTCGAAGACGTTCATCAGGACGGCGAGGGTGGCGGGCATGACGAAGGCGGCACCGAGGGCCATCAGGGCGCGGTAGGCGATGAGCTGGTCCGGCGAGCCGGACTCGGCGGCCAGGGCCGAGCCGACACCGAACACCACGAGCCCGCCGAGCAGGATCTTCTTGCGGCCGAGGCGGTCGCCGATGAGTCCGGCGGTGAACAGCAGGCCCGCGAAGACGAGGGTGTAGGAGTTGATCGCCCACTCGATCTCGCTCTGGGTGGCGCCCAGGCCGGTCGGCGCCGGGGTGGAGATCGTCTTGATGGCCACGTTCAGGATCGAGTTGTCCAGCACCACGATCAGCAGGCTCAGCATCAGCACGCCGAGGATCGCCCAGCGGCGCCGGTGGACCTCTTCCGGTATCCGAGGGACAGGGACGGCAGGAGTAGTCATGTGGTCGAGCCTAGGGCCATTCCAATACGGAACCGTCTCGTATCTGAATTACTTTACAAATGCCTTACTCAAGTGCTGCGCGAGGGATCACGTGGGATCCCCCTGGCCCTGACTGGCACGAGGTGCCACCATGGAGTCGGTCCGGGGACGCCGTAAGGGCGCCTCGAGATGACGTTAGGAGCCGTTGCAATGACGCAGCTTTCGGCTGCCCAGCCTGCACACAACAGCACCCCCGACGGCAGCAAGGCGCTGTACGGGGGCAAGGGCACCCGCCGCATCACCGTCCGCGACATCGCCCTCGCCAAGGAACGCGGCGAGAAGTGGCCCATGCTCACCGCCTACGACGCGATGACCGCGTCCGTCTTCGACGAGGCCGGCATCCCGGTCATCCTGGTCGGCGACTCCGCGGGCAACTGTCACCTGGGGTACGAGACGACCGTTCCCGTCACCCTCGACGAGATGACCATGCTGTCGGCGGCCGTCGTACGGGGCACGAACCGCGCCCTCATCGTCGGCGACCTGCCCTTCGGCTCCTACCAGGAGGGCCCGGTGCAGGCGCTGCGCTCGGCGACCCGGCTGGTGAAGGAGGCCGGCGTAGGCGCCGTGAAGCTGGAGGGCGGCGAGCGCTCGCACGAGCAGATCCGCCTCCTGGTGGAGTCCGGCATCCCGGTCATGGCCCACATCGGCCTGACCCCGCAGTCCGTCAACGCCATGGGCTACCGCGTGCAGGGCCGCGGCGAGGAGGCGGCCCAGCAGCTGCTGCGGGACGCCAAGGCCGTGCAGGACGCGGGGGCGTTCGCGGTGGTGCTGGAGCTGGTGCCGGCCGAGCTGGCGGCCGAGGTGACCCGGGTGCTGCACGTTCCGACCATCGGCATCGGCGCGGGGCCGGAGACGGACGCGCAGGTGCTGGTGTGGACCGACATGCTCGGGCTGACGAGCGGTCGGGTGCCGAAGTTCGTCAAGAAGTACGCGAACCTGCGTGAGGTCATGGGCAACGCGGCGAAGGCGTTCGCGGAGGACGTCGTCGGCGGAACGTTCCCGCTGGAGGAGCACTCCGTCCACTGACCTCCTGAAACACCACTGGACCACTGCGGCAACACCACGGGCGGCCCCGCTGATCTTCCCCCAGTCAGCGGGGCCGCCTGTCTGTGCGCCTGAACCGGCGCCGCTCTCGCGCAGGTGGTTGCCCGCCGTCGTGGTTCCTCGATTGGTGGTTGCGGTTGTCCTCGGGGATTCGTCGGTGGTGTCGGGGGTCCGTCGGTGGCTGTCGGTGGCCTGTAGGTGGTTTGTCGGTCGTGCCTGGCACCGTCATCCCCATGACGCGAATCGACAACAACCCCAACGGCGCAAGCCACGCGGTGCGGGTACGGGGGCTGGTCAAGCACTACGGCGAGACGAAGGCGCTGGACGGTGTGGACCTGGACGTGCGCGAGGGCACCGTCATGGGGGTGCTCGGGCCGAACGGGGCCGGCAAGACCACCCTCGTACGGATCCTGTCCACACTGCTGACCCCCGACGCCGGGCAGGCGACCGTCGCCGGCTACGACGTCGTACGGCAGCCCCGGCAGCTGCGCCGGGTGATAGGGCTGACCGGGCAGTACGCCTCGGTGGACGAGAAACTCCCGGGCTGGGAGAACCTGTACCTGATCGGACGGCTGCTCGACCTGCCCCGGCGGGAGGCCCGCGCCCGGGCCGACGCGCTGCTGGAGCGGTTCTCGCTGACGGAGGCCGCCCGGCGGCCCGCGGGGACGTACTCCGGCGGTATGCGGCGGCGGCTGGACCTGGCCGCCTCGATGATCGGACGGCCCGCCGTGCTCTACCTCGACGAGCCGACCACCGGACTGGACCCGCGCACCCGCAACGAGGTGTGGGACGAGGTCAAGACCATGGTCGGCGACGGCGTCACGGTCCTGCTGACCACCCAGTACATGGAGGAGGCCGAGCAGCTGGCCTCCGAGCTGACCGTGGTGGACCGCGGCAAGGTCATCGCCAAGGGCGGCATCGAGGAGCTGAAGGCCAAGGTCGGCGGGCGCACCCTGCGCGTGCGGCCGGTCGACCCGCTGGAGCTGCGCCCGCTCGCCGGCATGCTCGACGAGCTCGGCATCACCGGCCTCGCCGCCACCACCGTGGACACCGGCACCGGCACCCTGCTGGTGCCGATCCTCAGCGACGAGCAGCTGACCGCCGTGGTCGGCGCGGTCACCGCGCGCGGCATCACGATCGCCGCCATCAGCACCGAACTGCCCAGCCTGGACGAGGTCTTCCTGTCCCTCACCGGCCACCGCGCCAGTGCCCCGCAGGACGCCACGCCCGCCGACGCCCGCCAGGAGGTCGCCGTATGAGCGCCGCCACGCTCGCTCCCGCCGCCGCGAGGGCGGACATCCCCATCTCGCCCCGCGCCCACCTGCGCCACACGGGCGCGCTCATCCGCCGCAACCTGCTGTGGATCCGGCAGGACCCGGAGTCGATGTTCGACGCCGTCCTGTTCCCGGTGATCTTCACGCTGCTGTTCGTGTACGTCTTCGGCGGCTCGATCGGCAAGGCCATGGGCGGCGGCCAGGACCAGTACGTCCAGTACGTCGTGCCCGGCCTGATGGCCATGATGGGCATGAACATGGCCCAGGGCGTGGGCACCGGCTTCAACCAGGACTTCAACTCCGGTGTCATGGACCGCTTCCGGTCCCTGCCGATCGGGCGCGGCTCCGTCCTCTTCGCCAAGATCGCGGTGGAGCTGATGCGGATGCTGTTCGCGACCGCGGTGCTGATGGTGGTCGCCGTCCTCGTGGGCTACGACATCCACCACTGGGGCGGCATGCTCGTCTCCGTGGGCCTGTCCGCGCTGTTCGGCTCGGCCCTGATGTGGGTGTTCCTCACCCTCGGCGTGACCATGAAGAGCGCGCAGTCCGTGCAGGCCATGGGCTTCCTGGTGCTGATGCCGCTGCAGTTCGGCTCGTCGATCTTCGCGCCGACCGCCTCGATGCCGGGCTGGCTGCAGCACTTCACCGACTACAACCCGCTGTCCGCGCTGGCCGACACCGCGCGCGGCCTGATGGAGGGCGGCCCGGTCGCGCACGACCTGTGGGTGACGCTGATCTGGTCGGTGGGGCTCACCGCGGTGATGGCACCGGTCGCGGTCCACAAGTTCCGCACCAAGAGCTGACGCGGGCCCGTCGGGCGCGTCAGATCAGGGCGGTGGCCTCCGCGAGGGAGAGGCCACCGCCTTCCGCGTACGCGGCGTCGTACGCCTCCTCGCCGAGCACGGCCCGCAGGGCCGCCTCGGTGCGCTTGCGGACCTCTCGCTCGATGGTCGCCGCGACGTGATGGGGCGGCAGCAGCGCGTCGGCGGCGCCCAGGCAGCGAGCGCCGTCACGCGCGCGGGCGCCGCCGTCGGCCCCGGCGAGGGCCGTCGCGGCGATGGTCAGGTACAGCAGGGACAGGTGCGGGGCGATGGCCTGGGACAGCGGGTCGGCGGCGCGGTCCAGCGCCTTCCGGATCTTGTCCAGGGCGTCCTCGGGGCGGCCGTCGACGGCGTCCACCCAGGCCTCCTGGCCGAGGATGAAGGCGTCGAAGACGACGAAGTGCGCGATCTTGAAGTCCTGGCGCAGCAGCCGGAGCTGGTCACGGGCTTCCTGGACGCGCTCGGTGACGGAGAGCCAGCCGGAGAGGGAGAGGCGGGCCATGGGCATCGCCTCATGGGTGCTGCCGTCCTGGCAGGTGATGGTCTCGCGGAGCATCCGCTCGCCGCGCTCGCGCTCGCCCGTCTCGAGCAGCACGGCGGCCAGACGGACGCCGAGCACCGCCGCCTGGGCGCGGGCGCCGAGGCGGTCGGCGTGCTCGATGGCCGCCCGGAAGTCGGCGGCGGCCGCCTCGTACTCGCCCCCGCGCTCCCGGGACTCGCCGCGCGCGGCGAGCGCCTCGGCGGCGCCCCAGGCGTCCCCGAGGCGCCGGAATATCTCCAGCGCCTCGTCGGCGTCCCGGAACGCCTCGCCCGCCCACTCACTGCGGTTGGCCAGCATGTTGGCGCGCATCTGCAGGGTGGTGGCCAGTTCCCACTCGAAACCCGGGGTCTCCCGGGAGGTGCGCACGCACGCGTCGATGATGGTGCGCAGGCGTTCCAGGCCGCCGGTCAGCAACACGGCGAAGAACCACAGCATGCCCGGCGGACGGCAGGTCTGCGGCATGCCGGGCTCGTACACCTCGGTGATGACGCGCAGCTTCTCCTGGGCCTCGGGGGTCTGCCAGGCGTCCAGCTCGGTGTCCAGGCAGGCGAGATGGGCCAGGTGCAGCCCGCGCCGGGCCTCGGCGAGCAGTTCGCCGGTGTACGGGGGCGGGGCGTCCGTGCAGCGCTGCCACACCGGTGCGGCGCGGCGGACGGGCTCGGTGAACGGGTCGGGGCCGAGCGCCATGACCTCGCGGCACAGGTTGCGGGCCTCGATGCGCAGGTCGTGCATCTGCCAGTACCAGACCAGGGAGAGGACCAGGCAGAGCGCCTCCTGCTCGTCCTGCCCGGCGATGGCGCGGCGCAGGGCGGTGCGCAGGTTCTCGTACTCCAGCTGGAGCCGCTCGACGGCGGTGCGCTGGCCGGGGCCGCGCAGCAACGCGTCGGTGGTGCGGGCGAGTTCACGGAAGTACGTCAGGTGGGCGCGCTCGGCCTGCCCCCGCCGGCCCGCCTCGTCGAGCCGTTCGGCCGCGTACTCGGCGACGGTCTCCAGGAGCCGGTAGCGCATCGCGCCGTCGGGTGCCGGGGCGGCGACGACGAGGGACTTGTCGACCAGGGAGCCCAGCGCGTCGAAGGCGTCCGGTCCGCACACGGCCTCGGCGGCGGCGAGGTCGCAGCCGCCCGCGAACACCGACAGGCCGCGCAGCACCTCGCGTTCACGTTCGTCGAGCAGGTCCCAGGACCAGTCGACGACGGCCCGCAGGGTCTGCTGGCGGGGCAGCACGGTGCGGCTGCCGGAGGTGAGCAGCCGGAAGCGGTCGTCGAGCCGGTCGACGATCTGACGGGGCGTCAGCATGCGGAGCCGGGCGGCGGCGAGTTCGATGGCGAGGGGGAGGCCGTCGAGGCGGCGGCAGATCTCGGCGCACGCCTCCGGATCGTCCTCGGTACGGAAACCGGGCCGGGCCGCCGCCCCCCGGTCGGCGAGCAGCCGCAGCGCGACCGGCTCGGGCAGCGGCTCCACCGGGCGCACCAACTCGCCCGGCACGCCCAGCGGTTCCCGGCTGGTGGCCAGCACCGTCACCTGCGGGCAGCGTGCCAGCAGTCGTGCCACCAGGCGGGCCGCCGCGTCCACCACGTGCTCGCAGTTGTCCAGGACGATCAGCATCCGGCGTCGGCCGCAGTGTTCGACGAGCCGCTCGACGGGGTCGTCGTACCGGTCGGCGACGGCCCGCATGCTCTCGGCGCCGGCGCCGTGCAGCACGGTCTCGCGGGCGCCGATCGCGGTGAGGACGGCCTCCGGTACGGCCTCGGGGTCGTCGACGGGCGCCAGTTCGGCCAGCCACACCCCGTCCCGGGACGCGTCCCGTACGGCTTCGGCGGCCTCCTGCGACAGCCGGGTCTTCCCGGACCCACCGGGTCCGAGCAGTGTGACCAGCCGGGCCGCCGCGAGGTCCCCGCGGATGGCCTCGATGTCGGCTTCCCGGCCGACGAAGGAGGTGAGGCGGGTGGGCAGGTTGCCCGGTGACACGGGAGCCCCGGCGTGCCGCACCGCGCCGGGAGCGGACTGCGGGCAGAGCAACTCCGCGTGCAGTGCCCGCAGTTCGGGCCCCGGATCGGAGCCGAGCCGCTCGGCCAGCAGCTGTCGTACGTCCTCGTAGGCGGCCAGTGCCTCCGCCGTGCGGCCCGCGTCGCGCAGGGCGCGCAGGCGCAGGGTCTGGAGGGGTTCGTCCAGGGGGTGGGTGTCGCACAGGGCGGTCAGTCCGGGCAGCGCCTGTCCGGCGTGGCCGAGGGCGAGGGCGGCGGTGTGCCGGGCGCGCAGGGCGTCCAGGCGGCGGGTCTCGCACCGTGCGGCCCCGGCGGTGCGGTCGGGCAGGTCGGCGAGGGCGGGGCCGTGCCAGAGGGCGAGGGCATCGTCGAGGACCGCGGCCGCCTTGGCCGGGTCGCCGTCGGCCAGCGCGCGCAGCCCTTCGCCGGTGAGGCGTTCGAAGCGGTGCAGGTCGATGTCGTCGGGCGCGGCGGCGAGCCGGTAGCCGCCGTCGGCCGAGGCGACGGCGTCCGTGCCGAGTGCCCGCCTGAGCCGCCCCACCAGCGCCTGGACCGCGCCGGTCGCGTCGGCGGGCGGATCACCGTCCCACACCTCGTCGACCAGCAGGCTCACCGGCACGGTCCGCCCGGGTCTGAGCGCCAGCACGGTCAGCAGCGCACGCAGCCGCGCTCCGCCCACGGGAACGGACGTGCCGTCGGGACGGAGTGCCTGAGTGGTGCCGAGGATGCGATAGCGCACGGGCCCTATTGTCCCCGGTGATCTCACCGCCGGTCACGGGGTTCGGGCGGCGGGGCGTCGGCGACGTCCAGGGTGACGAGGACGCCGTCCGTGTTGCGCGTGCTCCGGCGGCCCGGGCCGGGGACGGGCGCGCCGTGTCCGAACCACTTGGGGCAGCTGTCGACGGGTTCGAGCGACCGCTTCCCGGGGACCGGTACGAAGCTCCTCGAGCCCGGGGCGGTCTCCGCGTACTCCTGGTGGACCAGGTGGATCGCGCGGACGCGGCCCGTGGCCGCGGGCCCCCGGCCGCCGTGGTGCTCGACCCTCAGCAGACCGGCGTACCGCTCCTCGTCCCAGGCCCACTTCCGCAGGTCCCCCGGCTCCACGGGAATCACTCGCCAGGTCACCGCGTCCCCCACCGAGAACGGCCTGCCGCAGCACTCCATCTGCCAGCTCTCGTACAGCACACACCTGAGTCCCATGCCCCCACCCTCCAGGAACCGGCACCCGGCCGCGAGACGTTTTCCCCGTGCGCCCGGTACGGTCGGGCTCCCCGAACCGTACCCGTTGCAGCCCCGGCCCACAGGAGTCGCCCGCATGACCACAGCCACCAGCCGCCACAGCGACCGCCGGATCAGTCCCGTCTTCGTCGGGATCGTGGCCGTCATGGCGGTCACGGGATGGGCCACCTGGACGGGGTTCGCCGACCAGCCGGGCGTCGCCGTGTTCCTGTTCGTGACGGCCGCCTGGATCGTCTCCCTGTGCCTGCACGAGTACGCGCACGCGCGTACCGCCCTGCACAGCGGGGACATCACGGTCGGCGCCAAGGGCTACCTGACGCTGAACCCGCTGAAGTACACGCACGCCCTGCTCAGCGTCGTGCTCCCGGTGCTGTTCGTGATCATGGGCGGGATCGGGCTGCCGGGCGGCGCGGTGTTCATCGAACGGGGCCGGATCAAGGGGCGGTGGCGGCACAGCCTGATATCGGCGGCGGGGCCGCTGACGAACGTGCTGTTCGCGGCGGTGTGCACGGCGCCGTTCTGGCTGGACGCGCTGGACGGGGTGCCCAGTGACTTCCGGTTCGCGCTGGCCTTCCTCGCACTGCTCCAGGTGACGGCCGCGGTCCTGAACTTCCTGCCGGTCCCCGGCCTGGACGGCTACGGCGTGCTCGAGCCCTGGCTGTCGTACAACGTCAAGCGCCAGGTGGAGCCGTTCGCGCCGTTCGGCCTGCTGTTCGTGTTCGCGCTGCTGTGGGTGCCGTCGGTCAACAACGCCTTCTTCGATGTGATCGACACGATCCTGCGCGGGCTGGGCGTCGCCGGGTTCGACGCGTCCTACGGCTGGAGTCTCTACCGCTTCTGGTAGGCGGCCCTGCCCCGGCGCAGGTAGTACCAGGTCATGTTGGACGACAGACCGGCGATCAGCACCCAGACGATCCCCAGCCAGCTGCCCTGGAGGAAGGACACGACCGCCGCGGCCGCGGCGAGCACGCAGACGATGAGGGCACAGAGGGCGAGGCGGGGCATGTCGGTCGGCTCCTGTCGGGGGACACTGCTTCGGGCACCAGTGTCCCCCATGCGGTCAGACGTCCGTGACGCGCAGCCCCGCGTGTGCCTTGTACCGGCGGTTGACCGAGATCAGGTTCGCGACCAGGGACTCCACCTGGTGGGCGTTGCGCAGCCGCCCGGCGAAGATGCCGCGCATGCCGGGGATGCGCCCGGCCAGCGCCTGGACGGTCTCCACGTCGGCCCGCTCCTCGCCGAGGACCATCACGTCGGTGTCGATCTCCTCGGTCTCGGGGTCCTGGAGGAGTACCGCCGACAGGTGGTGGAAGGCGGCCGTGACCCGCGAGTCCGGCAGCAGCGCGGCGGCCTGTTCGGCGGCGCTGCCCTCCTCCGGCTTCAGGGCGTAGGCGCCCTTCTTGTCGAAGCCGAGCGGGTTGACGCAGTCCACGACGAGCTTGCCGGCCAGTTCCTCGCGCAGCGACTCCAGGGTCTTGCCGTGGCCTTCCCAGGGCACGGCGACGATCACGATGTCGCTGCGCCGCGCGGTCTCGGCGTTGCCGGCGCCCTCGACGCCGTGGCCGAGCTCCTCGGCGGCGGCCTGCGCGCGCTCGGCGGCCCGCGAGCCGATGATCACCTTCTGGCCGGCCCTGGCGAGCCGGTAGGCGAGGCCCTTGCCCTGCGGCCCGGTGCCGCCGAGCACGCCGACGACCAGCCCGGAGACGTCGGGCAGGTCCCAGGGGTCCTTGACGGGAGCCTTCGCGGGGGTCTGTGCAGCACTGTCGGTAGAGGTCATGGGCCGACTTTACGTCCGCCACCGCTGCCCCACCGCCGCCCCACCGGCTCAGGTGAGCCGCGTCACGGGCACCTGCGGCGCCGACTCCCGGCGCCCGCCATCGGCGAAGGGGACCTCCAGTGACCGGCCACTGTCCCCGAGTTGAGCGAATTCGGGGTGAACTGCACGTCGACAGTGACCGATTACGGCAGTATGCGGCCTTATGGACGCCGTACGGGTCACGCTGCTGCGCGAAGTGCTCGCCGGGACCGAGTGGCTGGGAGCCACGCGGCGGTTCGGGGGTGTGCTGCGCGGATCGGTGGTGACGCACGGCGGCGGGCTGCTGCTGGTGGGGACCCCGGAGTACGAGCCCTGGCACCTGGCGGCCCACCTGGTGGACGAGGCCGCCTGGTCCGGCACGCCCGAGCTGGCCCCCACCCTCGTACGGCACGACGCGCGCCCCTCGGACCCGGCGCACCTGGCGGTCGGGCCCGGGCGGATCGAGGCGGCGCGGCGGGGCGAGACCCTGCTCGTGGTGGCTCCGGGGGAGCCCGCGGCGCTGCTCGAACGGGTCCACGCTGCCCGGCGGGCCGGGGTGACCGTGCTGGCCCTGGGCGCGGGCGGGGGTGAGCTGGAGTCGATGGCACACGAGACGCTGGCCGTCCCGGAGGGGGCCGAGCTGGACCTGGACAGCGTGCAGCACCTGGTCAGCGCGGCGGCGGGAGAGAACGCGGTGGCCTCCCCCAAGGGGCGCCGTCGGTTCCGGGACCGCTTGGCACGGCTGACGGAGACGCTGACGGCACCACCGCCTTCCCCGTGGTGACTTCCCCACCGGCGAAAAGCGGCTGCCCCGCCCACTCCAGGATCTTCCGGGGTGCCATGGGGAACCAGACGATCCCGGACGAGCTGCGCGGGCGGCTCGCCGGGATCGAGCTGCTGTCGTCCTCGGCCGGGCCGGCCGCCGGACAGGTCGGGCGGTTGTGCCGCATGGTGGGGCGTACGGGCGTCCGTCTGGTCGGGCGGGCTGCCGTGCGCGGGCGCGGTGGGGCTGCCGGCGCTGTGCCTGCCGAAGCCGATGACGTACGACGCCCGGACCAACGAGCACCCGGTGCGGATGCGGCAGCGACGCGCGACCGGCACACCCGCACCGGCACAGGCCTGATCAGTCCTCGTCGGTGCTCCCGCCCGACGGGGCGTCGTGCCAGCGCGGGTCGTTCTCCCACTGGAGGTTGCGCTCGCGAGCGGACTCCATCGCGTGTTCGGCCTCTGCGCGGGTGGTGTACGGCCCGAACCGGTCCTTGGCGGGGCACTCGGGCCCCTCCTCGACCTTCTTGTGCTCCAGGCAGTAGTACCACTCGCCGGGCTTCCCGGCGGTCCGCTTCTTGAACAGGGCCATGACCAGCTCCTCTCGCCACCGACATGTTCCCCCACGCCCGCTGGTTAGACTCGCTGGCATGTCTGGCCAGTCGCTGCTCGCACCAGGGGAGCTGTCTCCCACCCGTCCGGTCCCCGGAAACATCCGCCGCCCCGAGTACGTCGGCAAGCCCGCGCCGACGCCGTACACCGGGCCGGAGGTGCAGACCCCCGAGACCGTCGAGGCGATGCGGGTCGCCGGGCGCATCGCCGCGCGGGCCATGGAGGAGGCGGCGAAGCTCATCGCGCCGGGCGTGACCACGGACCAGCTGGACAAGGTCGCCCACGAGTACATGTGCGACCACGGCGCCTACCCGTCCACGCTCGGCTACCGCGGTTTCCCCAAGTCCCTGTGCACGAGTGTCAACGAGGTGATCTGCCACGGCATCCCGGACTCGACGGTCCTCAGGGACGGCGACATCGTCAATCTGGACGTGACGGCGTACATCGGCGGGGTCCACGGCGACAACAACGCCACCTACCTGGTCGGTGACGTCGACGAGGAGTCGCGGCTGCTGGTGGAGCGGACCCGGGAGTCCCTCAACCGGGCGATCAAGGCGGTCAAGCCGGGCCGGCAGATCAACGTCATCGGCCGGGTCATCGAGTCGTACGCCAAGCGCTTCGGGTACGGCGTGGTCCGGGACTTCACCGGTCACGGCATCAACTCGTCCTTCCACTCCGGGCTGATCGTCCCGCACTACGACAGCCCGCACGCCACGACGGTCATGCAGCCCGGGATGACCTTCACCATCGAGCCGATGCTGACGCTGGGCACGCACGAGTACGACATGTGGGACGACGGGTGGACCGTGGTGACCAAGGACCGCAAGCGGACGGCGCAGTTCGAGCACACGCTGGTGGTGACCGAGACGGGGGCGGAGATCCTCACGCTGCCGTAGGCATTTACCGACAGGCTGTCGGCAAAACCGGAGGGGCCCACGGCGCGGCCGGCGGCGGATCCGGTGGCGGGGCCCTTCGTCCCGCCGGAGCGGTTCCGGCGTGGGCTTCCGGGGCCGACGGCGGCTCAGCGCTCGAGGTAGACCCGTCCCCCGACCTCGATCCAGCCGCCCGGCTGGGGCGCCGTGAGGATCTGGGATCCCGAGCCCTGGGTGATGTTGAGCGCGCGGCCCAGCCGGTCCGTGAGCAGCAGGGCCGCCGCGCCCGTCGCCTCGTCCTCCTCGATGCCGTCGTCCCGGCCGGGGAAGGCCCGGGCGCGGATCCGGCCGGCGGCCTCGTCCTCCCACGCCCAGGCGTAAACCCATTCGCCCGGTGACGGCACGGGCAGCGCGTCGACCTCGGCGGCGGTGGCGTACTGGCGCAGGGTGCGCGGCGGCGCCCACTCCGGCCGGGCCTCGATCCAGCTGAACTCGCCGTCCAGGCGGGCGCCGACGACGCCGGCCGGCGTGACCAGTTCGGGGACGTCCAGCAGCCAGGCCGCGCCGACGCAGGGGTGACCGGCGAAGGGCAGCCGCAGGGTGGGCGTGTAGATGTCGACGACCCCGCGCTCCGGGTCGTCGACGAACACCGTCTCGCTGAAGCCGAGTTTCGCCGCGAACGCCTGCCGGTCGCTCCGCTCGGGCAGCACCGAACCGTCGCGGACGACGCCCAGCTCGTTGCCGTATCCGCCGTTGGCCGCGCAGAAGACGCGCAGCACGTCGTAGTCAGTCACCCGGGAATTGAAACATCACCCGGGCGGCGAGGGCGTCCCAGGCGGGGGCGCCGCCGGGGAGGTGCCAGGAGCGGGTCCGGGCCGGTTCGTACGGCAGGTCGGCCAGAGCGTTGGCACAGCCCTCTTCCAGCGCGGCCCGTCGGCGTTCGAGTCCGGGGTTCGCGGGCAGCGCCGCCAGCCGCTCCAGGTGGCGCCGGTGGCCCTCGGCCATCTTCTCCGCCCCGCGCCGCCACTGCTCCTCGTCGGACACCAGGGTCAGCACCACGCACTGCGGGGTGCGGCCCTCCGCGAGGGCGGTGACCACGCGGTCGTGGCCGTCGAGGATCATCCAGCCGCCGAGGAACGACACCCACCACAGCAGGACGGGCGCGAGCGTGCCCTCGCGGGCGTGCCTGCGGTACGCCTTCACGCGGGCGGCGTCGGGCGGCGACAGTTCGCGCAGGGGCAGGACGCCGTGCCAGCCGCCGCCGCAGTACAGCCCGAGGCTGCCGGTGGGCCAGTCGCGGACGAGATCCACGCTCCAGACGCCCGGCTCGAAGGCGGTCCGGCCGGCCAGCTCCCAGCGTCCGTGGTGCAGCGGGCCGTCGGGGGCGTCCTCCAGCCAACGGGCGTACCGGTGCGCCCAGTCGACCGCCGAGCGCATGTCCGCCGAGCGGAGGGGCGGCAGGGGTGAGCGGTACGCGTCGAGGCGGTGCAGGTGAAGGTCCCAGCAGCAGCCTTCGCCGGCCATTCCGCCCAGCAGGAGCGTCCGTTCACCCTGCCGCAACAGCTTCCGCTCCGCGTCCTCGGTGGCCTCGAAGCGCAGCGGCGGGGGGCCGGGGCGGCCCTGGACGTCGAGCACCAGACGGCTCGGCCCGAGCAGTTCCCTGCGTTCCCTGTCCATGCTGGAAATGATCTCCCACCCCCAGCTCCTTGACCTTCTCTTGACCTTCCCTTGGTGTCGAATTTGAGCCATCGACATCAAGCCGTGTCTGTGATTTTTCTGTGGGAGCTGAATCACGGACCAGGTGGGTAGGACTGAGGTTAGCCTCAGGTAAGTTAGGCCAGCCTCACCACACCGCCCCGCTTGGAGCCTGCATGCGAGCCGTTCGACTGACCGTCACCGCCGCCGCCACCGCGGCCGCTCTGACCGCCCTCACGGCCTGTACGGCGAAGAGCGACGCCAAGGGCGGCGAAGCCATCCAGGTGACCGCCGCCGACTCCACGTGCGACACCTCCACCAAGTCGGTTCCGGCCGGCCAGGTCACGCTGCGGATCGAGAACAAGGGCAGCAAGGCCACCGAGGTCGAGATCGTCTTCCCGGACGGCCGGATCGTCTCCGAGAAGGAGAACGTCGGCCCCGGCACCAAGTACACGCTGACCGCCGAGGTGAAGGCCGGTTCGTACGAGATCGCCTGCCGCCCGGGCATGAAGGGCCACGGGGTGCGGCAGAAGCTGACCGTCACGGGCGGCTCGACCGCCAAGCGGAACCCGAAGCTGGACAAGGCGGTCGCCGACTACCGCGAGTACGCCCAGGACCAGGCCGACGAGACGCTGCCGCTCGTCGAGACCTTCGTGAAGGCGGTCAAGGCGGGCGACCTCGAGGCCGCCAAGAGGGCCTACGCGCCCTCCCGTCTCGGCTGGGAGCGCACCGAGCCGGTCGCCGAGTCCTTCGGTGACATCGACCCGAAGGTCGACGTCCGCGAGGACGGCCTGGAGGGCGGCCAGAAGTGGACCGGCTGGCACCGGCTGGAGAAGGCCCTCTGGAAGGACAAGAAGATCGGCGCCGAGGAGAAGACCCTCGCCGACCAGCTCGTGACCGACCTGAAGGACTGGCAGGAGCGGGTCGGCAAGGCCGAGATCACCCCGACCTCCATGGCCAACGGTGCCAAGGAGCTCCTCGACGAGGTCGCCACCGGCAAGGTCACCGGCGAGGAGGAGCGCTACTCGCACACCGACCTGGTCGACTTCAAGGGCAACGTCGAGGGCGCGCAGAAGTCGTACGAGCTGCTCAAGCCGGTCGCCTCGAAGAACGACCCGGCGCTGACCAAGGAGCTGGACAAGCAGTTCGGCGCCCTGAACACGCTGCTCGACAAGTACCGGTCGGACAAGACCTCGTACGCCTTCGTCTCCTACGACAAGGTCGGCGCCGACGACCGCAAGGAACTGTCCGACGCGGTCAACGCCCTCGCCGAGCCGCTGTCCAAGCTCGCCGCCGCGGTTGTGAAGTAGGGGGCGACGATGACGGACACACAGGCAAGCAGCCCCTCCCGCCGCGCCCTGATCGGCTGGGGCGGCGCCGGCCTCGCGCTCGGGGCCGCCGCGGCCGGCGGTGCGGTGGCGATGGCGAAGGCCGGCAACGACGTGGACCCGGCGGCGGCCGAGGTGGGCGCGGCGGTGGAGTTCCACGGCGCCCACCAGGCGGGCATCGCCACACCCGTCCAGGACCGGCTGCACTTCGCCGCGTTCGACGTGAAGACCGACGACCGCGCCGAGTTCGTGCAGATGCTGAAGGACTGGACGGCCGCCGCGCGCCGGATGACCGCCGGGAAGGCGGTCGGCGAGGGCGCGTACGGCGGGCTCGCCGAGGCGCCGCCGGACGACACCGGTGAGGCGCTGGGCCTGAAGCCGTCGCGGCTGACGCTCACCATCGGATTCGGGCCGTCCTTCTTCGAGAAGTTCGGGCTGAAGGACAAGCGGCCCGCGGCGCTCGTCGACCTGCCCGCCTTCCCCGGGGACAACCTCGACAAGTCCCGTACCGGCGGCGACCTGTGCATCCAGGCCTGCGCGGACGACCCGCAGGTCGCCGTGCACGCGATCCGCAACCTGGCCCGGATCGGCTTCGGCAAGGTCGCCATCCGCTGGTCGCAGCTCGGCTTCGGCAAGACCTCCTCGACCACCCCGGACGCCCAGACCCCCCGCAACCTCATGGGGTTCAAGGACGGCACCCGCAACATCGCGGGCACGGAGACGGACCGGCTGAAGAAGTTCGTGTGGGTCGGTGACGGCGACGGCCCGGCGTGGATGACCGGTGGGTCCTACCTGGTGGCCCGGCGGATCCGGATGAACATCGAGACCTGGGACCGGACCTCGCTGCAGGAGCAGGAGGACGTCTTCGGCCGCGACAAGGGCGAGGGCGCCCCCGTCGGCAAGGCGAAGGAGCACGACGAGCCGTTCCTGAAGGCGATGAAGCCGGACGCGCACGTGCGCCTGGCGCACCCCGACTCCAACAACGGGAGCACGATCCTGCGCCGGGGCTACTCCTTCACCGACGGCACGGACGGCCTCGGCCGCCTGGACGCGGGCCTGTTCTTCCTGGCCTACCAGCGTGACGTGCGCAAGGGGTTCATCCCGGTGCAGCGCAGGCTGGCGGCGCACGACGCGCTCAACGAGTACATCCAGCACGTGGGTTCGGCGGTCTTCGCCGTCCCGCCCGGTGTCCGGGACTCCGGCGACTGGTGGGGCAGGACGCTGTTCTCCGAGGAGGCGTAGCCCGTGTTCTCCAACTACCTGATCGGTCTGCGCGAGGGCCTGGAAGCCAGCCTCGTCGTCTGCATCCTGATCGCCTACCTGGTCAAGACCGGCCGCCGGGACGCCCTGAAGCCGATCTGGACCGGCATCGGGATCGCGGTGGCCATCGCGATGGGCTTCGGGTGCGTTCTCGAATTCGGCTCGGAGGAGCTGACGTTCAAGGCACAGGAGGCGCTCGGCGGGTCCCTGTCGGTCCTCGCGGTGGGCCTGGTGACCTGGATGGTCTTCTGGATGCGGCGCACCGCCCGGCATCTGAGGTCGGAGCTGCACGGCAAGCTGGACGCGGCCCTGGCCATGGGCACGGGCGCGCTGGTGGCGACGGCGTTCCTGGCCGTGGGCCGGGAGGGCCTGGAGACCGCCCTGTTCGTGTGGGCGTCCGTGCACGCGGCCAGCGACGGCACCCCGCGCCCGCTGGTCGGCGTGGCGCTGGGCCTGGCCACGGCGGTGTTGCTGGGCTGGCTGTTCTACCGGGGCGCTCTGAAGATCAACCTCGCCAAGTTCTTCACGTGGACCGGCGGCATGCTGGTCGTGGTCGCGGCGGGCGTGCTGGCGTACGGCTTCCACGACCTGCAGGAGGCCGGGATCGTCCCGGGTGTGACGGACCTGGCCTTCGACATCAGCGGCACCATCCCGCCGGACAGCTGGTACGGCACCCTCCTCAAGGGCGTTCTGAACTTCCAGCCCGATCCGACGGTGATCCAGGTCACGGTGTGGCTGCTGTACCTGATCCCCACGCTCGCGCTGTTCCTCTCCCCGGTAGGGTTCGCCTCCGGGAAGGGGAAGGTGAACGTACCTGATGACCAGGGATCGCAGCCCTCGCAGGCTCCGCAAGCGTGACCGGAGCGCGCTCATAGCGGCCTCGCTGAGCGCTTTGTCGCTGACGGCGAGCGGATGCGTGGTGGTGCACGGGGAGCGCGAGGTGCTCCCCGCCGCCACCCGTGCCGAGGCCGCGAAGGCGCTGAAGCAGTTCACGGACGCGTACAACAAGGCCGACAAGGCGTACGACAGATCCCTGGACGCGAAGTACGTCACCGGCGCGTTCGCCGACATCGACGGGGCCCGGTTGAAGGCCGGGCACGTGAACAGCCCGGGCGGCAACGCCGGGCACACGCCGCTGAAGCTGTCGGACGCGAAGTACACCATCGTCAAGAAGGCCGGCTGGCCGCGCTGGTTCGTGGTGGACGCCGCCGCCAACAAGGGCGGCGACGCGCGCTGGCTGTTCGTCTTCACCCGCGACGACCTGGCCAAGGCCTGGCAGGTGGCGTACGTGACGCTGGTGACCCCCGACAGCGTGCCCGAGTTCAAGAAGGACAAGGACGGCTGGGGCGAGGCCGTCCCCGCGAACTCCGCCTCACTGGCCGTCAGGCCGCAGGCGCTGAGCCAGAAGTACGCGACGTACCTGAAGAGCGGCGGGCCGGCCTTCGCGGACGGCACGCACACCAGCGGGTGGCGCGCGGACCGCGTCAAGGGCGCCAGGAAGCCGGGTCTGGTCACGCAGTACATCGACGAGCCGCTGACCAGCGGCGACTACGCACCGCTGGCGCTGCGCACGGCCGACGGCGGGGCGCTGGTGTTCTTCACCACGCACCACTACGAGAAGGAGACCGCCGCCGCCGGCACCTCCGTGCCCGTCCCCGGCAAGGACGTGCAGGCCCTGACCAAGGGCGAGGTCAAGCAGTCGCTGACGCTGGAGCTCGTCTCCAACGAGGTCGCGCTGGACCCGAAGGCGGGCGGCAAGGTGTCGGTGCTGGGCCGGATCCAGGGACTGACGGCGGCACAGGGCGGATAGCCCGCGCGCTCAGTGCCGCAGCGGCCAGGCCGACGCCGGGTGGCCGGGTTCCTCGCCGGCGTGGCGGGCGCAGGCGTCGGTGAGGGCCTCCAGCAGGCTCAGCGGGTCAGGCAGCGGATGCTCCGGGCCGCGTACCCAGCGCACGGTCCGGCCGTCGCCCGGCAGCCGGGCCGGCGGGACCAGCACGTACGAGCCCCGGCAGTGCCAGCGCAGGCCCGGGTGCTCGTCCATGGTCTCGGGGTGGCAGTCCAGCTCACACGGCCACCACTCGTCCTCGTCCTCGGGCGTGCCCCGGGTGAGGGCGAAGAACAGCATGCGGCCGTCGTCGCTCTCGGCGACCGGCCCGACCTCGACGCCGGAGCCGAGCAGCCTCTCGAGCGCCTCCCGCCCGGCCTCCAGGGGCACGTCCAGGACGTCGTGCACCATGCCGGTCGCGGTGACGAAGTTGGCCTGCGGCTGGTGCCGGGCCCAGCGCTCGATCTGGGCGCGGTCGGTGGTGGACTGCGTCTGCCAGGCGAACGACACCGGGTGCCGGGCCGGGGTGGGACAGCCCACGCGGTCGCAGGAACAGCGGTAGCCGGGCGCGGGGTGCGCGGCGGGCGCGAGCGGCAGTCCCGCTCCGGCGGCGGCCAGCAGCAGGGCCTCACGGCCGCCGTCGTCGGCGGTCTCCTTCGGGCGCCGTCCGCGCAGCCACTGGGAGATTCTGCCCTGCCGGCCGGACCGGCCGTGGAACGTCCCGCTCATCTATCCCCTCGCCTCGCCGTTGTGCGGACAGCATGCCCTATCGTCCCACCTTCCCGTGCTCCGGGGGGCATCCGGGGCAAGGCCGACCATGCGGTCAGCGCGGGGCGAGACCGTACAGCGCATAGTCGACAAGGGTGTCGGTGTAGCCGTGGGAGAGCGGCCCGGTGCGTTGCAGCCAGCGCTGGGCCAGCGGCGAGACGAACAGTTCCAGGGCGATGCGCGGGTCGATCCCGGCCCGCACCTCCCCCGTGTCCTGCGCGGCGCGCAACCGGTCGACGTACAGCTGGAGCTGGGGTTCGAGGAGCTTGCCGACGACCTGGCGGCCGAGCTGCTCGTTGACCACGCCCTCGGCTGCCAGCGCCCGGGCCGGGGCGTCGAAGCGGGGGTCGAGGAGTTCGTCGACGGTGGCCCGCAGCACCGTCTTGAGGTCGGCGGCGAGGTCACCGGTGTCCGGGACGCTGTACGGCTCCTGCCCGGCCTCCCGGGCCGTCTGCTCGCCCAGGTCCAGGAAGGCCTCCAGCAGGACCTCCGCCTTCGACGGCCACCACCGGTAGATGGTCTGTTTGCCGACCCCGGCCCGGGCGGCGATCCCCTCGACGGTCGTCTTCGGGTACCCGGCCTCCGCGACGAGGGCGAGGGCGGCGGCGTAGATCGCGCGACGGGACCTCTCGCTGCGGCGCGTGGCGTCGGGCGCTGGCTTCTTGACCATGGGTCGAAGCTAACAAGCGGCTATGACACCGGGTCGTGGGGCTCCTCCGGCGGCCACGCGTCGCCCCAGTCCGCGTCCCGTGCCGCCTTGTACAGGTCGCCGTGGCGTTTGGTGACCGTCGTCCGGCGCAGCTGCTCGTCGGCCTCGCACAGGTCGAGGAGGACCTGGCCCTTGCGGATCTGCGGGCGCCGGACCACGCGGGCGGGCGCCGGGGTGACGCCGGGCGTGCGGGCGGGGGCAGAGGGGAGGCGGGTGGCGGCGACGTAGCTGAACTTCTCGTCCTCGTACGCCAGGGAGCCGCCCTTGACCTGGCGGTGCAGGGAGGAGCGGCTGACCCGCGCGGAGAAGTGGCACCAGTCCGTGCCGGGCGCGATGGGGCAGGCGGCGCTGTGCGGGCAGGGGGCGGCGACCCGGAAGCCGGCCTCGATGAGCCGGTCGCGGGCCTCGATGACGCGGGCGTAGCCGGCCGGGGTGCCGGCCTCGACGATCACGACGGCCTGGGCGGCGTGCGCGGCGGCGTCGACGAGGGCGGCGCGGTCGGGCTCGGAGAGTTCGTTGAGCACGTAGGAGGCGGTGACCAGATCGGTGGGCTCGAGGGTGAGGGCCGCGCCGATGCGGGCGCGCTGCCAGCGGGCGTCCCGCAGCGCCGGGTGGGTAGCGGCGATCTCCCTGCCGAGGGCGAGCGCGGGCTCGGCCCAGTCCAGCACGGTCACCGGCCGGGGCCCGTCCCAGGTAGCGGTGACCGCCCAGGTCGCCGCGCCGGTCCCGCCGCCGACGTCGACATGGCTGCCCGGCACCCACCCGGGCACCGCGTCCGCGAACGCCGCCAGCGCCGACCGCACCGCCTCGAAGGTCGCCGGCATCCGGTAGGCGGCGTACGCGGCGACGTCCGCGCGGTCCCGCAGGATCGGCGCGTGGGTCGGGGTTTCACCCCGGTAGCTGGCGATCAGCCGTTCCACGGCCCCGGCGGCCTGTCGGGGCGGCAGCCCGTCGAGCAGACCGGTGAGGGTGGCGCGGAGTCTTTCGGCCGGGGTCAGGGGGTCGTTCACCCGGCGATTCTATGGCCGCGGACAAACCGCCCTGGCCAGATGGGTCGCCGCCGCTGCCCTGGGCCGGCTGTCCGGCGGCCGCCTGCGGGGATGGACGGTGTTGGCCAGGAGCACCAGGAACGTGTCCGTCGCCGGATCCAGTACGAGCGACGTCCCGGTGAACCCCGTATGGCCCGCCGCTCCCCGGCACGCGAGTTCCCCCATGAACCACGGCTGGTCGACGGCGAAGCCCAGGCCGGGCGGGGTCAGCAGGAGTTCGACGAAGTCGGGGCCGAGGATACGCGCGGGGCCGTAGGCGCCGCCCGCGAGGAGGGTGCGGCAGAAGACCGCGAGGTCCCGGCCCGAGCCGAACAGGCCCGCGTGCCCGGCCACCCCGCCCAGCGCCCAGGCGTTCTCGTCGTGGACGACGCCCCGCAGCATCCCCCGGTCCGCCTTGGCCCACGGCCGCCGCTGGTCCTCGGTGGCCGCCGCGCCCGGGCACGGCCCGAAGCGGGTCGAGGTCATCCCCAGCGGCCGGGTGATGCCCTCGTGGACGAGGACGTCGAGCGTGCGGCCGGTGACGCGCTCCAGCACGAACTGGAGCAGGAGCATGTTCAGGTCGGAGTAGAGGTAGGTCCCCGGTTGCCCGGTCGGCGCCTCGGCCCGCAGCAGCGCCAGCCGCGCGGTGTCGTCGGGGCAGTCGTACAGCGGCAGTTCGGGGCGCAGCCCCGAGGTGTGGGTGAGCAGCTGCCGTACGGTGATGCCGTGCTCGGCGGCACCACGGAACTCGGGCAGGTAGGCGCCCACCCGGGCGTCGATGCCGAGGGTGCCCCGCTCGATCTGCTGTACGGCGGCGACCGAGGTGAACAGCTTGGTGAGGGAGGCCAGGTCGAAAGGGGTGTCGACGGTCATCGGCACCCGTTCGGCGGGCGGCAGTTCGACGCCGGCGTCGGTCTGCGGGTCGTAGGAGACGTAGCGCACCGCCCAGCCGGCCGCCTCGCGCACGGCGATCACCGGCCCGCGCCCGGCCACCGCGACGACGCCCGCCGCCCAGGGGCGTTCCCCGGTGGTGAGGTCGCGGACCTCGCGGACCAGGTGGCCGAGTTCCGTGGCGTCGAGCCCGGCCCGTTCCGGGGTGTCGACGCGCAGTCTCGGTGCGCTCAGCTCTCCTCCCCCACTCTCGACGTCGCTCGCGCGGGACGACCCCCGCCCTCCGTCCCCGTACGTGTCTTCCAGGGTCGGCACATTCCCACGAAGCAGGCCAGCGCGACCAGTGCTCCGGCCAGCTGGACGACGGCCATGGGCACGGCGGTGTGCTCCCCGGCGACGCCGACCAGCGGCGAGGCGACCGCTCCGACCAGGAAGGAGCAGGTGCCGAGCAGCGCGGAGGCGGAGCCGGCGGCGTGCCGGGTGCGCAGCAGGGCGAGGGACTGGGCGTTGGGCAGGGTGACACCCATCGCGGACATCAGCACGAAGAGGGCGGCGGCGACGGGGGCGAGGCCGACGTGCCCGAGGGCGCCGGCGGACATCAGCAGCAGCGCGGTCGCGGCGAGGACGGTCACGGTCAGGCCGACGGCCAGCACCTTGTCCAGGCGGACCCGGCCGGCCAGCACCTTGCCGTTGACCTGCCCGGCGACGACCAGGCCGACGGAGTTCAGGCCGAACAGCAGGCTGAAGGTCTGCGGGGAGGCGCCGTATATCTCCTGGATGACGAAGGGCGAGGCGGATATGTAGGCGAACAGTGCGGCGAAGGCGAAGCCGCCCGCGAGCATGTAGCCGGTGAAGGGCAGGTCGGCGAGCAGGCCGCGCATGGCGCGCAGGGCCTCGGCGACGCCGCCGGCGTGCCGTTCGGCGGGCGGCAGGGTCTCGGGCAGCCGGAGCCAGACCACCGCGGCCAGCACGGCCCCCACCACCGTCAGCACCACGAACACGCCCCGCCAGTCCGTCACCCGCAGGATCTGTCCGCCGATCAGCGGTGCCACGATGGGCGCGGCCCCCGATACCAGCATGAGGGTCGAGAAGAAGCGGGCCATGGCCACGCCGTCGTACAGGTCCCGTACCACCGCCCGCGCGATGACGATCCCGGCCGCGCCGGCGAGCCCCTGCGCCAGCCGGCAGGCGACCAGGGCCTCGACGGTGGGCGCGAAGGCGCACAGGGCGGTGGCGACCAGGTAGACGGCGAGGCCGGCGAGCAGGGGGCGCCGGCGGCCCCAGCGGTCGCTCATCGGGCCGATCACCAGCTGCCCGAGCGCCATCCCGGCCAGGCAGGCGGTGAGCGTGAGCTGGACGGTCGCGGCGGGTGCGTGCAGGGCGCGGGTGACCTCCGGCAGGGACGGGAGGTACATGTCCATGGCCAGCGGGGGCGTGGCGGTCAGGCCGCCGAGGACGAGGACGATCAGCAGGCCGGTGCGGCGCGCGGCCGGGACCGACGGCTCCCGCGGTGCGGACCCCTGCCCCAGTTCCGGTGCCGACGCCGCCGCGTGCTCGCCCATGTGCCCCTCCCTCTCCGACTCGACCGCCACCTATGCTCTCAGCTCGTACACCATGCCGGTCGTACACGGTGCCGGGGATCACATGAGCGAGGGTGGGGATGGCGGAGCGGAGCGTGCGGTGGGGGATCCTGGCGACGGGCGGGATCGCCGCCGCGTTCACGGCGGACCTGGTGGATCTGCCGGACGCGGAGATCGTGGCGGTGGCCTCGCGGAGTGAGGAGTCGGCGCGGGCGTTCGGGGAGCGGTTCGGGATCCCGCGGGCGTACGGCGGCTGGGAGTCGCTGGCCGGGGACGAGGACATCGATGTCGTGTACGTCGCCGCCCCGCACTCGGCGCACCGCGCCGCCGCCGGGCTGTGCCTGGAGGCCGGGCGGAACGTGCTGTGCGAGAAGCCGTTCACCCTGAACCTGCGCGAGGCCGAGGAGCTGGTCGCGCTGGCGCGCGGGCGCGGACGCTTCCTGATGGAGGCGATGTGGATGTACTGCAACCCGCTGGTACGGCGGCTGAAGGCGCTGGTCGACGACGGCGCGATCGGCGAGGTGCGCACCGTGCAGGCCGACTTCGGTCTCGCCGGTCCCTTCCCGCCCGCGCACCGGCTGCGGGACCCGGCGCTCGGCGGCGGTGCGCTGCTCGACCTCGGTGTGTACCCGGTGTCGTTCGCGCACCTGCTGCTGGGCGAGCCGTCCGACGTGGCCGCGCGCGCGACGCTGTCCGCCGAGGGCGTCGACCTCCAGACGGGCGCCCTGCTGTGCTGGGACGGCGGCGCGCTCGCCTCGGTGCACTGCTCGATCGTCGGCGGTACGTCCGTCTCGGCGTCGGTGACCGGCTCGCACGGCCGGATCGACATCCCGTACGGCTTCTTCCACCCGGACCGCTTCGTGCTGCACCGCGACGGCCGCGACCCGGAGGAGTTCGCCGCCGACCCGGCCGACGGGCCGCGCAGCAGCCTCAGGCACGAGGCGAAGGAGGTCATGCGGGCGCTGCGGGCGGGCGAGACGGAGTCCCCGCTGGTCCCGCTGGACGGCACGCTCGCGGTGATGCGGACGCTGGACGCGATACGGGAGCGGATCGGGGTGCGTTATCCCATGGAGGTCTGAGGTGGTGTGACTCGTGGGCTGCGGGGCCATGAGTGCCAGGGGTTCTGCCGGGCAGTCGAAGATCGCGGTGGTGACCCGCGCCGGTTCCGGCATCGGGCGGGCGGTCGCCGTGGAACTGCTGCGGGCCGGATGGCCGGTGGGGCGGCGCCGGGAGAAGCCGGCGGGGACGGGGGCACTGGCGCCCTCGGGCGCCTCGCCGGCCGTACGCGCCGATGTGGCGCGGCCCGAGGAGGTGGCCGCACTGTTCGCCGCCGCCGTCGACCGCTTCGGGCGCGTCGACCTGCTGTTCAACAGCGCGGGCGTCTCCGGCCCCCGCGGGTGCCCGTCGAGGAGCTGTCCCACGACGCCTGCCGGCACGTGGTGGACACCAGCCTCAACGGGGCGTCCTGTGCGCGCAGGCGGCGTACCGGCAGATGAGGGAGCACAATCCGCGGGGCGGGCCGATCATCAACGACGGCTCCGTCTCGCGGAACTGCCTCCGGAGGCGAACGTGCGGTTCGCGACGGTCCTCGCGACGACGATGCCGTAGGTGGGTCGCGGCTGGGCGTCCCACGGTTCGTCAACTCCTCGACCCACACAAGCGGAATTTCAACGTCTGCGGTATTGCGGCCGATAGGGGGCCTATGCTCAAATTTCCTCCACCAGAGCTTCACATGTAGAACACTGGGGTTCCGTCGACCACACCGAGGGGGGAAGCGGCAGCCGTTCCACGGCACCGGAGTGGGGGTGGACCTCGCACGAAGGCGCGGGGTACGCACCGGTGGGTGGAACGGCTGCCGCTTGAATCGGCCTACGCCGACTGCTCCGCGTCCGGTCCGCCCCCGGCCGGTGCCGCCGTCCTGCGCCGCCGCAGCGCCCACGCCCCCGCACTGAGCAACGCGACCGTCCCCGCGGCCCCTTCCAGCAGCCGCCAGGCCGACGAGCCGCCCGAGCCCGGCGCCCCGGCGGCGGCCTCGGCGGCCCTGCGCGTCGGCGTCGGACTCGCGCCCGCCTTCGCGCCGCCCTCGCTGAGCGGCTCGACCAGCGTGCCGACCGCCTGCGCCGAACTCCCTTTGCCGAAGCCCCAGTCGAGCAGCGCGGCGGTCTCCTCGTAGACGGCGTTGCCGCCACTCTCGGGGTGCATCACCGTGACGAGCAGGGTGCGCCCGCCGCGCACGGCCGCGCCGGTGAAGGTGTTGCCGGCGTGGCTGGTGTAGCCGTTCTTCACCCCGATCAGGCCCTGGTACGTGTCGAGGCCCCACGCCCCCGTCAGCAGGCGGTCGGTGTTCTGGATCTGGAAGGTCTTCTTGCCGCCCGCCGGGAAGCCGGCGGTCCTCGTGCCGCAGTAGCCCCGGAAGTCGCCGTCCCTCAGCCCGTGCCGGGCGAAGAGGGTCAGGTCGTACGCCGAGGACAGCTGGCCCTTGTGGTCGAAGCCGTCGGGGCTGACCACATGGGTGTCCAGGGCCTGCAGGTCCTCGGCCTTGGCCTGCATCTCGGCGACCGTCTTCGCCAGCCCGCCGTTGAGGTGGGCCAGGACGTGCACGGCGTCGTTGCCGGAGCGCAGGAACACGCCCTGCCAGAGCTGATGGACGGTGTAGGTGATGCCGGGCTTGACGCCGACCAGGCTGGAGCCGGCCGGGACGTCGGCCAGGTCGGCGTCGGTGACCTTGTACTTCAGGTCGCGGTCCAGCTTCCGCAGCACGGTGTCCGCGAACAGCATCTTCAGCGTGGACGCGGGTGCCAGGCGCCGGTGCGCGTTGAACGAGGCGAGTACCTCACCCGTGTCGTGGTCGGCGACGAGCCAGGAGCGGGCGGTGAGCTTCCCGGGCAGTCCGGTGGCGCCGCGCACCTGGATCCCTGTGCGGGCCAGCCGCTCGCCGCCTATGGCCGTCGCGGCGGAGGCGGGTGCGGATGCCGACAGGGGAAGGGCGGCGGCCGTCAGACCCAGGGCGGCACGCCGAGTGAGCCGAGAACAATCACGCATCCCGGGACCGTACACCGAGCCCGTCAGAGGAAAACCTGACCCTCTACCCACTTTCTCAGGCCTGACACACGCCTGAAAACGCTCTACGGCCTGGGGACGGACACGACCGTCCCCAAGGCCCGGTCCGCCCCCGAGGCCGGCAGCTCGCAGGGCCCGAACTTCAAGTTCGGCGCCAAGCCGAGCGACTCCTCACAAGCCGGAGCATGTCGGGCGCGTCCTGGAGGACGTTGAGCGCGTGCTCGGCCGTGCAGTGCGCGCCCTTGGCGAAGACGGCGGCGCGGGCGGGGTCGTCGGTGCTCCAGGCGTAGGCACGGATGAGCCCCGAGCGTACGAACTCCTCGCGAGCCTCCCGGAATTCGGCCGCCTTTTCCGGACCCGCGTCGCCGCAGGTGCAGCTTGTAGGGCTTTGAAGGAGATACGCCCCCTCGGGCCGGTGTTCCACCTCGTGGTCCGGGTCGGCGACCTGGGCCAGCGTGACACCCGGCTGCCCCTTCGGGTCGCCCGGGCCCGCGACCAGACCTGCCGCGCAGTGACTTCGGCGTCGGCTTGGCCAACCCGAGCAGCCCGCGGAAACCGCCTGGCTGAGCCGACTGCCCGCGCCTTCGGTGGTCTGTGACAGCGCGGCGGTGATCGTCGGCAGCCGGATGCGGATCCGTTCGGCGATCTGGCCGGCCTGTTCGACCATCCGGGACCGGGTCTCCGGGCCGAGCTGATCCACCTGTCGACCGGTTGTCGACGGATTGTCGACGGCGACTGCCAACCTCGACCACATCGTACAGCGGGGTTCGGCGGTGACAGCGGCGTTCGCCTCCGCATCAGAACGGGGACCGAAATGGATGAGCAGAGCTACTGGGCCTACTGCCTGGCGGACGACACCTTCTTCGAGACACCGGACCGGATAGACGACGCCGGCAACCGGTTCGTTCTGGCGGACCGTCCTGTTCCCGGCGGCTGGCAGCGTGATGAATGGGACATGTGGGTCGGTCTCCACGCGCCCCACGCCGCCGCCCCCTCCCAGGGGTGGAAGATCCACGTTTCGGTGACCTTGGCCGAAACACCGCAGTGTCTCGACGCCGTCTGGGACTACTGCGTGGCGAATGCGATGAGTTTCAAGTTCCTGCGCAGCCGGGACGCGGTTCTGCTGGCCAACGCGAAATACGCGACGCGGGGCGCCAGCGGCAAACTCGCGACGCTGTACCCGCGCGACGAGGTGCAACTCGCCCACGCGCTGGAGACGCTCGGCGACCGGCTCGGCGGCATGACCGGTCCGTACGTCCTGGGTGATCTGCGCATCGGCGCTGGTCCGCTCTACGTGCGTTACGGGGCGTTCACTGAAATGTGGTGCCAGGGCGACGACGACCGACCGGTACTGGCCATCAAGGATCCGCACGGAAATCTCGTCCCTGATCGCCGGGCACCGGTTTTCACCGTGCCGGAATGGGTCCGGACGCCGGAGGTATTGGAGCCCCATCTGGAAGCTCTGCGCTCGGGTGGCGACGCGGCACTTCCTTACGAGGTGGAAAAGGCGCTTCACTTCTCCAACGCCGGGGGCATCTACCTCGCCAAGGATCGGTCAGGTGCACAGGTGGTGCTCCGGGAGGCGCGGCCGCACGCCGGCGTCGACCGGCACGAGCGGGACGCGGTGGCCCGGCTGGGCCTGGCGCGGACCGCGCTGCTCAGGCTCGCCGGGCTCGACTGCGTGCCTCGGTTCCTCGATTACCTCGTGGTGCAGGACCACCACTTCATGGTCGAAGAGTACGTGGACGGTATGACATTGCTGGAGGCCATCCAGAGTCACCGGCCCATGGTGCATCCGGCACCGGCTGCCGCGCAGATCGCCGAATACCGGACCTGGGCCGTCGAAGTGCTCGATCGGGTGACGCGGGCGCTGATGGCTGTGCACGCTCGCGGAGTCGGCTTCGGGGACCTGCATCCGCGGAACGTCCTGATCCGGCCGGACGGCCGGATCGCGTTCGTGGATTTCGAGTTCGCCACTGATCTGACCGACGAGGCGCCGCAGGACGTGGCGGTGCCGGGGTTCACCGCCCCGGCCGACGCGACCGGCGCAGCGGTGGATCTCCACTCCCTGAGCTGTCTTCGGCTCTACCTGTTCACAATGTCCAACCAGCTGATCGATCTGGACCGGCGCAAGGTCACGACGCTGGTCAGGCAGGCCTGCGAGACCGAGGGAATGCCCGCCGAGCTGGGCACCGAGCTGATGCGAACGCTGAACCCCGAAGGCACAGAGCTCGGGCGGGACGAGGCCGCCGAGTTCTTCATGCCGGAACACCCGTCCTGGCCCCGGATCCGGGATTCCCTGGTCGCGGGCATCCACGCCAGCGCCACGCCGGACCGCCCGGATCGGCTGTTCCCCGGCGGGCCCGCCCAGTTCCGCACCGGCGGTGCCGGGATCGCGCACGGCGCCGCGGGAGTACTCTTCGCACTCCACCAGGTCGGCGCCGCTGTACCGGAGGACTACATCGCCTGGCTGGTCCGTGCTGCCCGGGAATCACCCGGACGGCCACCGCATGGGCTCTACACCGGCACCCACGGCGTCGCCGCGGTGCTCGACACGCTCGGCAGACACGATGAGGCACTGGAGATGCTGAAGTCGGCCCGGCAGTTCGACCACCTGCGGTCTTCGACGAACCTCTACGCCGGGACGGCCGGCCGGGCGCTCAACCTACTGCACTTCGCGCACGTCACCGGTGACGACGAACTACGTGAGGCCGCCATGCGCGCCGGCGAAGACGCAGCCGACGTGCTGATGGGGCGGACGAAATGGACAGGTGACCAAGGCTTGTTGCGCGGGCCCGCCGGAATGGCGGTGCTCTTCCTCCGGCTGCACGAGGAGACCGGCGCATCCCGCTATCTGGATCTCGCCCACCGGGCGCTGCGCGCCGACCTCGATCGGGGCGAACTGCTTCCGGACGGGACCTTCCAGCTCCGGGACGGCCACCGTTATCTGTTCTACCTCGACGGCGGCAGCGGGGGTGTCGGGCTCGTCGTCCGGGAGTACCTGCGGCGACGCGACGATCCCGAGCTGGACCGGATCCTGGCCGGTATCCGGCGGGGTTTTTCGGTGCCATTCGTCTATCAGCCCGGGATGTTCAGCGGACGCGCGGGCATCATCGCGATGATCGCGCAACTCGGCATCGAAGAGGACGGTCCCGCGCTGCGGGAACACGTGCGACGGCTCGGCTGGCACGCCCTGGACCGCGGCGGAAACCTGGCGTTCCCCGGCGAGCAGCTGCAGCGCGTCTCCATGGACCTGGCGATGGGCTCGGCAGGCATCCTGCTGGCCCTGCACGCGGTGTACGAGGGTACGGCGGCGGTTCTGCCGCTCCTCGACCTGCGGTCGCCGACAGCCCAGCTAGTCAAGCGAGGGAGGTGAAAACAATGGCGTCCATTCTGGAATTGCAGAACCTTGCTGTGGTCGACGCGGTCGACAGCCGGAGCTGCTTCAGCTTCGAGTCCCCTAGCAAGACCAACTTCCGGTTCTGAGTTGCGTGGGAACGGCGCGGTTTGCCACTGCCGGGTGCAGTCGGCAAACCGCGTCGCCCTGCCGCGGTCGAGGAGGCATCGGCGTGGACGGCACGACGACCGGCCTTCCGCTGCGGAAGAACCGCGATTTCCGGCTGCTGTGGTTCGGCGGGCTGCTGGCGAACCTCGGTTCCCGGATGTGGACACTCGCCTTGCCGCTGCTGGTCCTTCGGGAAACGGGCTCCCCGGCCGAGGCCGGGCTGGTCGGTTCGGTCGCCGGCATCACCCTGGTCGCCACGGTCATCCCGGCCGGCGCGGTCGCGGATGCCGTCGAGCGCCGACGGCTGATGCTCGGCTGTGAGCTCGCCGGGGTGGCGGTGTCCGTCACGCTGGCCATGTCGGTTCTGGCCGGGAATCCGATGCTATGGCTGATGCTGTCGGCCGTCGCGGTGGTTTCGGTCCAGGGCCTGGTGTATCTCCCGGCGGCCAACGCGCTGCTGCGTGCGGTCGTCCCCGCCGGCCAGGTCGGCCCCGCCCTGTCCCGGTTGCAGGCACGGGAGGCCGGAGCCGCGGTCGCCGGCCCGCTGCTGGGCGGTCTGCTGTTCGGGGTTTCACCGGCGGTGCCGTTCGCCGCCATGGCAGGCGGTCTGCTCGTGTCGTTCTCGTGCCTGCTGGCGATTCGGGCACGGTCTGCACCCGGTCGGACAGAACGCCCGCTCACTCCGCGGCACATGGTGGCCGGACTGCGGTTCGTGTGGCGTCAGCGCTACGTGCGAACAGTCCTGGTCGTGTTCGGCGGTGGGCTCAACGCCGCGTTCGGCGGAGTCATGCTGGTGGCGCTCACCACGGGTGCCCGGACGGACCCCAGCGGACGTTCCAGCGGAGCGATTGTCGCACTGGCCGCCGTTGGCTCGCTCGTCGGTGCTCTGCTCGCGCCACGGCTTCGCGCGTTCGAGCACACCCGGTCCGCGGTGACCCTCTGCTGCTGGACGGCGGGCGTCATCGTGCCACTGCTCGCGGCGGTCACCGCGCCGCTGCTGATCGGCGCTTTGCTGGCCGTGGTCCTGTGCGTCACGGCAGTGGGCAATGTCGCGTTCAGCACCGAGCTGCTCCAGCTCACCCCCGAGAAGCTCACAGGCCGGGTGAGCTCCGCCACGAACTTGATCTCCATGGCGTCCCAGCCGATCGGTCCGCTGGCCGGCGGCCTCGTGGCCGACCGGTTCGGGCACGCGATCGCTTTCCTCGTGTTCGGCGCCGTGATCGTCATCGGTGCCGTCGTCCTGACAGCTTCGTTGCGGCACCACACCTGATGGCAGCAATGAGGGGTGCCGGTAAGAACTCTGTCCTTAAAGGCACCCCGGCTTGATCACCATCCCAGGCGCGACGGGTAACCTGGCCCGGCTGGTGGACGTCGTGGGACGGCAGTTGGTGGTCGGCGGGCGGGGCGGCAGCCTGGTCCTGGGCTACCAGGACAACAACTACGACGACAACGGGTACTACGCGCACGACAACGGAACCGGCGACCAGTGCCTCAACTCCGTGAACGCCTTCGTTCACATCGTCATCTCCTGACACACGCAGCGCAGTTGTCCGGCCGGTGGGAGCACCCGATCAGGTGCTCCCACCGGCCGGACCCGTTGCCGCCTCCCGCACCTGCAGCGGGGTACACCCGTACTCGCGCCGGAACGCCCGGTGGAAGCTGGTGACGTCAGCGAACCCCGCCGACACCGCCACGTCGATGACCCGCAGGTGTGACCGTGCCGGGTCCTGCAGCTCACGCCAGGCGTGCTCCAGGCGGCGGTGCCGCACCTCGGTGGCGTAGCTGCGCTGCTGCCCGGCGAAGACCGCGTAGAGCAGCCGCGCCGAAACCGCCAGGCGGTGGGCGGTGGCCGGCGCGCAGAGGTCGTCGTCGGTGAGGTGCTCGTCGATGTCGTCCAACGCGGCCCGGTGCAGCCGGTCGCCTCGCACCGCCGGGAGGTTGGCGGCGAGTGGCTGCTCCAGGGCCACGGCGATCAGTCCGCAGGTGTGGGCGGCCAGTCGCGCCGCAGTCTGCGGGGCGAGGTCGCCGCGGCTCAACGCGCCCAGCGCGTGCCGGACCGCGGCACCCACCCTGGCACGGGTGTCCACCCGGATCGCGGTCGGCACGCCCTGCCCGAGCTGGCTCTCCAGCAGCGGGCCGGGCAGGTACAGCGAGAGCTGTACGAACGCCTCGGGGAAGTCGAAGGCGAACGGTTCCGCGGTGTCGACCACTGCCAGGTCACCGGGCCGTAGCACGGTGGAACGGCCCTGCTGCGTCATCCCGCTGACCCCCTGCAGCTGGAGGTTGGCATAGTAGCCACGGCGCGGGGCGCGGTCGATGTCCCGGTCGGTGCGGCTGACCCGCTGGCGTTGGGAGTCGATCCTGGCCAGGCTCAGGTTCGCGAACTGCCACTGGGTAACTGCGCCGGTGAATCCGTTGCGCCGGTCCGACTCCGGGGTCAGCGACAGGAACGCCTCGCAGATGAGCTCGCGCCAGTCGGTGAAGCTGTCCACCCGCGCTGTCTGTCGCGCTGATCCGTGCTGGACCATCAGTGCCCCCAACCCCGACGTGGCGGGTCCACAGGCCGGCTCCTGCACAACGGGCAAGTGAACCGCGCAGCCCTTGCAACACCCGCACGCGCGGGATCGTACACCGTGGAGGGTACAGATCGAACGCCTGTGACCGTACGGGCAGCGGGAGTTGAGGGTGAAGCGTCGACGGGGAGGGGGATCGCCGGTGGCGACCCAGCAGGGCAGATTCGAGTTCAGGTTACTGGGCCCCTTGGAAGCGGTCGGGGACGGCAGGGCGATGCCGCTGGGCGGACCGCAGGTGCGGGGCGTGCTGGCCCGGCTCCTGGTGGATGTGGGGAGGACGGTGAGCGTGGCGGCGCTGGTCGACGAGCTGTGGGGGGAGCGGGCGCCGGGTGACGCGCACCGGACCGTGCGCACCTACGTCTCGCGGCTGCGCCGGGCGATGGCAGGTCCGCCGCGCGATGGCTGTGGGGAGGTGCTGGTCACCCGCCCGCCGGGGTACCAGCTGGCGATGGACCCGGAGGCGGTCGACGCGGTCCGGTTCGAGCGGCTCGCCGCCCAGGGACGCCAGGCCCTGGCCGAGAGACGCCCCGGGCCGGCTCACGAGTTGCTCACCGCGGCCCTGGCACTGTGGCGCGGCTCTGCCCTGGCGGAGTTCGAGGGCCTGTCTGTGGTCGGTTGCGAGGCGGTGCGGCTGGAAGGGCTCAGGCTCACCGTGGTGGAGGACCGCATCGAGGCGGCGCTGGCCGCCGGGCAGCACGGGCCACTGGTCGGCGAGTTGGAGGGACTGGTTCGCGCCCACCCGGTGCGGGAACAGCTCCGCGGCCAACTGATGATCGCTCTGTACCGGTCCGGGCGGCAGGCCGAGGCGCTGGGCGCGTTCGAGGACGCGCGGTCCGTCCTGGTCGACGCGTACGGGGTGGAACCCTCACCCCCGCTGGTCAGCATCCATCAGCGGATCCTCCGTCAGGAACCGGATCTCGGCCTGGGCGCTGTGGTCGCGACGGCCGCCCCCAGACCGATCGCCGACCTCAGACCCCCGGCCCCCGCCACTGCGCCCCGTCACCCTGCTCCCGCCGCCGCAGCCCCCACCCCTCGTCCGAAGCCGCCGCCATCGCCTCCACCCGGGCTTGATGTGATGGGTGAATGCCTCGGCCGGTGAATACGCAGAGTGATGACTGGCTCCCGGGTCACCGTCGCAATGTTTTTGCGTGTCTCTGAGCTCACCGGCCTGAACTGCCACGACATCGCCAGCGCGCGGGCGGCCAACCGGGACCTGGCCAGAGCGCTGAACCGACGCGGCTGATGTCGTGGTCACCGAGGCCGGTAGGTGGTGGCCGGCACGGAGACGGTGACCTGGTCGGGCAGGAGGCCGTCACCGTTAAGGTCTCCGCGGTTCAGGTGGCGTGCGTTCGGCGTCATCCCCACCAGGTCGAGGGCATCTTGCCTGGCCAAGGACGCGACGTACTCGACCCGCTGGGTATCGGCGGCCTCGAAGAAAGGGTCCAGTGCCTTGTGCAGGCGCTGTCCTTTGCCGGATCGATCGTGACCATCGCGGGCACCTGACCATGTAGCTCGGCCAGGTGCCGCTGGGCAGGACGTACCACGATCAACCGGCCGGTCGGGGCCCGCGCCGGGTCGTGCACCAAGCCCAGGTACTCCCGGATCCAGGAGCGATAGCGCTTCGCCGTCCGCTCCTCCACCGCAGGCCTGACATCCTCTGGCAAACCCGCCGCCACACGCACACGGACCACGACCATCGCCGGAACCTCGTCCAAGCCCGGGAAATAACCCAGCCGGGCACAAGACTTCAGCAACACCAGCAGCGCGAGGAGCATTCCAGGCGGCCATGGGTTGGCTTCACCGCCCACGCGATCTCAGCCTCGTCCGGTGTGAAGAACTGCGCCAACTCGCGTTCGGAGATGATCCGTTTGAACTGCGGATACGCCGTCCGCTCCACCGACGCCACAACCACACAGCCAATCACATGATCGGCAGCACACTACCTGTCCCAGGACCTACGATCGTCACGGATCGTCATGGCGCTACGGACACGCCCCGCAGCCAGGAGTTACACAGCGTGACCAAGTGGCCCGTTTCGCGCGCATCTCCTCCGCACCCCTTGTAGAGGTCGACGTGGTCGGTGCCGAGGCGGCGCAGGGATGCGGTGAGCGCGCGGCGGGCGTACTCCGGGGAGTCGTCGGCGCCGGTGAGGGGGCGGGTGTCCGCGTCGAAGACGTTGCCCCACTTGGTGGCGACGACCTCGTCCCGGCGCTTGCCGGGAGCGCGGCCCGAGGACGCCCTCGCTGTGCCCGGCGCCGTAGGTGTCGGCGGTGTCGAAGAAGGTGACACCGAGGTCGAGGGCGCGGCGGACGGCCCGTACGGACTCCTCGTCGTCGGCCTCGCCCCACCCGAGGGGCTGCCCGTCGGCGGCCTGCCACTCGCCGCCGATGGCCCGGGAATACAGCTGAGCGCGCTCGGCTTCGGCCGCTACTGCGTCCCCGTGTCCTGTTGCTCTCCTTGCGAAGGACGCCAGGAGTCGGAGCGCACCCGAAGGCAAGCCCTTGCGGCGGTCAGGCCTGCCCGGTCTCGAAGCGCGAGATCCGCCCGTCGTCCTCCACCACGAAGGTCCACTTGGTGCGCATCTCGCCCCAGGTGTCGTTGCGGTAGCGGGCGACGAGCGTGCGACCGCCGCGGGACTCGTTGTCGACCTCCATGTGCCCGCGGGAGGAGAAGATCTCCCGGTCGATCCATTCGGCGAGGTCCCGGTCGGAGCCGTCGTCGGACATGGTCGCGCCGGGGGCGAGGAGCGCCATGAAACCCTCGCGGTCATGGGCGTTGACCGCGTTGACGAAGGCCCGGACGGCCGGGTCGCTGAGCTTCGCTGTCTGAATCGTCATGCCAGTCAGAGTCACACCGCGCCGGGGGAGCCGCCACCCGAACGGCATCCCGGGGAGGCCCACCGGGTGTGGATGGTGCGACGGTGGAACCGCGTGGGGGACTGTTCCCGCCGACCGCCTGACTGGAGCGACCGTGACCTGTTACGACCGACGCGATCTGGGCCTTCTGCTGCTCCGGCTGGGTACCGGCGGAGTGCTGGCCGCCCACGGCGCGCAGAAACTGTTCGGCTGGTTCGGCGGGCACGGCCTGGAGGGCACCGGCCAGTTCATGGAGTCCGTCGACTACGCCCCGGGCAAGGCCGGCGCGACGGCGGCGGGCCTGGCCGAGACGGGCGGCGGCACACTGCTGGCGCTGGGCCTGGCGACCCCCGCGGCCGGTGCGGCGGCGGCCGGCGCGATGGCGGGCACGGCGGCGGTGCACAAGCCGAACGGCTTCTTCGCCCAGGAGGGCGGCTACGAGTACGCGGCGAGTCTGGCCCTGGCCGCGACCGGCCTCGCCGTCACCGGCCCCGGCCGGCTCTCCCTCGACCACGCGCTCGGCCACGTCTTCGACCGGGGCTGGATGGTCCCGGCGGCCCTCGGTGTGACGGCGGCGGCGACGGCCGTGGTGATCGGGGCGCGGAACAGGCGGCTGCAGAAGTCCAAGGAAGGCGAACAGGACCCCTTGTTCGAAGACCTGCTCGAGGACTGACGGACGGGCCGCATCCCGCGAAGCACATGGCAGGCTGCGGCCCATGAGCGATCAGGACCCGGACCTGTGGCCCACCATCGACGCCCTGTGGACCTGGCTGGCCGGCAACCGCCCGCACGACGGCGTGGACACCCTCCTCCTGCGCGTCCTGAAACTCTCGGAGGAGGTCGGCGAGGTCGCCCAGGCGGTGATCGGCGCGACGGGCCGGAACCCGCGCAAGGGGGTCACCCACACGTGGGGGGACGTCGAGGCCGAACTGTGCGACGTCGTCATCACGGCGCTGGTGGCCTTGCGCACGCTGACGCCGGAGGCGCGGGAGGTGTTCGGGGAGCATCTGGCGCGGGTGGCGGAGCGGTCGCTGGGGTCCTGAGGAGGCCACGACAGATGAGTGGGCCTGTAACGCCGAGGAGGAGGGCGGGACACGCGAAAGCCGCTGTGGCGCCGTCCTGCTTCCAAGCCCGGAGGGTCCATCCGAGAGGCCACGCGCCGCTCGATGGTGCCCTCGTCCAACAGCGGCTTGCGCATCTCGTACAGGGCCCTGGTCCGGCGCTTGGCCTGCAAGAGGCCGGGCACGTCGTGGTTGTTGTAGAGGTTGATCTCAACGGCTTCCCGTTCCAGCTTGGCGTAATTCCTGAACCACGCCGGATGCCGGACCCTGGCCTTGTTCGTGGCGTTCTCCACGTCCTCGACTGCGACCCTCAACAGCCCGCTCGCGTGGAGCACTTCGTCCGCCGCCTCAAAAAACTCCCGCTGCGGCGTCCGTCTCCCCCGCTCCAGCGACGAGCAGTATCGCCGGCTTGCAGCGATCAGTATCGGACTGCATCCGGTCGAATTTCTATATCACGACCTCCGGCATGCTCAACCCGGCACTCCTGCAGCATGCCCTGTCCGTTACCTCCGTCGACCGATTGATTTTCTCAACCGACTACCCCTTCCAACGGCCAACCAGAGAAGAAATCGATTCCTTCCTGAACCACTTCTCGTCAGACACGGAACGTCAACAGTTCTCGTCGGCCAACGCGGCATTTTTGTACGGTATCGACCTCCAGACCTCGATCTCGCTTGAGGACGCCGCAGAAGGAGATGCGGAGGGTGTCGCCAGCCCCTTCGCGGAAGCCGCAGCACTAGCTTTGCCGGGCCGGCAGCCCTGATTGTCGGGCGCCCGCAGCTTGGCGCTGTGCTACACCGATGAATTCTCCACGCGAATCATTCGACGGATGCTCGTGCGGGCGCCGGCCAGGTTGTCCAGAGCCTCTTGGAGCTGGCTGGTCAACTCGCCACGCGGCCAGGGGCCTGCTCCCGCTCGGTCTGCTGTCAAGCACCGGACACCTGGGGCTCTGCCTGGTGGAACTGGTTGGCCGGTACCGGCAGCCCGTAGTGCTCGCGAAGGGTGGTGCCTTCGTATTCCTCGCGGAACAGGCCCTTGCCGCGCAGGATCGGCAGGACGTGCTCGATGAAGCTCTCCAGGCCGGACGGCAGGGCGGGCGCCATGATGTTGAATCCGTCGGCGGCACCGCCCTCGAACCAGGTGATGATCGTGTCCGCCACCTGTTCGGGTGTGCCGATGAACTCGAAGTGGCCACGGCCGCCGCCGAGCCTTGAGATGACCTGGCGGACCGACAGCTTCTCGCGTACGGCGAGCTCGATGATCAGGTCGGAGCGGCTCTGCGAGCCCTCCAGCTTCGGTCTCGCGAGGATGAAGTCCGGCAGGGGCTCGTCGAGTTCGAACACCGACGGCTCGGTCTCGAAGACCGCGGCCAGCTGACGCAGTCCGTACTCCGGGACGCGCAGGTCGTCGAACTGCTTCGCCAGCGCCCGGGCCTCCGCCTCGGTCGACCCGATGTACGGGACGATGCCCGGCAGCACGATCACGCCGTCCGGGTCACGCCCCGCGGCCCTGGTCCGTGCCTTGATGTCGGCGTAGAAGCCGGCCGCGCGCTCGTACGTCTGGTGGGCGGTGAAGATCGCCTCGGCGTGGCGTGCCGCGAAGTCCTTGCCGTCCTCGGAGGAGCCGGCCTGCACGAGCAGGGGGTAACCCTGCGGCGGACGCTCGACATTGAGCGGGCCGGCCACCGCGAAGTGCGTTCCCCGGTGGTCGGGCCTGTGGAGCCGGGCGGGGTCGGCGTAGCGCCCCGTGGTCTTGTCGGCGACGACGGCCTCGGACTCCCAGCTGTCCCACAGTGCCTTGGCGATGTACAGGAACTCGTCGGCCCGGGCGTACCGCTCGGCGTGGCCCGGGCGGCCCACGAGGCCGAAGTTGGCCGCCTCGTCGGCTCCGGCCGAGGTGACGATGTTCCAGCCGGCGCGACCACCGCTGACGTGGTCGACCGACGCGAGCCGGCGAGCCAGGTTGTACGGCTCGTTGTACGTCGACGACACGGTCGCGATGAGTCCGATCCTGCTGGTCGCCTGCGACAGCGCGGTCAGCAGGGTGAGCGGCTCGAGCTGGCCCGGCGGCCGGAACTCGCCCGTGCCGGTGATCGCCGGGCCGTCGGCGAGGAACAGCGAGTCGAACTTGGCGCTCTCCGCCAGCTGAGCCAGTTCGATCCAGTGCCTGAGGTCGAAGTCCGCCCGCGGGTTGCTGTGCGGGAGCCGCCACGCCGCTTCGTGGTGGCCCGCCTCCATGAGGAAGGCGTTGAGGTGGAGCCGGCGTCTTGTCTGATCGCTCACGACTTGTCTCCAGTCCGTTCGTGGTGCGCCGGCTCAGCCGACCGACAGCTTCGAGCTGTCGTAGCCGGCCGGGAGGAGGTTGTCGGTGATCGACGAGACGTCGACCTTCTTGGTGATCTGGCCCGCCTCCAGGAAGGCGTCGGCGAGCTTCTGCTCCGCCGCGATGTCCGACTTCTCCACTGGGGTCACCCGGGTCTCGAAGGCCTTCAGGGACGCCTTGGCATCGTCCAGGGGGATGCCCTCCTCCTTGGCGAGCGCCTCCGCGTACTTGTCCTCGTGCTTGATCGCCCACGCGAACTCGTGGGCGAGCCGCTGCAGGACGTCCGTGAGAGCCGCCCGCTTGGTCTTGTCGTTCAGCGAACTCCCACTCGCGACGTAGTAACTGCTCGTCTGGTCGATCGGCGGGAGTCCCTTCGCCAGGATCCGCGCACCGTTCTTGACCGCGATCGCCGACTGCGGGTTCCAGATCGACCAGGCGTCCACCTTGCCGGTGTGGAACGCCGTGGCACCGGCCGCCGGGTCGAGGAAGACCAGCTTCACGTCCTTGGGGCCGAGGCCCACGCTCTTGAGCGCGTTCAGTGCCAGACCGTGAGCCGAACTGCCCTGCGGCACAGCGATCTTCTTGCCCTTGAGGTCCGCGAGTGTCTTCAGCGTGGAGCCCTTCGGCACGATGATGTTCTCGTTCGCCTGGGTGGGTCTGAGGGAACGGTTGACGGCGACGACCTTGAAGCCGTACTCCTTCGCGGCGCCGGTGATCGGCGGTACGTCGCCGACGCTGCCCAGGTCGATGTCGCCCGACGCGGCCGCCTGTACGAGCGGCGGGCCGTAGGTGAAGCGGGCGAACTTCACCTTGTAGGGCGCGTTGTCGAACACGCCGGTGATCTTCGCCAGCTCCTGGCTGCCGTCACCGCCGTTGTCGCCGATGGTGAAGGTGTACTTCTTCCACTCGGGGTGGCTGTCGGCGCCCGATCCGCTGGGGCTGCTCAGGGGAGCGGCGGCCTCCGACGTCGATGCGCAGGCGGTGAGGGTGCTCCCCAGGGCGAGCAGGCCGACGGCGGCGACGATTCGGGAGGATCTTCTGGACATGGGTTCTCACGTGCTTTCTGTGCTGTGGTGGGAGAAGTCGGTGGGTGCGGTGGGGGAGTCAGTGCTGGTTGGCCAGGCCGAGGTCTTCCAGGAGCGCGGAGCGCAGTTCCTCCCGCGCGATGCTCGCCTCGCGGTCCGCGGCCGACAGCTCGACGAGGTGGGAGGTGCCGATGCGTCCGTTGCTCATGACGACGACGCGGTCGGCCAGTGCGATCGCCTCGTCGACGTCGTGGGTGACGAGCAGCATCGCCGCGTGGTGCTTGCTCCGCAGCGCCCGCACGAGGTCGTGCATGCGCAGCCGCGTGATCGCGTCGAGCGCCGCGAACGGCTCGTCGAGCAGCACGAGTTCGGGCTCCGAGACCAGCGCCCGCGCCAGCGACACTCGCTGGGCCTCGCCGCCGGAGAGCTCCTTGGGCCATGCCTTCTCACGGCCCGAGAGTCCGACCTCGGCGAGCACGTCGAGGGCTCGCTGCTCCGCGTCGGGTCCGTGCAGGCCGAGGGTGACGTTGCGCAGAACCCGCTGCCACGGCAGCAGACGGTCGGCCTGGAACACGATCGCACGCTTCGCGGGGACCTCCACCCGCCCTCCGTCGGGCCGGTCCAGCCCGGCCAGCAACCTGAGAAGGGTGCTCTTGCCGCAGCCGGAGGGGCCCAGCAGGACCACCAGCTCCTCGTCGGCGATGGTGAGGTCCAGGTGGTCGAGGACGACCCGGTCCCCGAACCGGCGGACGACGTTCTCGGCGACGGCGCCGGCCTGCCGGCGGGGCCGGATGCTGTGCGCAGCAAGCGTGGCGCTCATGTTGCCTCATAACTGGGGCGCCACCGCAGCAGCACCCGCTCGAGAACCCGGACGAACTGGTCGGCGAGCAGACCGAGGAGCGAGTAGATCACCAGCCCCACGAAGACCTGGTTGGTCTGGAGGTAGGTCTGCCCTTGAGTGATGAGGAAGCCGAGACCTCTGTCGGCGTTGACCGTCTCGGCGGCGACGAGACCCAGGACGCTGTAGGCGAGGGAGAAGCGGAGGCCGACCAGGAACCCCGGCAGGGCTCCGGGCACCAGGACACGGGTCACCAGGCGCCAGGTGCCGGCGTCCGTCGTCCGCGTCATCTCGATGAGACGCTGGTCGACCCCCCGGATCGCGGCGAACAGGTTGAGATACATCGGGACGCCTGCGCCGAACGAGATCAGCAGCACCTTGGTGAGCTCGTCGATGCCGAACCACACGATCATCAGCGGCAGCACCGCCAGCAGCGGGATGGTGTTCAGCACCTGCACGACACCGTTGAACAGATACTCGCCGCTGCGCAGCAGACCACCGAGCACCCCGGTGACGATGCCCACCGTCAGACCGATGGCGAGACCGATGCCGGCCCGTTGCAGCGAGATGGCCAGGTCCGGTCCGAGGACGCCCTGCTGCCACAGGTCAACAGCGGACTTCACGATGGAGGTCGGTGCCGGGGCGTAGGTCTTCGCCAGCACTCCGGCCCTGGCGAGGACCTCCCAGGCGATGAGGACCACGAACGGAGTCGTGTAGATCCCCAACGGCCAGCGCAGGCGCTCGCGGAGCGTGCTGAACACCGTCTGGCGGCGGGCGTCGCGCGGCAGGAAGACCTCGAGCCCGCTCGTCGCGCGCGGCGTCTTGGCAGCCGACCCTACGGCCGGCACTTTGAGGCTGACCTCGGTCATCAGGCAGCCACCTCCAGCACTTTGCTGTAGTGCGAGGCGTCACCGAGGAGCGGCTCGCTGCGGCGGCCGTCTATGCCGACCGGCACATCTCCCGCGACCGTCACACGGTTGAGGCGCCGCGGGTGGTCGTCGTAGTTGTCCACCGCGTAGTGCTGGGTGATCCGGTTGTCGAAGATCAGCAGTTGGTCGGGAGCCCAGGTCCAGCGCAGGATGTTCTCCGGGCGGGTCACGTACGACTGGAAGATGCGGAGCAGATCGGCCGACTCACTGCTCGACAGGCCGACGATCCGCTTGGCGAACCCGCCGATGAACAGCCCCCGTTCGCCCGTCAGCGGATGCACCCGCACCAGGGGGTGCTCCGTCTCGTACGGCGTCGAGACGAAGACCTGGTCGTACTCCTTCCGCTGCGCCGTCGTGGCCTGAGGGCGCGCGTAGTCGTACTGGTTGGTGTGCACGACGCGCAACGAGTCCGCAAGGGCGCGCAGCGGCTCGGGCAGGTCGCGGTAGGCCGCGGCCACGTTCGCGATGAGCGTCTCGCCGCCGTACGGGGTGGTCACGAGGGACCGGAGCGTGGTGAGCTGCGGTGGGTTGGCCACGAAGGTGACGTCCGTGTGCCATTCGTTGGCCTTGGACGTCTCACTGTCCACGGCGAGCACGTTCGCCGTACCGTCGGCGGCAGGCACGTTCGGGTGGGCGGTTGTCAGGTCGCCGAACCACCCGGCAACGCGCTCCTGGCCGGCGTTGTCGAGGTGCACGTGGTCGAACACGATCGCCTTGTGCTCGTTGAGGGCATGACGGAGCGTCGTGATCGTCGAGGGATCGGGGGGCGCCGTGAAGTCGACGCCCTCGACGACCGCGCCGATGCGGCCTGTGAGCTTGCGGATGGACGGCGGCATGAGGGAGTTCCTCTCAAGGAATGGGGCGCACTGCCAGGTATGGAGAGTCGGCGTGAACGGGTGAAGGGCGGCGATGAACGGCCACGAAGCCAGTGACTCGGTCCGGTCGTGATGCGAGGGACCGACGACTACGCGAGGAGTGCCGGACGAAGGTCGAGCTGTGTGGTGGACGTCGTGCGACCGCACCGGTCAGCGCGCGCTGTGCGGGGTTTCTTGCGGAAATCCCGCCGGGCCCGCGCCACTTGCGCGACAGGCCTTTGGCCCATAGCTGATGGCACGTCCCCTCGCCGACCTCGAGTTGCGACGCGCGTACTTCTCCCCAGGGGGAGAGGAGGAGCGGAGAGAGGAGCGCGGGAAGAAGGCGGTCGTGCGGTCGATACCGCGGTACCTCGGGGAGACACCGCCGAGGCGGCGGCTTGGCACCGCCCCTTCCGAAGGGAGGCCTTCGCCGCGCACCCGCCGCTGCCGAGGGCCGCTCAGCGGATCAACGACACACTTTCCGGATCAACGACAACAGAACGCGCTGGAGACGTGCGCCAGGTCGATGTGGCGCCTCCGGGTCAAATCCACGCGCGGGGTCATGGAACGGGAGTTCAGCAGACGCCGACCCCGTCGGTCAATAAGTTTCGGACAGGTCTCACATTGCGGATAGCTGCAACTTCTCCGCCCTTGAGAACGGAGCAGCGGGGGCGGGGAGCGGTTGTCCGGTCGCTCGTCCACGGAGGTCGCCCCGGCTCGCCGTACAGCGCCACCTGCGAAGTCCCAGGTTCGGTGCTCGGCTTGTGACGGGTGGCCCGCTTCGCGGCGCGGTCGGAGACCAGCCCGGCGATGGCCCGGTGGGTCTGCTCGTACTCTTCGCGACGGCCAATGTATCGCTCCAGGGGGCGCCACTGCCGGTGCTCGGCGTTGGCGTGTTCGACGCAGATCCGACGGGAAGACTCGCGGCGGCGCATCTCGCGCCATCCATACCGTTCGCTCAGCGGCGCGTTGTCGATGTCCTTCGGTTTCCTCGGTGGGGCGCCGATCTGGTCAGGGAACGCTGATGGTGGTGGTATTGATCGCGTTCTGCTTACGTTTGCCGGAGATGAAGGCCCGTCGGCCGGGGCAGTGCGCCTTGGGCCGGCGGACCTGGGTCTCGGTGCCGTCGATCCGCAGCGTGACGTTCTCGGCCGCGGCGCAGGCGACCACGTCCTCCAGGGTCCGCAGCCGCAGGCCGGGCCGGTCGGGTACCGTGAGTCCGCGCTCGGCAAGCAGCGGGCGGATCTCCCTGATTGCACAGCCGATGGTGGAGGACCACACCTCGTAGATCACTGCCAATGCCTCGTGGGTCGGCCCGGTACGCAGATGGACCAGGGTTGCCAATACCCGGTCGGTGAAGACCAGTTCGTACTTCGGCCCGGCCCCGGGCTGCCGACGGCGAGCGCTCTGCCGCCGCTCGTGCCAGGCAGGATGCGACATGGCCGTGCGGGCTTGCTTGATCTTCACATCTCAAGAACCCGCGCGGCCGTCGTCATGTCACGGCCTGCGATCAATCGCGGTGGCCTCAGGTTCAGGGACCGACGTACTCGAAGACCCCGCCGTACGGGTGCCGCAGCACGGCGCGGTGGCCATTCGGTGTTGGGGAGGTAGCAACCATCACCTCGGCGCCTGCAGCCACCGCCTCCTTCACCGCTGCGTCCAGGTCTGCGACCGCCAGGGTGGCCGCCACGCCGGCAACTCGCTGCGCGGCCTCGTCCGGACCGCTGAACAGCAGGAAGGGGCCGACGCTTGCCAGGGTGACCCCGGCGAAGGCGAAACGGGATGCGGTGCTTCCGGTCAGTTTCTCGTAGAAGGGCACAGCCGCGTCCAGGTCCTCGACGCGCTGCCGCACGACCACTGATTCGATAGCCATGACCGACATCATCACACCATCGCATCGTCCGGCCCGACTTGGGTGCTGTCCGTGCTCGTGCATATCGACTCTGCGCCGACCAGGGTGCTGCTCGACGAGATGACAACTGCTGTCGCGACCTGCGTACAAAATCAGTCGCGGGTCAGCCCGTAAGTCCCCGCAGCAGCACGCAGTCGTCAGTCCCTGCGCTGCTGGGCATACCGGCGAGGAATGCGCGCACCTGCTCGGTGAGGAAGGCGCCGCCGGTCAGCTGCAAGGTCCCGGTTCGCCGGCTCGGTCAGAAATCTGGCGGCCAGGAGTTCCTGTTGAAGGCGTCGGCCCCCAGCTTCCGGTGTATGTCGAGGACGGAGGACACGGCACGGTCGGTGAGGAAGGCAGCTCCGAACACCGTGGGTAACCGCTCTTCCAGATCGGGTTGACCACCCTCGGCCAGCGTCCGCGTGATGTGAGCGCCCAGGATGTGCGCGAGCGGCTTCCCCGCGGGAAGGTTCAGCGACGTGGTGAGGCGCTTCTCAAGAGGAGTTGCGTCAGGTTCCGCCAGGCGTACGACATGGAAGTGGGGCACGCGGGAAGGGTCGAGGCCGTTTGCGTACATCTGCTCGACCAGCTGCTCGGAGCGGCCCGCGCCGCTGTCCAGCAGCTACGTACCTGCGGCGAGTCCGCGAGGAAGGACACCCGATTTCAGGGACTTTCAGCGCTGTCCGAGGGACTTCCGAGGGACTTTCCGCCGCCTAACGCGGCAAGCCCCTGAAAGATCGGAAAGGACCTCCGCTGCAGGTCAGAGGCCCTTTCCCAGGAAAATCCGGAGGTAGCGGCAGACGAGTCGGGCTGTACGCCGGGGAGAGCTACCGCAACGCTATGACCTGTGCAAACACGCAGGGAGGGCGCTCCTGTGGCTACCTTGATGGCTACGTGAGGAGACGCCCCCGCCCCGGAGCTGCCCGGACGGGGGCTTCGTCGTTTCAGGGTTCAGACGGTCTGCTCGATGTGCTCGAAGATGTCCGAGTCCGTCTCCTGCTGCCAGGTCGGCAAGTCGGCCCAGTCGGCGACGTATCCGGGCTTCGGGTCCTTGAAGTGCTTGAACATCTGGGCAGTCCAGCAGATCGCGACGAAGCGGCCCTTCTGCTCGCGGGTGAGCCGTGTGGCGTGCCCTTCGCTGATCCTGATGAGGTCGCGCACCTGTCCGTATACGGCGGCGGCAGCATCGCGCTCCCACTCGGGCGTCTCGTCCCACGGAGTGACGTAGCCGGGCTTCGGCTCACCGGGGTAGTGCTTGTTCACACCGGCGATCCACGCCTCGCGGAAGATCCGACCGTCACTCATGCACGTGTCCCTCTCGTCATGCGGTGCGCGAAAGCGCCGCGATTCGGTGATCCAGATCCGAGACTCGACCATCGGACATGAGCGGGGCAAGACGCCCTCGAAGTCCGTCCAGCTTCTTGCCGATGAATCCCGAGTTCGACCGGTCGGCCAGGCCAAGCACTGCCTCCGCGTACTGCACGACCTGATCGACGTCACCCCGATGGGCCCCGAGGACGGCAAGGTCGCTCAGTACGGCGGCGCGACGGCGCAGGGACAGCGGTTGGGCGAGGGCTGCGGTGAGGGCATCTTCCGCGAGGTCGGGACGACCGAGCTGGAGGTAGCAGACCCCTCGTTCCTCGGGGAGGCGGGAACCGTCGAAGCGGAGCCAGCCGCCGTTGTGGGAGTGGCCGTCGAGGGAATGCACCTTCTCGGCTTCGTCGAGGGCCCGGGCGCAGCCGTCGATGTCGCCCATGGCCGCGCACACCTGGGCCTGGACGGCGGCGACCCAGTGGCGGGTGGACAGTGCGCTGTCGCCCCGCCGGGCGATCCGGGAGGCCACCGCCAGCAGGGGCTGGGCAGCGGGCGCGCGGCGCGCGTACAGCTCGACGTAGGCGTGGCGGGTCATGGCACAGGCCCAGAGGTCGTGGTCACCACCAACATGGGCAGCGTTGGCAGCCAGCGTGTAGCACTGAGCGGCGTCGGTGTACCGGTTGGCGTCGAAGAAGAGTTCGCCGGCGAGCTGGTAGAGGTCGGCCGTCATCGTGCACAGCCGGGCCCGGTCCGCTGCGGTACGCGCCTCGGCCAGGCCCTTCGTCAGGACGTCGAGCTGCTTGCGGACCGCCGGGAAGACGGTCGGCTTTGAGTCCGAGAGGGTGAAGACCTGCCACAGGCTGCGGTGCAGCTCCTCCCCTGTCTCCAGGAGCGCCGCCACTGTGTGTCCTCGGGGGGCCTCGTCCGAACCGGGCAGGGTGACCAGCGCGCCCGTGACGGCGAGCAGGCCCAGGACATTGCGGCGCTTCATATCGTCATCATCACCGTGGAGGAGGGGTGGGGTGTCAGGAAGCACGGCGGTTTCGGCCGGCTGTTCTTCGAAGAGAAGCCCTTCCAGCTCGGAGAGGGTGGCTCCTAACAGGCTGGCGATCTTGGGCCGTTGGTGCGGTTGTGGGGTGGCCCGGCCACTTTCCCAACGGACCACGGTGGACGCGGCCACCCTAAGCGCCTCTGCGAATTCCTCCTGAGAGTAACCCCTTGCCACCCGCCGCTCGGCAAAGCGCCTACGCCTTAAAGCCATTGGACTCCCCTCACGAAGAGCACCTTCCCCACTCGCAACACCCGATGCCCGGAAAACGCCTGGGCAATGCGCGGGGTCCGCTCTGGGAGACGGTAACGGATCGTCGTTCACTGGTCACACGCCGCTCGGAGGTTGAAGGACCCTCCGGGCGGCTCCCCTGAGGCAGCGGGCCGCGCGCCCCGTCCCGTCCAGGCTGCGGCCAGCTGCTGCCCCAACAGAGAGGAGCGACCGCGTGACAACCTCCGAACTGCCCCGCAGGAACCCTGGCGCCAGCGGCCGTACGTACACGCCGCCGGAGCCCCAACCGGGTGCGCCGAGCCGGGCTCTGCGGGTACGGGCGGCCAGCGGGTGGGAGAAGTTCATGCACCGCAGCGAGACGCGTCAGGAGACGGAGACGTGAACCCGGTCGGGCCCGACGGCTACGAGCAGCACCCGCTCCTGAACATGAACGTCCGCGACGTCGCCTCGCGTGGGGAGGGCGTTCTCGTCGCCGTCACGCACGAGCTCCACAGCCACGGCACTGTCCGGGTCGCGCACATCCGGCCCGAGAGTGGCGTCGAGTGGACGACCGCGGCCGACAACATCCAGGCGGCTCGCCTCTGAGGCGGTGTCCACGGATCGCCGTCCGCACCGTACCAGCGCGGACGCAGAGCAGTGCCGGATCCCTCCCCCACCCCCAGCTCAGGGAGGGCCAGGAGGAGAACAGCCAGCTCTGCCCCCGTAGGGGCAAACGTTCAAGCCCCGCTCACCCCTATCAGGCCCTTGCCTGCGGGGACGTCCCGCGTCTGGGTGAGCGGCTTCCTGCACCACTCCACTTTCAACCCAAGGAGTCCCATGACCGCCTCCGTCGCACTCCCCGCCCCCACGCGGCCGTGGGGTGTGAGCCGACTCGCGCCCTACCCGACGACCATCCGCCGGCCCCACGCCACGGTCGCCATCGACCCCACGACGCAACTCGGGGTGTTCCGCGACCGCGCCGACCAGGTGGTCGAGATGGGCAAGCACGGCACCAGCTCCGGAACCGAGACCTCCACGACGACGAACTCGGACTCCAAGAACGATCAGGGTCACGATCAGGACAGCAGCCAGGACTGATGACCATGACCGAGGAGAGGCCGGTTCTGGTGGCCACCGAGGCGGACGACATCACCGCCGACATGGTGATCACCGAGCTCAACCGGCGCGATGTGCCGGTGGTCCGGTTCAACCTCGCCGACATCGGCGAGGGCCTCACGGTCTCGGCTCGGTTCGGCACCTGCCCGGCCCCTGTGGTCGGGCAGGTGCGCACCCCGTCGAGAACCGCCGACCTGACCCGCGTCCGATCGGTGTACTGGCGCCGCCCGGAGTGGCCGTCGTTCCCCCACCTGTCCCCGGACGACTCCCGTTTCGCGGCGGCGCAGGTCCGCTACGGGCTCGGGGGCACGCTCTACGCCTTGGACGGCCCGCTCTGGGTCAACCACCCGTTACGCATCGCCGCAGCCGACTACAAACCTGCTCAGCTCGCCCTCGCCCAGCAGCTCGGCTTCACCGTCCCGCCCACCCTCGTCACCAACGACCCCATCGAAGCACGCGAGTTCATCCGCACTCAGGGACACGCGATCTTCAAGACGCTGCGGTGGACCCCGTACACGCGCGACGGCATGCCGGTGACCGGTTGGGCCGACCCCGTCACCGCCGACGAGATCGACGACAGCGTTCGCATCACCCCGCACCTGTTCCAGGCCCGCGTGGACAAGGTCGCCGACCTCCGCGTCCTGATCGTGGGCCGGCACACCTTCGCCGTACGTATTGACTCCGAACTGCTGGACTGGCGCAAGGACTACAGCGTCCTGACGTACACCGTCGAACACCTCCCCGACAGCGTGGACAAGGCACTGCACGCCTACCTGGACGGCCTGGAGCTGGTATCGGGGAGCTTCGACCTCGCGGTGGACCGGGCGGGGGTCTACTGGTGGCTGGAGCTGAACCCCAACGGGCAGTGGGGGTGGCTGGAGAAGGAGACCGGCCTCCCGATGTCCGCCGCCTTCGCCGACCTACTCGTGCAAGGAGACCGCCGATGACCGACCCGGCATCCGAGCGGCGCCGCATGGCGGCCGTGCTCGCGAACAAGGGCATCCTGAAGTCCCCCTGGCTGCGCGGGGCCGTCGAGACCATCCCCCGCGAGCGGTTCCTCCATCCTGGAGTCTTTCTCGACGAGGGGCGGGTCTGGCGGCCCGTCACCGCCCTCGGCGCCGCCCCGGACGAGTGGCTGAAGATCGCGTATAGTATCGACACCCTCACCACCCAGCTCGACGGCCACCTCACCGCCGACCAGGCCCGCGAACCCGTCGTGGGTGTGCCCACGTCGTCTTCGACCGACCCGACCACCGTCATCGGCATGATCGAGGCCCTGGACCTCACGGCGGGACACCGCGTCCTGGAGATCGGCACGGGCACCGGCTACTCCACGGCCCTGATGTGCCACTACCTCGGCGAGCACAACGTCACCACGGTCGAGGTCGACCCGCAGGTGGCGGCACGCGCCGATGCCGCCCTGGAATCCGTCGGCTACTCGACGTGGACAGTGACGGGCGACGGGCTTCTCGGCCATCCGCACCGGGCACCGTACGACCGGGTCATCGCCACCTGCGCGGTGCGTCGCATCCCGTACACATGGGTCCGGCAGACGAAGCCCGGTGGCATCGTCCTCAGCACGGTCGGCTCCTGGCCCTGGGGAACCGGTCTCGCAAAGGTCACCGTTGGCGATAACGGCACCGCCGAGGGCGCGATCATCGGACGCTCCTCCTTCATGCAGGCGCGGTCCCAGACAGTGACGCCCTTGGCCGGCGACCTCTCTGCCCGCACCGCCTACGCGGACAGTAAGCGGCCCGCGCTGGTGTCTCCCCTCGTCCTGGAGGAGTGGATGCCCGCGTTCCTCGCGCAGCTCGCCGCACCCGGTGCGCAGTTCGTCCGCGCCACCCGCAGCGACGGCTCGCCCTTGCGGTACCTGTTCGATCCGGAGCGGGAATCGTTCGTCGAGTTCATCTCCGACGGCAAGAGTTGGACCGTCCGCCAGGGCGGCCCCGTGGCTCTGTGGGACGACATCGAACGCTCCCTTGTCGCCTGGCAGAACGCCGGGGCTCCGGATATCAATGCGGTGCGACTCCGCGTCACCGACCAGTCCCACGTGTACTGGATCGACGACTGCCCGTCGCTGCGCTTGGAACACCGGCTCACCTGAACCGCTACCCTCCGAGGGAGCTCCCCCCCCCAGCCCGTAGGAAGCACGATGGACGACGAACCACTCTCCGAATGGGTCAAGCGCCGTGACATGAAGATGGGACAGCTCCGCGCGGCCCCTCTCGTCCCTGGCAAAGGCCTGCAGGGGGCGCATCTGAATCCTGACGCACCCCGCGTGATCGAGCGATGGAACGGGCACATCTGGGAGTTCTACGGCTTCGCGGTGAACCTCGCCGAGGCACAGCGCATCCTGTACCCCGATAACAAGGTCGCCCCAGCCTCGGGGTCGGCGCCGAAGCTCGGTCCCGGAACCGGCAGGCACCGGAAGCCCCAGGCCCCGCGATAGTCCCGGCAACGAGCGTCATCCGCAATCCAGAAAGATCCCTGGCCAGGAGAAACACGTGACCAGGGGTCTTTCCCACCTCACCGACAGCCGACCCGAGCCAAACGCATCTGAAAATTGCTTCCGCCTAGTAGTGGACGAACGCCACAATGACGCCCGTGAGCGACGACATATCTCAGGACCTCTGGGCGCAGAGGGTCTACCTGACCTGGCTGGCACGCGATGCCCGCTATGCACTGGCAGCTCTGGAAGCCCTGGTCGAGCTCGCCCGAAGTGCTCCCGTACCGCCGACCGCTTGGATCTGCTTCGAGGACCTCCTCAGCTTCACCGGCAAGGTTTCCAGGATGCTGTGGCCCGTTGAGAAGAAAGGCAAGGGGCAGACCGACGAAGGCTTGCGGTGGCGGAAGGCCCGGGGCGCATATCTGCGAGATGCACTGCCGTGGAGGACGAGTCTCCTTTGGCGGCTCGGGAGGTTCGAAACGGTAGCGAACACTTTGATGAGCGTCTGGACGAATGGATCGTTCACCTTTCCCCGCCCAACACTTGAGGATGTGCAGGCTGGCGCTGTAACGGAGTTCCCTGCGCCTCCCATGCGGCTTGTCGATGCGCAGGCGGGGACGATTGCGGTGGACGGGGCCGGGCTGGACCTGAAGCTCATGGCTGGGGAGCTACACCGCATTCTGGCCAGAATCGAGGCGCTTGAGCCTTCTGCGGCCGCGTTGCCGAATCCCGAGCTGGCCGCAACATTGGCCAGCCTTCCGCCTGTCCCAGTCATCCCGTTTGACGCTCCGGCCCAAAAGCCTGGCGGTATCGAAGCGTGGCTGGACGAGCAGAAGCGGACCGATTCGCCAGGATCGCCACCCAGAACCTGGAGAAACACAGGCGTAGCCATAAAGAGTGAGCACGCCGCTCGCTCCGCCGCAAAAGGCCCCGGGCCAGGCAAGCACCTGCCGGGGCTCCCCGACTCGCCGACGCCCGAGGCATGGCTACCTTCGTGGCTACGTGCGTAGTCGCACGGTCCCGTTTGAACCGGTGCGGACCAGGGTCCAGCGAGACCCGCCCATACATGGAAAAAAGCCTCTGCCCTGCGTTTCTACTGGTCAGAAGCTCTGAGGGGCAGACGAGTCGGGCTGTACGCCGGGTTCTCCAGAAGCATCCTTCTGACCTGCGGCTTTGTGGGGCGAACCGGCTGTGACCTGCTAGGACGGGTTGCAGAGGCGATCGGAGGCAGTCAGAGGAAATCGCTCTGATTCGACCCCGGATCGACCCGGGTCGCTCAGAGGCAGCCAGAGGCAACCCCTCTGCTCCTGCCGCCTGAGCGGCCCGGGAGTCCGGAGTCGGACAGGCCGACGACTCCGACTCCTTCACGGTCTCCCCGGTCGAGCCGCGATGGGGATGCCTGCCTCCACCGGAGCCAGGCACACGAAAGCCTCCAGGACGGCCATCCTGGAGGCTCTTCGCTGGCACCGATTGGAGGTCGGTTCCGGACACCACCCGTGGTTTTAGCGGGCCCCGGTGGCGTCCATGTCTTTCGCGAGACGACCCCAGAATGCCATACGACGTACCCCGTTCGCAGCACCCACTGAAGGCTTCGCGTCCAGGAAAACCCCATCCAGAGGCAGTCAGAGGCGGTCACACCACGCCCCTGGGGCTTGCCCACCTCCCTCCGGCCGCCGCCGACCTGGTCCTCCTCGGAGACCTCACTGGCCGCTACGCCGCCGGCAGCTACAGCAAGCTCGGCCGTGACGGAGAGGTCGTACGCCGTGGTGACCGCCAGGGCGTGTCCGAGCACGGGCACCGTGTCACCGCCGCCATCGCCTGCCATGTCGCACGTTGTGGAGGAACTCTTGATCAGCTCACACAACTCCTCATGCACCCGGACCACGAGGGCGGGAGGCATCCGCAGTACATAGCGCAGCGCTCGGGCCAGGCTCGCGCCCTGTCGTACATCCGTCGGGTCTGGGACAGCGCCTGCGCAGCGGTCAGTAGCACGGCACGGGTCGAGTCACGCGAGCAGTCCTACGAGGACCTCGCGGCCCTGCGGGCCCGTATCGAGACCACCCCATGGCGCGGCGAACGAGGCAGGACCGCGCTGCGTGTGCTTCGTGCCCACCTGAACTTCGCGGAGATCGCCGGTGGCCGCCTGCACGCGGCCAGCGAACGTCAGACAGCTGAAGAGGCCGGAGTGTCGCGGCAGACCCTGCGGAAGGCCTACGAAACCGTTCTCAAGCCTGGAGGGTGGCTGCGCCGGCTGAAGGTCGGACGAGGCCGGGAAGGCTCGACCTGGTACCTCGGCGACGGGCCTGGTGCTGCCATTCAGCCATCGCAGTCTCGTTCTTGTACCACTCAGTTCCCCCCCGACCCGGCACTTGAGGAGTGGAACACCCCTGAGACGGGACTGTGTGCAGACGTCGATTCCTCCGTCATCGGCAGCCTCATGGGACACGACGCCTTCACGCACCACGCTCTGGGCAGCTCCGCTCTCGTGGTCATCGGTGCTCTGCATGCACGTCCCCACCAGACCGTCAGCGAACTCGTCGTCACAGCCTCCGTGTCGCGAGCGACCGCCTATCGAACCCTGAACCGGCTCCTGAGCCATGGCTTGGTCCACCACACCGGCGAGACCTGGTCCTTGGCCCCGAGGGCCCTGGAAGGCTTCGGTAACAGCCACCCGGACGCTGTTACCGACCTCCAAGTGACGCCTGCACACGGTTGGGACCGGATCGCCGACCAGTACGGAACGACAGGGACCTCCGCCAGCCGCAAGGCTCTCCACGCTGCTGAAAGGGCGGCGTACCGCAAGGCGCTGGAGGGCCTGGCGGAGCATCGGGCCAAGGCCCTGGTGGTGGTCCGTGATGGCCGTTCGGTGCTGGTTCCTGCCGTACGACCAGACGAGATCTCCGCTGAGTGGTACGGGCCGCACGGAGCCGTGACCAACCCAGCCACAGGAGTGGCGGACCCCGAGTGGCGGATCGCCACGGACGGCCGCTTGATCCTCATCACTCCGCGCGACGAGCGCTCATATGACGAGCTTGCCGCCGCCTACACCAACGCACTCAGAGAATGGGAGTTCGCCGCATGACGGATCAGCGCCCAGTACGGGGCGACCACGAAGTGCCCACCACTCCCGAGGCTTTGCGGAAGTGCTACGAGGCCGGATCCACCGTCCAGGAACTCGTGGTGATCAGCGGCCTTTCACACGGCACGGTCATCAATCGGCTCCGCAGCGCCGGGACGATGATGCGCACTTCGTGGGAGACGCGCCGGATGCGAGAAGCTCCGGCTCGTCGCCGCCTGGCAGCTCACCTGCGTCGACTGTACGAGCAGCACGGCGCCACTCTGGCGGAACTGGCTGCCGCCGGGGCCAAGACCAAGCGGGCCGCCCGTCAGCTGCTAATCGAGGCCGGCGGCAAACCGCGCACTGCGCAGGAGACGCTGCGCATTCGTTCCGCCGCCAGTGCCGCCGAGCGGCAGAAGCTGATGGCGGCACTTCGGACGAAGTACGAAAACGGTGCTGCGGTATCGGCTCTCGCTGCGGAGCACAACCTTTCCACCGCAACGGTCTACCGGCTCCTGCACCAGGCCAAGACGCGGATGCGGTCCCACGGTTCTGCTGGTCAGAGTCAGCACAGGCCCGTCCCGTGAACAACCTGACGCGGACGCACGATCGCCTCGCTCAGCGCGGCAAGCGAAGGCAGAACATACGCGGATCGCTGCATCCGGCCCGTCCTCCCCCGAAAGACCGGCGATCACGTCGACTTCCGGGTGCCTGCCCGTGACGGCAGGCACCCGGAGGGGCCTCTCGTCAGGCAGCTGCTCCACACAAAGCTTTGTGCCGCTGCCTGGCGAAAACCCTCAACTTCGCATTCTAGGAGTACAAGCACACGTGAACGAGTTCACTCGCCAGAAGACGCTGGCAGCAGCAAACACCAGCACCTGGGACGCCTTCGTGGTCGTCGTCGGAATGCTCAAGGGTGGCGCCGGCAAGACCACATCGGCCTGGTTCATCGCGCTCTACTACGCCATGGTCCTCGGACTGCGCACGCTGCTCCTGGACGCCGACGCCATCAGCCAGTCTGCCTACGACTGGTTCAAGGTCGCCCAGGCCGAGGGCTTCGAGGTCCCGGAGAACCTGGTGGTCGAGCGGTACCCGTTCGATGACATCGCCGAGTACATCCAGGCCAAGCGCGCCGAGTTCGGCGCGATCGTGGTGGACGCCGGCGGCGGCAGCGCCCGGATCTTCCACGAAGCTGTTACCGAGGCGGACCGGCTGATCGTTCCGGTCGCCCCCACCAAGATCGAGCGCCGCAAGCTCGTGGCCACCTTTGACGAGGCCGAGCGCGCCGCCGCACGCAACGAGCGTGACGTCACCGCCCACGTGGTGCTGGTCAAGGCGGACGATCGCACCAGCCTGCCCCGTAGGGCCAAGGAGAGCCTGCTGAACCCGCCGAAGGGCGAGGGGCTCGGCGAGGACCGTGACGGGCCGTTCCCTCTTGCGGAAACCGTGATCCATTCCTGGGTGCACTACATGGAGGCTTTCGGCGAAGTGCCGACCGAGCTGAGCGAGTACGCCGAGCTGATGAAGGAGCTGGACGCAGCGTGACCGAGAACAACGACAAGCTGAAGCCGCCGGCTCGGCGCCCCCGCCCGAAGGGCCACGTGCTCGGTGGCGCCAAGAAGACGGCAGCCGCGCCTCCGCCGCCGGCCGAGCTGACCCGTGAGCACCTGGATGCCGAGCAGGCCCACCCCGCCGACACCGACCTCGCGCCGCCTTCCACAGCGGACAGTGGCCTCTCGCCGCGGCCGACTGCCGACCGTGTTGAGTCGCCCGCAATAACGCACGAAGCGTCCGCGACGCAGGCTCCAGAGCAGATGCGGATCGCCGCACAGGCCGATGGAGGCGCCGGCCACACGTCGAGCGCGCCCCCTGTGGCCTCTCCTGCTGAGGCGCCGTCCGAGGCACCTGAACCCTCTCCTCAGCCTGTCCCGGCCGCTCCGCCTGCACCCGCGTATGGCTCCTCCGAAGTGGCCGTGCGGGAGGCTGCGTCGGCAGCACAAGGAACGTCATTCCCTATGAGGGCTGGAGCAGCAGCTCCCCAGTACGAGAGCGAGGCTGCTTCAGAGTCGGCATCGAATGATGGTGCACCGTGGACCCAGGGGGCGGGCCGTCCGAAGGACATCCCAGAAGCTGCCGCAGTCCTCAATCAGCGCCACATCACGCGAGAAAGCCTCGACGCATCGGTTCCTGCGGCGCTGAAGCTCAAGAAGCGGATCAAGCGCTTCGCGCTCGACAACGATCTCGACCACCTGCCCATCGGTGACATCGTCTGCGTGGCAGTGGACGAGTGGTTGAGCCGCCGCGGGTTCTGACGAACCGCCCGTCGATCGGGGCGACCCGCCAGCACGAAGGCTGGTCGCCCCTTCGGCGACTATTCCACTAGTCCACTAGGCGGCTAGCTATCCGCCTAGTCGCCTCCACGGGAGCCACTCCGTGCACAACCTCACTACCTATGCCGGCCAGCTACGTGCGGTTGCCGACGCGCTTGAAGCACAGTCTGAGTCACAAGGTGATCCGCTTGCTCCTCACCCGGACACCCTGAAGGTCATCAACAGCCGGCACACCAAGCGCGGGCAACTGAACTACGCCGTCCCTGATGTCCTTCAGCTCCAGCGCCGTATCCGCCGCTGCAATGCCGACACCGAGATACCCCACGGCGACATCGTCGCCCTGGCCCTAGACGCATGGCTCCGGGCCAAGGGCTACCCGCCTGATCCCAAGCAGCTCGGCAACAACACACCATGACGGAACACACCGGTCAACTCCCGCTGCCGGACATCGGCGAAAGGCGACAGACCCCGGCAGCCAGAGGAGAACAGCTGTCCCTTCTGGGACACCCGACACCGATCCGACTGCCTGCAGATCTCTGGTTGAACTGGCTGACTGACGACACCATCGTCGCCCGCTTCAAGGCCAAGTGCTACGTCCGCTCAGCGGGTCAATGCTGGCCATGGCTAGGCGCCGTCAGCTCAACCGGCCATGGATCATTCCGCGCCGCCAGCCTCCCAGGGCCGTCTCGCAGAGGCACGGTCCCAGCTCACCTCTTCGCCTACCAGTTGGCCAACGGCGTGGTCACCCGGACGGGATGGTCCTCCGCCGAGGATCCTGTCATCTGCCACACCTGTGACTTCCACGGCTGCACGAATCCCGCCCATCTGCGACTGGGGACAGCCGCAGAGAACCGAGCCGAGTGGTCGCGACGGCGGCACAATCCCCATGGTCCACTCGCAGACGTACGCGGGGCTGCCGGCCGAACACGAGCCATAGCTTCGGCGATCCTGGCGGGCCTCAAAGCCGGCGAATCGCAAGATCGCATCGAAGAGAGAATCCGTGCCGCGGAAGAAGCAGGAATCCCGCTGACCCTGTGGTGACATATCCACTCCTCTGGACTACGTCCAGGCAGACGGCCCGGCCTCGAAGTCCAACGCGGCCGGGCCCCTCCCTCCCACAGCAGAATCTGGGTGCCCGGCTGGCCGACGGTACCTGTGGCCGAGACACCGCTCGACGTCCACGTGCACTCCCGGAGAGCCCGCTCCGGTCCTCTATGGAATCGTGCTGGATTCGCAGAGCTGGGTGCCGGCCACCGACCCCCGCGCTCTGGGTAGAAGGATGCCCTGGGCCTCAGCGGCCTGGCCCGGACGTAACGTCCAGGGCACTGGACCCGTGTTGGTCAGCCACTCATTGGCCACCAACCGCTGTACCACGAACAGGCGCACCTGACGCCTCAGATTCCAGCCCAGCCCCGTGCACAGTTGGTTGCACGAGGGACCGTGGCCGTGCTCGGCTCGGAAGTCCACAGTGAACCTGGCCGCCAGCGGACCACGGTCTGGGTGCGTTTCCTTCCACTTGCCATAGGCGGCCTTCGTGTTCTTGGGGACGAACTGCGGGCGAGCAGGAACCATGAATGCCTCCGCGACCCGCTCCGCAGGCAGGGCGCACAGGGCGCAGTACTCAACCGCCTCTACGTGCCGGCGGAGAGCGGGCGTGGCTGCGGCCTTCCAGTGCAGCCAGGCATCAGCGCTGAACTCGAAGCCCCGCGCTGCCGGCGACATCGCTGCACCGTTGCTCTTTCGGTTCGTCGTCGCCGTTCGTTCGTCCTCGGTGGGGTGGCGCATACCCGATAGGTGTCGCACAGTCGGGTCGAGGCGACAACGGTCCTCGGACAGCTCAGCGAGGAAGCTCTTTCGCAGGAGGTCCGGCAACGCGGCCCGGCAGGCTTCGGGGAGGTTGGACGGGATCTGCCCGAGGAGCTTGGACGTGCTGTGGGCAGCGAGGAACAAGGCGGCCAGCCGAGCGGCTGGAGGAAGCTTCTTGACCGGCTTCGCGGCCAAGGTCCGTGTGGTCCATCCGGAGACTCGCGAGCGCGTGTTCTTCCCGAAAGGCAGCGGGTGGTCCGTCTCCCGGACGAGGTCGGGCACGGTGACGGGGACCGGCACGGCTGGGTCACCGTCGAAGAGCGCATCGTTCACCTGCCAGCCCAGGCTACGCAGGGCGTCAATGGCGCCGCGCGCGTCGTTCAGCCGCAAGGCCGACAGGTCCATACCCGTGAGGTTACCGACACCGCCGCGTGCCGCTCGGATGGCCACCACCACCGCGACAAGCTGCGCCTCGGGACCGGGCAGGTCGAGTGATGCCACGTAGCTCAACAGAGTGCGAGCCGCCTCACCTTGCTGACTCGTCAAGAGGAACGGCAACTGCTGCGGCTCTCCGGTCGAGCCGGAGCTGACCTCGCTGAGGGATTCGATCTTCGGCACGACAGGCTCAACGCTGGGCGAAGACCGACGTCACTGCGTATGGCTCGACCGGAGTATTCCGCTTCTTCCACCACTTGGCAGGAACACGGTCACGGCACGAGCGGCGGGGTACCCCGTCACGCCGCTTCGGGTGGCTGGATGCGAGTAACAGGATGTGCCCTGCGCCGACGCTCGCGTCGCCGACACGTGCCAGCCCGCACCAGATGGCCTCGCCAGGAATGAAGTGATACCTACGGCTGTGGCCGATCAGGGGCCGAGGCCGTAACTGGCCCGTCGCCGACCTCATCAGTCAACCGGCGACAGATTTGGTAAACACCCGTTGAGAGCCCATCTGCACGACTAACCTCAACCTGGCTGGGCGATTGGCCTAACATGGAGACGTTGGTCTAGTCCTCCCTAAGGATACGTGCACCCGTGCGAGGTCGCCTTGACGCGACCTGCTCCCGCAGTGATATTCACGTGCGTAGATGGCTGCTACTGTCCGTACATTCCTAGATCAGCTGAGACCTGACAAAGAGAGGAGGGCGGGCCCACGATGCCCGGTACCGGCGGTGACGAGAGCGCGGCGCCCCGCACGCTCGCGGAGAAGCTGACCGCCCTTCGCGAGGGACTCGCCCCCGAGGGTGGCAAGCCGCCGTCCTGGAACGCTCTGGCCCGCGAAATCTCGGAGCAGACCGGCGTCCCGATCTCGGGTCCGTACCTCTGGGAGCTGGCGACGGGCAAGCCCGGCACGAACGTTACGCTGCGCCACCTGAAGGCACTCTCTGACTACTTTCACCGACGCATCTCGTACTTCGTCGATGATGAAGTGGCCTTCGAGGATGACACCCAGGCACAGTTGGATCTCCTCCGAGAGCTACGGCGTCTAGGTGTCCGTAACATCAGGCTGCAGAACGCGGGGCCAGGCGCCGCCGATCGGGAGACCGTCCAGGCGCTGCTCGCCCGACTCCAGACACTTGATGTCCTCGGCGACGAAGGTGTGCGCGAGGTCGCTTTGGGAGCCAGCGCACTCAGCCCGGAGCAGCGGAAGATCCTTAGCGACCTCGCCGGCCGGCCAGGCCTCTTGGGCGCGCTACCCCACATAATGGGACTTCTTGAGGCTGCCCAGCAACTTACCGAGGAACAAATCACCGCCGCCGCGAACATTCTGAGGCAGCCGGACCTGCTTCTCGCCACCGCGGATGAGAGCGTGCGCGAAATCGCAACGAAATGTCACGAACTGCTGCCGTCCAGTCGGCAGGCACTTTTGCCTGTGATTGCACAGCTCCAGCACCTGGAAAGCGACAGGAGCTAGGCGACATGGAAAAGCGTCTCGCGTACGCCGTAGGATTTGTGGCAGGTTTCGTCAGCCCTTGCTTTGACGGTAGGGCCCCAGGCTGAGGTACTGGGCGATCAGCTCACGGGGCAGTTTCGGCATCAGCCAACTCGCCGCCTCAAGGGTCGCCTTCTCTTCTGCATCCAGCACCATATGCCGGTCATCACCATCTTTGTTCGGTCGCTCTGAGAGCGGCCCAGCAGATACCGGGTGAAAGATCAGCATGCCGTCCTGCGTCTCAAGCCACACACCGCTTTGAGTAGTGGCCCGATGATCTATATCGCTTTGAGAGCGGTGTACCAGGTATCCATCGCTCAGCTGATCGCCACCGTCTTCGATCGGCTCAGTGCTTTGCTGGGATTCCAGGGTTGACTGCGACTCCCTGGAGAACGCTTCGTTCCGGAATGCCAGCTGGCTTCCTCCCGGCATCACCATCGCTATCGCCCCCCGTGGTCTCTGTAGGCCAGTCTCCACGACGTCGGTACGCACCCATTCCCGCTTGTGGCACACAAGTGTCCTACGGCAGCGGATCGCACCTGCAATCGGCCGCCGACAGTCGCCCAGCGTTCGACTCCGGGCGCAGCGTCGCGCGGCTTGAGTGTCGATCGACGCTCCGTCGATCTCACCCTGCCTGCTGATTCCTACCTTGCAAATATGCCTTAGTCAACGCGGAAATACCCACAGTCGTGACGACACGACTCTTCTCTCACCCAGTAAGAGCCGAGTCCGCCACCGTCTTCTCAGACAGTGAGAATTCAAGGCGGATTCTCACTGAGTGAGAAGCTACGTGAGCCTATGCCCGGCCGATGGCGGCCGATACGCGTGTCATAGCCTGGAGCGGCCAGTTAGGATCAACCTTCCCGAGGAGAAGCGTGCGCGCGATCAGGATGGAGCGGTTCGGTGACCCAGAGGTCCTCCAGCTGGTCGAACTTCCGGACCTTCAGCCAAGGAGCGGTCACCGTCTGCTCCAAGTGAGCCGAGCAGGCGTGAACTACGCCGACATCCATGTGCGGAATGACAGCTATCTCGCCCCGGTGGCACTCCCCTACATACCCGGCAACGAAGTGATCGGCCGTACCTCCGATGGTGAGCGCTTCGTGGGGCTGACGCGTGGCGGTGGCTATGCGGAACAAGCACTCGTTCACCGCCGCACCTCCTGGGCAGTGCCGGACGATGTGAGCGACGAGCAAGCACTTGCACTGTGCTTGCAGGGCAACTCTGCCTATCACCTGCTCGCCACAGCTGCCCAGGTGAAGGAGGGTGAGACCGTCGTGATTCCCGCTGCGGCCGGCGGTCTCGGTTCGCTTGCGGTCCAGTTGGCTAAGAACATGGGCGCCAGGGTGGTCGGCCTGGCCAGCACCACGGAGAAACGCCAATTGGTCCAGGAGCTGGGGGCAGACGCTGTCGTCGACTCCACCAGCAGTAATCTGGCCGCGGAGATAACCGAATCGGCCGGCGGCCCAGTTCAGGTGGCCCTGGAGATGACTGGGGGTTCAACCTTCAAGGCCCTCGTCTCCGCCCTGGCCCCTCGTGGGCGTCTCGTGGTGTACGGCTACGCTTCCGGGCAGATCAGCGACATCTCCACCAGGGTGCTGATGGAGCGGTCGATCACCGTGGCGGGATTCTGGCTTCCGCATCTCTACAGCGACCGGAGCGCCCTGTCGACCAGCATGAGCGCGCTGTTCGCAGCTGTACGTGCTGGCTCTCTCCGCCCCGTCTTGGGGCCTGTGTATCCCCTGGGGGAGGCCGCTGTCGCTCACACCACCCTGATCGCTCGTTCCCATGTTGGGAAACTCTGCTTGGATCCCACCCGGTAGAGCTGGCAGTCAAGTTACCGTCAAGTTAACCTCCCGACGGAACAAACGTGCGACGCGATGCGTCGTTCAAGTAGTTAATCGCATGAGGCGCTTGGTGGGCCGCGCCCCAGGGGTGCGGCCCACCCAACGGGAGGTGGCGACTGCATGACCGGCAACGAGACCTTGAACAGAGAGGGGACTCCCACCCGCCCTGGCTCCCGGCTGGTGGACAGGTTCATTCGTGTTCAGCAGGCCTTCGCGGACCTCGGGGGCGGGGCCCATGGCACAGGTGAACTCGCCGAAGCTGCCGGCTTGGACGACTCCACGACGTCACGCATTCTCCAATCTGGCGTGCACCAGGGGGTGTTCGAGCGAGTCGGCCGCAAGTACCGCCTGGGTGCGACTGCTGCCCAACTCGGCCTGCACGCGCTTGCGCACACCCCCTCCAAAGACGAGACGACGCATGAAACTCTGGAGGAGTTGAGAGAGGCGACCGCCGGCGGTCTGGTCTTCCAGTACATGCTGGCCCCTTTCGCCGGAGCACAACGCGCATGCATAGACATGGCCGTTGGTGACTCTGACCTGGTAGAGCTTGGCATGACGGCTCGCGACATCCTCAGCGTCACACGCTCACTTCGCACTGGCGCCAGCGGTCGAACCATCCTCGCCTACTTGCCTCGACCGATTCAGGAAACCGTGTTGGCAGAACCAGTCCCTGAAGAGGCCGGACCCGGTGTCTACCGAGACCGTGACGCGCTACTCGCGTCGCTGGCCGACATCCGCGACTGCGGATACGCACTCGGCTACCAGGAATGCATGCCCCTCTGGAATTCCTGTGCGGCGCCTATCGCTTGGGGGCAAGCAATCATGGGAGCTGTTCTGCTGCTCAAGCCGGCAAGTGCCATGCCAGAGGCGCCTCCCAGCGCCATTCAAGCCACACAAGCAGCAGCTGCGAAGATCAGCGCTCGGCTGAGCCATCTCTCGGAGCCCTTGTCGATGATGTACGGTTTCTGACTCGCCAACACGACTGTCGTCGAGCGGCAGACGAGTCGAGCTGTACGCCGGATTCTGTCACCCGGTCACCTCACGGCGGCCGGGGAGACGGCCATCCATCTAGGACCAGCGTTACCGCTGGCCTCCTGCGGTCTACCCGCGGACTCGGGCGGGCAGCCCTCGAACGTCCGCGCAGAGCGCTTTTTTATAGCACTCCTCTTGACCTTGCTCCGGGTGGGGTTTACCTAGCTGCCCAGGTCACCCTGGACACTGGTGGTCTCTTACACCACCGTTTCACCCTTACCGAGGGCCGAAGCCCCAGGCGGTTTGCTTTCTGTGGCACTGTCCCGCGGGTCACCCCGGGTGGCCGTTAGCCACCACCCTGCCCTGTGGAGTCCGGACGTTCCTCGGGAAGCCCCCTGGGGGACTCCACGCGGCCGTCCGCTCGGCTCGTCTGCCGTACGGCCATGCTAACCGACCAGACGCCGCCGGCGGCTCTCTGACCCTTCGGACATGATCACGCTGTCCCAGCACTCCGACTACATCCGCTGAGCAGCTCCGCCCTCGCCGACCGAGAGCAGCCCTCGGAATATCCGGGCTCCGTAACAGCGATCGGACCAGGCGACCACGTATTGCGACACCCCGCTCCCGGCCAGGAGATTGTGAGGGGGTGCGGCGGACTGTGCGCAAGGTCGTTCCGGAACCTTTTTTCGCCGCTCCTTCGTCGCGGTGAAAAAAGGTTCCGTTCCTCCCCTGCGCTTCGTCCGGCACCCCCTCAAAATCTCTTTTTGCCGGGAGGGGGAGGGGGCGGTCCTCCGGCTTGGCTGGTCGGGGGGTGGGGGTGGTCGGCCGAGTGCGGACCGGTTGACGGGAAGGGCGGAGCGAGCTGTCGTCCGCCATACGGCCGTCGGTAGCGGGTGCGGGTAGCGGGTCCGATTCCCCGTAGTTGATGAGGTTGGGGTTGACTCCCCCACCCAAAATAGATAGATTTACCTATGTCGGAGGGGGGCAGGGCAAGCCCCCGACACTCCCACCACCAACCACAAGGAGACGGTCCGTGGAACTCGTTCCCATCTCCCGACTGGGCGCCGAGCTGCGCACGCAGGCCCAGCTGGAAGTGCAGGTCACCGACGGCGAGCGGCAGCTGGTGATCGTCCTGCCGAGCAGCCTGGACCAGCTGTGGATCACCCCCGGCCACAACAGCGGGCGGCCCCGGCTCTTCTGGCGGCGCCGCACCTTCCTCGGCACCGCGACCGACGAGTCCGGCTACCTCGACTGGACCGCCGACCCGGCCCCACTGATCCGCTTCGTCATCAACTACGCCTACTCCCGCAGCCAGGTCGCACCCCAGTACCAGCGCGTCCTCGACGCTCTGCGCGGGCGGGGCCTCGACGCGGAGCTGGCGCACGCCGACGGCGGCGGCTTCCAGATCCGCATCGGGCTGCCGGACCTGACGTACCTGCTGATCGGCGCCGACGAGACCCTTCCTCCCCGGCTGGAGCAGGTACAGGGCTGGCACGTCGAGCACTACGGCCCTGAGGACCACATCGCGGTGGTGTACGACTCGATGCCGCACAACCGCGCCCGGGGCGCCAGTCTCGGCGGCGCCCACGTGGACGTGATGGCTGACCACGTCGCCCGGTACGTCGCTAGCGTCATGGCTCGCTACGGCGGCCGTCACCCGCTGGGCGCGCCGGTCCGTCTCCAGCAGGACGCCACCTCCCCCGCCACCGTCGCGTGGCTGCTGGAGGAGCTGGTCCGGCTTCCGCGCCACCACGGCGAGCTGGCCAACGACGGCGGCGCGCTGATCACCATCGCGCGCCGGGACGGCAGCGACCCGGCGACGGTCGAGGTCCCGGCCGTCGTCGTCAACCGGATCAGCGCCCTGCTGCTGGCCGAGGTCACCGCCTGCCAGACCTACGGCGGGTAACAGCTTCCGCCGAGCTGATCGCACCAACGTGCCGGGCCCGGAGGGCAACCGGGCCCGGCACGCCGACTCCACCACCGCACGGCGTGCAAGGACGGACCTTGACCATCACCTTCACCGACATCTTCTGTGGCGCTGGCGGCGCCAGCACCGGCCTGGTCAACGCGGGTTGGGAGCTGAAACTGGCCGCCAACCACTGGCAGACCGCGATCGACACCCACTCGGCGAACCACCCGCAGGCCGAGCACGTCTGCGCGGACGTCTCGAACTACGACATGCGCCGCCTGCCGCGCACCGACGTCCTCTGGGCTTCTCCCATCTGCACGGAGATCAGCCCGGCTGGGGGCCGCCGCCGCAGCAAGAAGGTCAGCGGGCTGACCGAGGAAGAGCTGCGCTCGCTGCCCGATGCCGCGTTCGAGCGGACCCGCGCGACCGCCTACGACGTCATCCGCGCGGTCGAGGTGCACCGGTACAAGGCGGTGCTCATCGAGAACGTCACCGAGTTCGCCACCGACTGGATCCTGTTCGACTGGTGGCTGAGCGGCATGGTCAAGCTGGGCTACAACTACCAGATCGTCTGCGTCAGCTCCGCGCACGTCGGCGACGAGCTGAACCCGGCCGCCCCCCAGTGGAGGGACCGCCTGTACATCGTCTTCACCCGGGTCGGCATGCGCCTTCCGGACGTCGCCCCGCGGCCCCTGGCCCGGTGCGAGGAGTGCGACGAGGACGTGTACGCGCGGCAGACCTGGCGGCCGGGCCACACCGAGACCCGGATCGGCAAGTACGGCCAGCAGTACGACTACACCTGCCCGAACCACGACACCGCAGTGATCGTCGAGCCCTACGTCCGGCCCGCCTCCGACATCATCGACTGGACAAACCTGGGCACCCGGATCGGTGACCGCAAGCGCCCCCTGGCGCCCACGACCATGGGCCGCATCGCCGCCGGTCTGGAGATGTTCCCCGACGATCCCTCGATCGTCACCGTCAACCACGGCGGACACGACGGCCGCGCCTTCCGCCCAGACCTCACTCCGTTGCCGTCGCGCACCGTCAAGATCGGCGAAGGGCTCGTCGTCCCGCCCGGCGCTTTCCCGCACGCCACCACGGCGGACCTGGCCGCCCCGCCGTTCATCGTCGAGTTCCGCAACCACGCCACCGCCGAGCGCGTGGACCGGCCCCTGGCCACCGTCACCGCGGGCGGCAACCACCACGGCCTGGTGATCCCCTTCAGGAAGGGCTCGGTCCCCAAGCGCACCAGCGAGCCGCTGCACACCCTGTCCACCCGTGACTCCGCCGGTCTGCTCCGCCCGGCGGTGAAGATCGAGGACTGCCACTTCCGGATGCTCCAGTGGCGTGAGCAGATGAGCGCCCAGCGCTTCCCCGAGACCTACATCGTCAAGGGCCGCAGCAAGGCCGAGAAGACCATGCAGGCCGGAAACGCCGTCAGCTGCAACGTCCCGCAGTGGCTCGGCCACGCCGTCAGCGCCGTCATGTAACCACCCGCAGGCCGCCCCGCCGGGGGCGGGGCGGCCTGCCCAACCCCTTGCGAGGAGATGACCTCATGCGATCGCCCCGCCCCCGCCGCCCGCGCCCGCCGAAGACGGCCACCGCCGCCGCCGTCCGCGCCCACCTCGAATCCAAGGGTTGGACCCTGGCCACCGTCGGCGGCCGCGAGTGCCAGCTCGACGAGCTGCCCAAGTCCGGCCACTTCACCGTCCGCGACGAAGACCACAACGGCACGCCGACCGTCATCCTGACCTGCTTCACCGAAGAGTACGTCTACGACCTGTACTGCATGGTCGGACAGCTGAAGGAAGCCGGATACGCCAGCGAGGAGCTGGAGTTCGCCGACGCCACGCGCATCCGCGCGGCGACCAGCCAGGAGATCGCCGACCGCGCCGCCTACCAGGCCCAGCGCGTCGCCCCGGTGCTCGCCGCGATCCTCCCCGAGCGTCCTAAGCAGCCCAGCGAACTGCTGGCGCTGCCCGACGCCCTGTTCTGATCCCACGACGACAGCCGCGCCCGCGGGGAGGGCAACCCCGTGGGCGGACGCCACCAGGCCGGCTGGTTCGGGTGCAGGCCGTGCACGGAATCCCGGTGTCGGACCGGGCGATGGGTATGGTGCAGCTGGTGGTCAGCGAGCTGCTGACCAACGCCTACAAGTACGCGCCCGGCCCGTGACTGCTGGACCTGGAGGTCAGCGCGGCGCCGTGGAGATCAGCGTGTGTGGGACACCGATCCGACGCTGCCGGGCGCCCGCGCCGCTGACCCAGACCGGGTCGGGCAGCACGGCTTGGAAATTGTGATCGATGTACGCCGCAGTTTCGAGGTGCGCCGCGAGCCAGTGGGCCAGCGCATCAAGGCGACCGTCACGCTAGCCGACGACCCGGACGGACACCCGGCGGGCTGTCTGCTGTGACGGCCTGCTCAGTGCCTGCTTTCGGTCTCTTCCCGTAGAACGCCTGACGGTCCCAATGACAAGGTCACAGTCCGTTTTGGCAGCCGCGAACACGACGGCATGGCGTCTGATCGACAGCCCTTGTCCATGGCAGTCTGCGGACCAGCACGATGGCTTGAGGCCCGGAGGTAGACCGCTCGTGGCGGCGAAGATCAACCCCACCGTCAGGAGACGCCGTCTGGGAGCCGAGCTGCGCCGGCTTCGCCAGGCCAGTGGGCTGAAGAGCACGGAAGTGGCCGAGCGGCTCATGGTCTCCCAGCCCAAGATCAGTCACCTGGAGAACGGCCGCCGCACCATCAGCCCCCGCGACGTGCGCGACCTGTGCACCATCTACGGGGTGACGGACCCGCAGGTCATCGACTCACTGATGCAGATGGCCAAGGAATCCGGGCAACCGGGCTGGTGGCACGCCTACGGCGACATCCCCCAGAGCGTCTACATCGCCCTGGAGACGGACGCCACCTCCCTCCACACCTACGAATCCATGGCGATCCCCGCTCTGCTGCAGACCCCCGCTTACGCCGACGCGGTCATCGGGGAAACGATCCCCCAGCTCACCGCCGAAGAGGTCGGCACGCGCCTTAAGGTGCGGCTGCGCCGCCAGCACCGGATCTACGACCCGGCCCATCCACTGCGCCTGTGGGTCGTCCTGGACGAATCGGTATTGCGCCGTGTCGTCGGAAGCCCGGACGTCATGCGGGAACAGCTGGAGCACCTGAACGCACTCGGCGCCGAGCCGCACATCACGGTGCAGGTCCTCCCCTACACAGTGGGCGCCCATCCGGGCCTGTCAGGACAGTTCTCCATCCTGCGGTTCGCCGACAGCTCCGCGGCGGCGCCGGTGGTGTATCTGGAGCGGTACACCAGCGACCTCTATCTGGATAAGCCATCCGACGTGCAGCATTACAGCGTGCTGCACGACCACCTTCAGGCCCAGGCCCTCAGCCCCGACAGCAGCCGCGACTTCATCACCGACGTCACCAAGACATACATCGACGCGGCAAGCCACCCCTGAGTGCGGCGACGGCCGGTGAGCGATGGATCCGCCGACAGGCTTCGCCGGCGGTGGAAGAGTGGTGTTCAGGGCTGCGATGTGGGCCGTGGCAGGGGCCAGGTGATGGCCCTGATCTTGAGAACGATCAGTCCCGTTGGGCTTCGCGGGATGCTGGCTGACCGCTTCGGCGGGTGATCCGCCTGGTCATGAACGTGATCGCTGCCCAGGTGATGAGCGATTCAGAGTGCTAGATGAGCCGTTCGTAGTCGCGTGCGTGTCGGCGGGCGTGCATGATCCACTCTGCGGCCACCCGCCTGCGCAACTAGGGCCTGTCCGGCCGATCTTGAAACTCCAGAAGAGCGGACGCTGGCCCCGCCGCCACAGCAGCCCGGTAGCTCTCATCCACCAGGCGAACGAACACACGGTCACGGCGATCACCAGCCTCCATGGTGCGGCGCCACCCGGGCCCTTCGCGTTCCCACTGCTCCCGCGCGATCTCCCCGCGGAAATGCCCGTCGAGTTTCACCACGAGCTTCTCGACGGACAGATGGCCGATGCGGAATCGCTGCAACAGCTCTCCGAGAGCGAGAGACGTGATCAGATGCTGCTGATGCCGCTTCAAAGTCACCGGCGCAACGGGCGGTGACCATGCCTGGAGCAGATTCGGGTCGCTCAGCGCGAGCGTCGCAAGCTGGAGATGGCTGTCCCTGATGGCCTGCTCGTTGCTCGTGCGCGCCTGCCGGACCTGGTAGAGGAGCGAGATAGCCACACCGGCCAAAGCGATGGCCGAGAGCACGACGGACACAGCCCCGTACGTCTGGCTGATGTCACTGAGCTTCCCCCAGTCCGTGCTCGCCGGAGCCACAGCTGCCAGTACGAACGGTGTGGAAACGATCAGCCCCAACAGTCCGAGCCCTAGAAGGCCGTACGCCAAGGCCGTCCGTACCCATGTCGTGTGCTGCGCCCTGCCGCTACCAGTTGTCACACGGTCCCCCCGAAACACTGACTGCCGGTTCGCTGACCAGAATGAAGCTGGCGCTGACGCCCGACAAGAGGCACTCAATCCGGCCCCCACATGATCGGCCGGACAGGTCCTAGCGGTCCCGGCATGTCCCCGGCGTACGCCACCCCGCCCCGGCCGTGCTGCGAGGCGCTGCCCGCCGTCGTCAGCAGCACCCTGCTCACCCTCACCAACCTGTGGCGCCACCAGAGCTGGGCCGCCATCAGCGCAACCGTCCCCATCCCCACCGACGACTTCCCCGCCGCGATCGGCCCCGCCAAGTCGAACAGACCGCCGCCACCGTTCACCTCCTGCTCGCCTCCGGCGGGCGCCGCCCCACCAGGCCGTGACCTTGAGGCGGCGGCGCACTTGGTCGCCACGAGCCGCCGCCCAATCGACAGCGTCACCCAGCATTGACTCCCACTCCCTAATAAGATAGATTTACCTATGTCGCTAAGGGGTGCAACTCCCCGGGCGTTCACGTCCCGGCAGACGGCAGGGCAAGCCGCCGCCGGGGCTCTCCACCCCAACGAAGGGACGTACATGTCCGACACCACATTCCGCCGGGCGGCCGCGGAAGAGGTCAGCTTCGCCCGCTGGAGCGCCCAGGCGCTCGCCGTCGCGCGCGATCTGCGCGTGCTGCCCTCCCGCCCGACCTTGCCCGCCATACCGGAGCAGACCCGCGAGGACGCTGAGATCGAAGCGCTCGCCGTCCACCTGGGCATCCTGGCGCCACACCCGGCCGCACCGAGCCGGCCGACCGCTGCGGGGGGCGCGCGATGACGACCGCCCAGATGTCGCTCTTCGAGGAGCCGACCCTGACCGCCGACGATCCGCTGGGCCTGCTGCGCAACGCCGACCTTGTCGTGCTCAACTCAAGCGGGGGCAAGGATTCTCAGGCCATGGTCTCCTACGTCGCCGGGCTGGCCGCCCAGGTCGGCGCGCTGGACAAGATCGTGGTCGTCCACTGCAACCTCGGCCGGGTCGAGTGGAGCGGCACCCGCGAGCTCGCCGAGCTGCACGCACGGCACTACGGACTGCGCTTCGAGGTCCGCAGCCGCCAGCAGGGCGACCTGCTCCAGCAAGTCGAGGAGCGCGGCATGTGGCCTAGTGCAAGTGTTCGATACTGTACCGCCTACCACAAGCGGGACTTGGTCCGGCAGCTCATCCGCGGCTTCGACGACCGGTACGCCGGTTTCTGGCGCCGGGGCATCGTGCTGGACTGCCTCGGCATCAGGGCGGCGGAGTCCTCAAAGCGCAAGGGCAAGCTCCCGCTGACGCAGGACTCGGCGCTCACCACCCGCGCGCGGTCCGTGTTCACCTGGCTGCCCATCCACGGGTGGTCCGATGAGCAGGTCTGGCAGCAGATCGCAGAATCCGCGCTGCCCTACAGCCCGGTCTATGACCAGGGCATGAGCCGCCTGAGCTGCAGTTTCTGCGTCTTGGCCGGTGAAGGCGATCTGGTGTGCGCTGCCCGGCTGCGGCCGGAGATGGCCGCATCCTACGCCGACCTGGAGGAGCGGATCGGACACCGCTTCAAGGCCGACCTGGCGATGGCCGACGTCGTCGCCCAGGCCCAGGCGCTCGGGCCGATCGCCCCGCAGCCGCGCGGGACGGCGATGCGCCGCCACCTGGGCGACGAGGCGACCGACGCCTACCTGCGCAGGCTCGCGGCCTGACCCACCGGGCGGGGTGGTGCATCGGCACCACCCCGCCCCCGGCCGCAAGGCCGCGCGCGATCTCCCTATGTCGAAGGGGCCTGGTCGCCCCTGAACTCCAGCGAAGGAGAAGCATGTTGAGCGACGACGGATCCGCCGCCCAGGACCGCCCGGCCCGCGGCGACATGCCGGACTCGGCAGGCCCCTGGCCGGACCACCGGCCGGACTGCGCGGGTGGCTGCGCTGGCCGCGGCTACCGCTACGGCTCCAACACCGACGAGCATCCGGAGGCGTGCACCGGCCGCCCGTACCGCTTCCGTGTGCGGGGGGTGCGCTACGACTCCTGGGACGTTCCGCACGTCACCACGCTGTTCTGCACAGACGACGAAGCGGAGGCCGCCCCGTACCGAGACATGGGCCCCGAGCAGGAGGTCTGGGTCGAGGACCGGGACTTCGTTCCCCCACCGTCGCCGCCCGCAGCCCCGGTCAGGGACGACGGTCCGCCGTTCTGACCGGCCCGCCGGCCGGAAAACCGCACGCCCACGGCCCGGCGGCGCGACAGGCCGCCGGGCCCTTCATCAACGAGAGGACCCATCACTCATGGCGATAGCAGCCGCCTCCCCCGAGGCGCAGATCGCGCGGGCGACCGCCGTCCTGCACCGCTACCTGACACTGGGCACCGGCCCCGCAGAGCAGGACCCCGTCGTGCGCGGGCTGGCCGCCGCCCGCTGGTACGCCACGGACACAGGAACCCGGCTCGGCGTCCCGCCGCTCCACGGCACCGAGGAAGCCGAGGCGGAATCGGTCCTCACCCTCCTGTTCGCCGACGTTCTGCTCTACGCCGATACCCGGCAGCTCGACCCCAACGAGCTGTGGCAACGGCTCTGGGCGCTGTACCGCAACTTCGACCCGTTGCTGCCTCCCGCGGCGTCTTTGGCCGAGGCGGACCGGGAGGCCGTGCGCGAGGTAGTCGCGCGGCTGCTTGCGGACCTGCTGCTGTGCAGCGACCGGCTCGGACTGGAGAGCCAGGAGATCGCCAACCAACGGCCACATCGAGTACCTGAACGTCGTAGAAGCGGAGTGACCCTCCGCGTCAACCCGGTCGGGCCTGACCGACCGGCCCGGGGCGGTGTCCGCCGCGCCCGCGCCGGGCCGCAAGCGCAAAGTGGGCCGGCGGTTACGAGCCGAAGCTCGTACCAGCCCCGCCGAAGCGTGCTGGCTCGGGCAAAACCGCCGGCCCTTCTCCACCACCAACGACGAGGCCACATCAGGTCTCCCGCTGGCAGCGCCCATCAGTGTACGGCTCCAGATACGACAGGATGAAACCACCATGACTACGACGAGAGAGCAGTTCGAGCATCGGCTCGCCGCGCTGCACGACCCCTGGGTGACCCGCAAGCAGCTGGAACACCTCGGTGGCGTTTCACCGAAGACGATCCGCAACTGGTTGGAGGCCCACCCCATCCCCGAGGCGAAGACCCGGATCGGCCCCCGCAACACCCAGCTCATCGACAGGCAGACGGCGGCGGAGTGGGTCCGCGCGCGGCTCTTCGGAGGCAAGGAGGGGACCACGGACGTGCCGTCCGGCCCGCGCCTGGCGGCCGGACCGCGCCCCATGACGCACGCCCCCGGCGAACGGTGGCGCCGTGTCGAGATCGCCCGTCTACGCGGTGTGACCCCGGGCGCCATCGGCAACCTGGCCCAGGCGTACGCGAACCACCCGAGGCACCCCTTCCCGCCCGCCGCCGAAGACAACACCCGTGACGCGGCCGCCGTCGCCGCGTGGTTCGCCTGGTACGACACCGAGCGTCCCGGCTACAGCGGGAAGAGCGCAGACCGCGCGGACACCTCGCAGGCGCCGACCGGGAGGGTCGCCGAGGTCGCCGATCTGCTGCGCATCGCCATCGCCCAGGGCACCGACGTGGCCACCGAGACCGTCGCGGCACGGCTGGAGGTCTCACCCGACGTCGCCACCCGCTACCTGTCGCAGGCCGCCCAGGTGGTGATGCCCGAGCACGGGCTGATCGCCCGCAGGCAGGTCCCCGACCTGCTCCCGGCCGCCGTCCGCGACGCGCTGACCCCAGTGCAGCGGCGCGAACGGGTCAAGACCCTGTTGCGGCGCCGAGCGGCGCCGACGCCCGTTCTCGTCGTCGGCGGCACGGAGTACTACCGGCGCGCGGAGGTGGAGGCTCTGGTGACCTCGGCGTGAGGGCGGGGGTTTGTGCCATTGGGGGTGGGTGACGGTACGGGGGGCCGCTGCCGTCGACGGCCCGGCCGAAGCGTCGGCCCGCGCTGCGCGGGCCCGGGTGGGCCGGCTGTGGTGGGGGTGGGTGGTCAGGGTGCGGGTGGTTCCCCCTCCCGGCGGGGAGATTGTGAGGGGGTGCGGCGGACTGTGCGCAAGGTCGTTCCGGAACCTTTTTTCGCCGCTCCTTCGTCGCGGTGAAAAAAGGTTCCGTTCCTCCCCTGCGCTTCGTCCGGCACCCCCTCAAAATCTCTTTTTGCCGGGAGGGGGAGGGGGCGGTCCTCCGGCTTGGCTGGTCGGGTGGCGGGGGTGGTCGGCCGGGTGCGGCCCGGTGGGCGGAGGAGTGCGGAGCGGTGTGTCGTCCGCTGCGCGGACGCTGGTGGCGGGTATGGGTCGGTGGGGCTCAATTCCTGGTGGTTGGTGGGGGTTTGGGGTTGACTCCCCCACCCCAATTAGATAGATTTACCTATGTCGAAAGGGGGCAGGGCAAGCCCCCGACACTCCACCACCAATCGCGCGCGGGATGTGCGCGACGAGCCAGGAAAGAGGCCCGCACATGTATGCGGTGAGCATCGGAGAATTCGTCAAGGTCAAGAATCCGGAAGCCAAGAAGGCGTACCGCTGCGTTAAGCGCACCAAGTACACCACCGATGACCCGTCCCGGATCGCCGAAGACGCCATCGCCATCCTTCGGAATGCCGGGAAGGGAATGCGTTTCTCCGGCATGGAGGAATTCGGAGATTCGCACGGCTTCTGGAACGACGATCACGAGTGCCCGGACGACGGCCCCTCCGACGAGTGCGAGCGGCTGGAACTGGAAAAGTGTCGCGACTGGATCGAAAAGCGGGTCCGCGAACTCGGCATTGGCGACGAATCGGAGGAGCTGCACCTCGGACTGGAAAACGGCTTCACCGAGTTCGTCATCACCGGAATGTGAGCGTCGGCATGGACAGCCTCGAAAGTCTCTTCTGCCACTTGGAGGACATCGCGACGCGCGCCGAGGACTTGGCGAAGTCGCCGAACCTGGACGATGACGAACTGCACGACGTGCACTCGCTGTGGGACACGGCGATCACCGCGCTCCAGGATCTCGGCGTGGCGTACACGCAGCGCGACGGCAAGCAGGTGGTGACCAAGCCGGAGCGGCCGGCGCGCTGGCGCATCCTGTTGAGCCTGGTCGCGTCCGCCCTCAACCAGCTGAACGCCGAGGAGTACCCGGCCGATGTCCAGACCGGCGGTGAACTGGTCGGCGCACGGATGCGCTGGCGTCCGCGCATCCTGACGTACCGCTGGGCTTCGGCGCCCTACGTCATCCGCGAGCCGGAGAAGGGCAAGAAGGCGACTCGCTGGGTCGTGGCCGACTCGAAGTAGAGCCAGACCGGTGCCCGGCCCGCCGCCGGGCACCGGTCGGAGCACCACCCCCCTCCACCGTCCGGGGGCAGGGCAAGCCCCCGGACACTCCACCACCGACTACGCCAGGAAGCGAGGCATGCTCATGCACTCGGTGAGCACCGGCGACTGCACCCTTCCCCACGAGCAGCGAGCCCTTGCGTGGATCGCGCTCCACCGCGAGGTTCCCGCCGAGTGGCCGCCGGAAGATCGCCGCGAAGAGCGCCGGTCCATCCGGGAGGACATACGCGAGCGGTACATCGCGATCGGTCGCATCGCCGAGGACGCGGTGAAGACCGCTTACGAGCAGGGCCGCACCGTGCTCGGCCTCAGCAACGTCGAGGACGGTGAGCCGATCCCGTGGACGGTCATCACGGCCGACCTGCGCAAGGCATGCATGACGGAGTTTCACCAGACGCCCTACGGCACCGTGCTGCTCGACATGGGCTGACCCCCGTTGCCCGGCCGTACGCGCCGGGCACCGCCCGAACCGGAAGGCACCTGACCACCACGGCGGGCGGAGCCACCGGTGTGTCCTGACCTACATGAACGGGAGGAAACGACATGACCGACGAGGAACGTGAGCGCGACCTGGACGACGCGCTGTGGGACGGGCGCGGGATCCGGATCACGGAGGACGGCCCGGTGATCGATGCGGAGGCAGACGACGAGTGACAGCTGGTACCACGAGAACGGCGAACCCGGCGCAGGCGGACGTGCTGCGGCAGTGGGCTGCGGACGCCCGCCATGAGGTGGAGGTCCAAGCGAAGGCCACAGCTGAGGCGGCCGAGCTGGAACGGCGGACTCACCACCCCGATCCGTGCAGCTGACCAACGAGAAAGAGCAGTTGACTCCCCCCACTCCGATAAGATAGATTTACCTATGTCAGAAGGGGGCAGGGCAAGCCCCCGACACTCCACCACCAACCCGAAAGGAACGCAGAGGCGATGGCCGCAATCGACCTGGACGAGACCACCCGCATCGTGCCGGTCTTCGACCCGGTGCTGCGCACCCTGTCCGTGCAGCTGTGGAAGAGCGGCCAACCGGCCGGAATCCACGGCCTGGTCGAGCACTTCACCCACCCCGACGACGTTCTCGACACAATCGACGAGTTCCTGGAGCAGTCCGGTGTCAGGGCGCTCACCGAGCACGAGATCGGCGTGCTCGCCGGTGAGCTGATCATGGCCAAGGGCGGTCCCGACGCAGCCATCCTGATGATGGCCCTCCAGAACCCGGAGTCCTTCCTCATCTGGTGACCCACGCCAGCCGGGGCGGCGCGCGGATGCGCCGCCCCGGCCCCCGCCCCGGAGCCACAACGCGGGTTCGATCCCGCCGTGGCTCCGGGCACCGCCGAGGGACAGGGCAAGTCCCCGGCGGCTCCACCACCAACAACACCATCACCGACACCGCGAAGGAGGCGTGGGACATGCTGCGCGATCCCGAAGCGTTCCCGCCCGTGTTCGAGGTCCGCACTGGCAGCGAGGCCACCGTGGAGGTGGACCTGATGGACGACACGATCCGTCCGGCCAGCGGCCACCCCGCCGGCGACTCCGGCACGGACCTGTTCATCGCGGCCTACCTGGCCACCTACCCGCACCCGCTGCCCGGCCTGGACACCACCACCGCCCGCATCGTACGAGCCGACCAGCTCCGCCAGGGTGACGTGATCCTGGGGTCTTTCCAGCTGGACGACCAGCAGCCCGGCCGCGCGACGTTGCAGGCACACATCCCCCGGTACGCCGACCCCTCACCGGCGTGCGGGCGGTGCAGCCCGGACTGCGCCATGTTCACCATCTCCGCGCAGCACACAGGACGCACCGCGCTGCACATCACCGCCATCGGCCTTGAGGTCACCGACCCCGATGACTCCGGGGACGAACCCTTCAACCTCGACGACTTCGCCGACACGCTCTACCTGATGATCCCGCACCCAACCCGCCCCCAGGAGTAGCCGTAACCCGACCCTTCCCCCTCACGGGCCCCCGGAGAGCGCTGCCACGGCGCCGTCGGGGGCCCGGTGCCGTGCAGTCGCGCTCGGCGCCGCATCCTGTCCTGGATGCGAGGTACTGTCACGCATAGCCAGCGCGCACAGCATCGCCGCGCCCGAGGGAAAGGGGAGCCCATGACGCGCAGCAGGATGACGGAGACGCCGATCGAGGATCTCGACCTCGACTGGATCGGCATGACGATCGAAGTGGACACCCCGGACGGCAGCCAAGTCGGGTTCCGCCTCGCGCGCTACGAGAAGACCACGCGCGACGGCGAACCGCTGTGGATCCTCTTCAGCGCCGACCACCCGTGGCGCACCGAAGTGACCTCGGGCGCGAAGATCCGGTGGATACACCGGCCGGCCGATCCTGGCCGACCGACAGGGCACTACCTCCCCCAGCAGCAGCACACCAGTCCGGTGACAGCTCCTCCGGCCGCGCCCGCACCGGGTCCGCTCAGCCCGAACTCCTGGGTGACTCCACCGGCGCCTGGAACCCGCTAACCCGCGCCGGACGCACCGCAGCCCCCGACCTGGACCGGTAACAGCCAGGTCGGGGGCCTCGGTGCGTCTGCGTCACCCGGACAGGACGGCCGACCCCTCTGCCGCAGCGGATGTCTCGTCGGTCGGCACCGGAGACGGCGACGGCACCGACGGCGACGGCGGCGGCGCCACGGTGGGCGCTGTCGGCGACGGCGATCCCGGGTCAGACGGAGTGCTCGCGGCGCCGTCCAAGGTCGCCTTGATCTCGCGGACCACCGCCTCGGCCACACCCAGGCGCTCCGCCACGGACCGCACACCCGTGAGCGCCAGCATTTTGCCCACGACGTCGGTCATCTGCTCCCGGAGCTTCCCGGTCTCCCTCTCCACCTCCCCGCGCACCTTCTCGGTGTACTTCCTGATCTTCTCGTCGGCCGCGGATTCCTTGTCGGCTATCTCGTCCTCCGCCTCGAACCAGGCGGTCGCCAGGTCCTCCAGCTGCTGCTCGCGCTGCCGACGCTCCGCTGTGCGGGCCCGAGCCTTTTCCCTCGCCTTGAGCTGGCGGGTGGCCCTCCGCTCTGCCATGGATGTCCTCCCCATCAGTAGGTGCATGGCCATTGTGGTCCCCACGCAGCGCCCGATGCCACGGCGAGTTGACCAGCCGTCGGGCCGGACCGCCGCAGGCCGGGGTACCCGGACGGCCCGGACCGGCCCTTGTGGATAACCAGAACGGCGCGGTTGTCCCCAGGGGCGCTCAGGAGAGCGCCCCTGGGGACAACCGCCGGCGCTGCGCGGACCGCGCCAACGGCGCGGCCGGGATTGCTCGTTGGCCGGCTCGTTCCTCACCTTCCCCAACTCACTGCACCCGACCGCGCCGTTGGCGCGGTCGAAGCTCTTGCATTCACAATGACACAAGGTAGGCTGAGCACATGATGACCATCCACAAGCTCAGCGCTGGGGATGGTTACCTGTACTACACACGTGAAATAGCCACCGGCGACGAACGCCGGTCGAGCAAGCGTGAACTGAGCGACTATTACACCGCCGAGGGCAACCCGCCCGGCGTCTGGGTCGGCGGCGGGACCGCCGAACTCGGTGTCCGAGGCACCGTCACCGAGGCTCAGATGAAGGCGTTGTTCGGTGAGGGACTGCACCCGGACGCCGACCGGATCATCGCCGACGCCCAGGCCCAGGGGCTCAGCCCTGCGGCCGCGACAAGGCAGGCCAGGCTGGGCCGACGGTACTACCAGTACGAGCAGACCGAAGGTCCGCTCGCCGCTCGGATCCAGGACGCGATCCAGGATTTCGAGAAGCGCGAGGAGCGCGAGGCGACCGACGCCGAGCGCAAGCGCATCCGAGGCCGCGTCGGGGCAATGGCCTTCCGAGAGGACTTCGGCCGGGCCCCGAAGGACGCCGAAGAACTCAGCCGCTACATCAGCGCCAACACCTCCTGCGACCGCCAGGCGGTCGCCGGCTACGACCTGGTCTTCCGCAACAAGTACGGCTCCGTCCTGTGGGCGCTGGGCGACGAGGAGACCCGTCTTGAGGTGCAGGCTGCCCACGATCAGGCCATCGTCGAGACCCTTGCCTGGATCGAGAAGAATGCCCTGGCGACCCGCACCGGCATCAACGGCATCGCGCAGGAAGACGTGCGCGGCGGCCTGATAGCCGCCCGCTACCGGCACTACGACAGCCGCCGCGGCGACCCGCTGCTGCACGACCACGTCGTCGTCGCCAACAAGGTCCGCGGGCTGGACGGCAAGTGGCGCAGCATCGACGGAAAGCTGCTCTACGCGATGGGAGTTGCAGCCAGCGAGCTGTACAACCAGCGCGTGGTCGAGGAGCTGTGCCGTCGGCTCGGGGTGCAGGCAGAAGAGCGGGAGGTCACCCCCGGCAAGCGGCCCGTGATGGCCATTAGCGGCCTTGACGACGACCTGATCGAGGCGTTCTCCAAGCGCGCCCAGGACATCCGCAAGGACCTGGATAAGCTGCTGCAGGAGTACCGGCGCCGGTACGGCAAGGAGCCGGATACCAGCGCCCGCATGGCGCTCATCCAGCAGGCCGCGCAGATGTCCCGGCCGCACAAGAAGAAGGCCCGCGCGCTGTCGGATCTGCGTGCCGCCTGGCGCGAGGAAGCTATTGCGCTGTTCGGAGCCGCGCGGATCGACGGCCTGCTGGACCACCTGCGCGCCATCGCCCGAGGCTCGGCCACGGATGAGGACCCGGCGGCAGCGGTCGACGTCGAGCAGGCCGCGCGGGACGTGCTCCAGGTAGTCTCCTCCGAGCGCGCGGTGTGGGGTGAGCGGCACGTGCTCGCCGAGGCCCGGCGCCACGTTCTTCGCCTGACCCAGGGCCGCGGTGACACCTGGGGACTGGCCGAGCGGATCACCCGGCAGGTGATCGGACACGGCTCGATCGACCTTACTCCCCCGGACCTCCACAGGCCCTTCGCGCCGCTGCAGCGCGCCGACGGCAGCAGTATCTACCGGCGCCGCGAGTCCCGGCTCTACACCTCCAGCGAGGTCCTGGCAGCGGAGTCACGTATCCTCAACGCCGCGCGCACCTCGGTCATCCCGGCGCTGGGCGCCGACCGCTTCGCCGCCGTCGCCGAGCGCTTCGACGGGCCCCCGCTCAACCCCGGCCAGCGGCGCCTGGCCCAGGCGTTCGCCTGCTCCGACAAGCTGGTCGTCGTCGGCATCGGCCCGGCCGGCTCCGGCAAGACCACCGCGCTGCAGCTGGTGCGCGACGCCGTTGCCGTCGGCGGCGGCCGGCTCATACCCCTGGCCCCCTCCAGCCGGGCGGCGAAGGTCATGGAGGATGACCTGGGCACCGTCGCGCACACGATGCACAGTTGGCTCGCTCAGCGCGACCGGCTCGCCGAAGGACGCCGGGTCAAGGACGCCTTCCAGCTCCGCCCGAGCGACGTCATCATCGTCGACGAGGCGGGCATGGCCGGAACCCGCAACCTTGCCCGGATCGTCGCCGAAGCCGAAGCGGCCGGCGCCCTGGTCCGGCTGATCGGTGACCCCGCGCAGCTCGGCGCGGTGGAGTCCGGCGGCGCCCTGCGGCTGGTGGCCCGCGAGGTCGGCGCGGTGGAACTGGAGCAGCTGCACCGCTTCCGCGCAGAGGGGGAGGCGGAGGCCACCTTGGCCCTGCGCGACGGCGATCCGGCCGACGCATGGACCTGGCATCTCGCCCAGGGCCGGATCATCGGCGGCGCCCCGCAGGAGATGCTGGACTCCGTCTTCGCCGCCTGGCAGACCGACACCGAGGCCGGCCTGCACTCGCTGATGATGGCCGACGACACCGATGCCGTGCGCGAACTCAACCTGCGTGCCCAGGCGTTCCAGATCGCCTCCGGCCGCCTGGACCTGACCCGCTCCACCGCCCTGCGTGACGACCTGCAGGCGGCCGTCGGCGACCTCATCGTCACCCGGAAGAACCAGCGCCGCCTGACGGTCAACGGCGGCCTGGACTTCGTCAAGAACGGCGACCAGTGGCGCATCGAAGCCCTCGATCCGGCGGGCAACGCCACCGTCCGGCACACCGGCCACGGCGGCCGCGTCGTGCTCCCGGCCTCTTACCTGCGACGGCACGCCGAACTCGGCTACGCCTCCACCGTGCACCGCGCGCAGGGCCTGACGGTGGCGACCGCGCACGGCCTGATCACCGCCCGGACCAGCCGCGAGTCCGCATACGTCATGGCCACCCGCGGGCGCCTGTCGAACCGGCTGCACGTGGTCGCCGACGAGGGCCAGAGCATGCGCGACGTCCTGGACACCGTCGCCCACAGCAGCCGCGGATCCATCTCCGCGCACGAGACCATCCAGGCCGAGCAGGACCGCGCCTACAGCATCGGCCAGCTGGCGGCCGAGTACACCGACGTCCACGCCCGCGCGGTCAGCCACCGCCTCAAGAACCTCGCCCGGCGCGTCCTGGGCGGTGCGGCCGAGGCGTTCATCGACTCCGACGCCTGGTCGGCGGTCGAGCGCTCGCTGCGGAAGGCCGAGGCCGAAGGCTGGGACGCCGCACGGCTGCTCGCCGCCGCGTACGCCGAGCGCGACTTCGCCGACGCCGAGGACGTCTCCGCGGTGCTGTCGTGGCGCATCGACGCCCAGGTCGAAGAGGGCCGCGCCGCCGCCGAACGCGCCGCTGCCCGGGAGAGTGAGCCGGGCCGCAGCCGTCCGCTCAAGCACCTCGACGAGCAGCTGCTCGACCGCCTTCTTCAGCGCGCCGAGCAGCTGCGGCGCGAGGCGCTGGAGGAACTGCACCGCGCCGACGCGGCGGTGGCCGGCCAGCCCCGCCACGTCGTCGTGGACGGCCTGCCGCACCCGGCGTGGCCGCGTCGGCCGCACGGGCATCTCACCCGCGCCGACCTCGCCGCCGCCATCTCCGATGCCCGGCGCCGCATGCGCCGCGCCGCCCTCGAAGGGGACCACGTCGCCGAGCGTGCCGCCGCCGCGGAGCACGCCATGCTGCGCCGCGAGCAGAAGCTGCGGCGTGACATGCGTCCGCTGGACCGCATGCGTGAGGACTGGCAGCGCGAGCGGAGGCGCGGCGCCAGCCATACCGCCCGCCAGCCGGTGGAGGTCACCCGCCGCGAGCTGACCGCCAACCTGCACCGGCAGGACGAGGCCCGCCAGCGGCTGCGCCGCGCCGAGATCATCGCTGAGCGCATCCGTGCCGAGCGGCGCCTGCGCGACCAGCTCCCCGACGGCCCCGCCCCGGTGCCGGACAACTCCGGTCCGCTCCCGGACTGGCTGGCCCCCTCGGCCGCCGTACGGGACGCCGACACGCCCGAAGCCTGGCGCGCGCACCTGGTCGAGCGCCGCATCGTGCTCTCCGAGCGGCTGGAGCACAACGGCGCGCTGCTGGCTGCCGATCCGCCCGCGTGGGCGCGCGTGCTCGGCCCTGTCCCGCACACCGGCAGCGAGCTGCGGACGCTGTGGGAGCGCACCGCCGCGCTGGCGGACGCCTGGCGGGTTCGGCACGGCCTGGACGACTCCGTTGAGGGCATTGGCGAGCAGCCCGAGGATCCCCGCGACGCCCACGCCTGGGCGATCTTCCAGGAGCGGATCGACGAGGTCGGCCGGCGCACCCGGGCGTGGGCCGCCGCCCGCGCCCGGCCGGACGATCCCGTCTCCGGAATGCGCATCGCCGCACGCACCGCGGAGAACTTCCACTTCCGTCTGCTGGAGGCCCGCTTCACCGACGCCGACGACCGGCAGGCGGTCACGGCCGCCGCCGCGGCGTTCGCCGACGTCGCCTTGCGCCTGGTGCTGAACAGCGAGGATCTGCCGGAGGAGTGGCTCCAGCAGATCCCCGCCCCCGACGAGCAGGACGAGGAGCAGAAGGCCCAGTGGCGGCAGCTCGTAACCGCCTTGGCGGTGTGGCGGATGCTGCACCAGACTGACGCGGACGACCCCCTTGGGGAGAGCCCCGAGGAGGCCGAGCTGCGCGCGCAGTGGACCGAGCTGCACGACGCCCTGACGCTCTTCCAGCGCTCGCGGATCCAGCAGCGGCTCGCCGAACTGCGCGCCCAGCGCGAGCGCGAGCGCGCCCGTCGTGGCCTGCCGCCGACCGCCGGCCCGGCCACCGGTCGGGCGTCCGCGGCCCCCCGTCGAGCCCGCCAGACGGCCGAGGACGAGCAACAGCGCCAGCAGCGCCCCGGACCTGGTCTGGGCCCCCGCCGGGGCCCGGGAAGCTAAGAACGAAGGAGAGGAACGATGGAGGACCAGCCGACCGACGGCCTCAGCCAGGAGCAGCGCGGACAGCTCGCCGCGTGGCTCGCCGAGCGGCAGGCACGCATGGCCGCCCTGGGGCACACCCCGGCCCCGGAGGGCACCTTGGATGAGCGGCTGCGCGCCATGGACGCCGCCTTCGAGGCCAGCCCCGACCGGGACGACGAGAAGGCGCAGGAGAACCACGAACTTCGCCGCACCGTGGCCATCTTGGAGGAGGCCATCCGCGCCCTCCTGGGCGGTCAGCTGCCCATGCCCGGTGCGGCGGCGGCCCCGAACTGAACGGGGTGCTGCCTGGTTACCGGCGCACGCCCTCCGAACCCGGCGCCTGGCCCGGCCGGTGCATCTGCCACTCCTCTTCCGCCTGAGCGTGCCGGCGGGCGGAGGGCGTGGCAGTCAGCCGCTCGGCCACGCGCTGGGCCTGGGCTGACTTGCTTCCGGTGCTCTGGATCTCCCCCGCCACCGCCCGGCGCACGGCGGCCTCCTCCGCCCGCTGGCGGGTTGTCAGCCGCGCGCGGCGGCGCATCTCCTGGTTGATCCGCTCCACCTCGTCCGCCGCCGCCTGCGCCTGCCGCATCTGCTCATCAAGGTTGTCCGGCAGCTCCTGGCCTTGGGCGGCAGCCGCCGCCGCGCGCTCCAGCTCGCGGCGCGCGTCCACGGCCTTCGCCACCGCCTCGCCGCGCACGGTGCTCAGCTGCGGATAGCTCAGCATCGCCAGCTGTCCCGCGCCGGCCACCCGCCTCAGCGACACCTGCGCTTCCTGCCGGGTCATGGCCTCCAGCCCGACCGCCAGCCGCGGCTCCACGCGGTACACGTCGTGCTGCTCGGACACCAGCCGTTCTCCCCAGGCCAGCATCTCGGTGCGCGTCTGCGTCGCGCGCACGGCGTCGAGCCCGTAGACGGCGAACGCCTCGTCCGGCACCTCGGCAGCCTGCGCCAGGCGCAGATACAGCTGCTCGGCGATGTCCGCCTCCGGCACCCCGCGCACCTGGGCGATGCCCGTCACGTAATCGGAGATATAAGAGTCCACCGCCTCCGGCCCCAAATGCTCGCGCAGCGTGGCCAGATCCACGTAATCCTTCGCGAGGGCCCGCTTCTGCGGCGCTTCCAATTTGTTGTAGAGCAAATCACCGATAGCCGCGACGGGTATTCCGTTGACAATCTCGGGCTCGAAATAGTGGTCCATCCGAACCATCTGCACGCTCACCGTGCCGTGCTCCGGATGGCTCACCCGAAAGTCGGCGTTCTGATCGCACCGCGCCAGCGGATGGAAAGCCCCGGTGCGCGTCACCTCGACCTGATAGCCCCTCTCGCGCAGCGCCGCGAACACCGCGGCCCGCACTGAATCCGCGTCGAGGATCTTGTAGGTGAACAGGTCGATGTCGTCCGACTCGCGTGCTCCGCGCACCCCGTGGACGTGCAGCGCCAGGCTGCCGGACAGGTGGTAGCCGCGCGGGCCGCACACGCCCAGCACGATGCGGGCGACCTCCAGCTTGGCCTCGCGGTTCACCCGCCACCTCGCGACGCCTCAACCAGCTCCGGGAACCGGCCCTCCCACACTCGCAAGATCTGCGGCGGCGCCAGCCGCTGCGGCCACAGCTCGCGCAGCAGGCCGCGATTGAGCAGCGCCGCCTGGTCCTTGGCGCTGCCGTCCACCAGCACCCGCTTGTACAGCGTCACCCGCTGCCAGGCGCTGGACAGGTCCACCCGCGGGCCCAGCTCGGCGTCGACCAGGTACACCGGCAGCTCCACCACGCCGCCGTCCGGACCGGCCAGCGAAGCCAGGTCGCTGACCACCTGGAAGCCGGAGTACAACAGCCAGTCACTGATCTCCGGATCCGCCAGCGCCTCCGCGATGTCGGAGGCGACCAGGCCCTCGCGCCCCGCCTGCTGCATCATGGCCTGCTCCGCCGCCCTCGCCCGGCGCACCCGCTCGAAGTTCGGCCGCGGCGTGATACCGCCCATCTCCTGTCCGCCTCTTCCCAAAAACGCTGCTGTCTGGATCTCTGCCGGATGCCCTACGCGTCGTAGAGGCGCCCGGCCCGGCGGAGCGCTCCGCCGCCGGTGGCCTCCTCGACCGGCACTGCAGGGCCCTGGGGGACCAGCTGCCGCACCCGCGGCGCGCTCTGGCCCGGCTCGGGTGTCTCGACCCACCAGCGCCCGCCGTCGTCGCACCACACCCGCGCAGACGCGCCGCCGCCGGCCGTTTCAGCGGCCACCGGCCGCTCAGTCTCCGGCACCACCGGCACCACGGCGGCCACTCGCCGCCCGTTGCGCGTCAGGTACGTCACCTCGCCCAAGTAGGCAGCCCGGTTGACGAGTTCGCCGAGCTTGCCCCGCGCCGCCTCGATGCCTTGCTCCCTGTCACCTACGTCACCCATGCCGTGCACCCTACTCCGAGAAACCTTAAGGTCCTTCAGGATAGGGTGGGGTCCACAGCGTTTTCTTGGCAGCAACGGCCCCTGGTTTTGGAGGACTTGATGAGCGATCGTCCAGCCACCTTGCCCCTCGGCCGGACCGGCACCGCCCGCCCGGCGGCGAGGCACGGCCGGGCGGCGAGGCGGATAGCCGCCCCTCTTCTGATCGCCGCGGCGCTGGCCACCGTCAGCGCGTGCGGCGGACCCGGCGCAGCGCACCCCTCTTCCTCGCCGAGCAGGGCACAGGGCACGGGAGCGCCGCCGGTGCGGCTGCCGGTCCCGGACGGGTTCGACACCTCCCGCGGCTGGAGCACGAAGGCGAGCCCGGAGACCCCGGACGTCCAGGCCGGAGCTAGCGGCTTCCCGCTGGTGGCCATCGCGCCCCGCAGCAACCTGGTGGTGCAGGCCGCCGAAGACGGCTCCCGCGTGCAGGCGTACGACCTGGCCACCGGCAAGGTCGCCTGGACCTTCACCCCTACCACGCTGAGCGACGCCCGCACCGGCGTCTTCGTCACGACCGCCGGTGGCCGCGAGCAGGTCCTGCTCGCCCGGCAAGGCAAGACCAGCGGCGACGGGCTGAACCAGTCCGCCCCCACCACCACGGTGGACATCATCCCCGCCGGCTCCCCCGCCAAGGCGACCGCCGCCCACCATCTCGACCTGCCCGTCCCCGCCGACCAGGCCCTGTCCTTCGCCACCACCGACAGCGGCTTCCTGGTCGGCACCGCGGACCACGGCACCTACAGCCAGGCCACCGTCGTCGACCCGGCCACCGGCACCAAGCGTTCCGTCACGGCCAAGGACATGACGGTACCGGGCTGCGGCGGGTCCACCTGCACGCTGAGCGCCACGCCGGCGTTCGCGACCTCCGCCGGCGTGGTCTCCACGTTCCAGCAGACCACCGGCTGCGACCAGTGGGGCAACGGCAAAGGCCAGCCGTGCACCACCGGCTTTAAGGTCGGCGACGCGTGGACGAGCACCACCACCGCCCCCAGCGGCATGCACACCGGCATCCCCCTGGCCGTGACCGGCAAATATCTCATCGCCGCCTGGCACGCCAGTGACGCCCAGACCGACCAGCCCGCCCTCAGCGCCGACTCCAAGACCACCTTCACCGTCCAGGAGCTGGCAACCGGGAAGACGATCGCCTCGGTCAGCTGCACCTCCGCCGATCAGCTGACCTTGCAGCCCGGATCGGCGCAGAGCTCCACCCGCACTTCCGCGAACGGCCGCTACCTGGTCTCCGGACAGACCGCCTTCGACCTCAACTCTCGTACCGGCCGCTGCTACACCAGCTCGGCGAACAGCAAGGGGATCGACTTCACCGCCGTCGGCGACGACGGCACCGCCTACGGCCTGATCCACACCGGCGACAGCACCGACGCCTCCAGCCTGTACGGACGGCTGCCGATCGCCCCGGACGGCACGGACAGCACCGAGCAGGGCGCCCGCGTTGACCTCGCCTCGGGCAGTGCCAAGGCGCTGTCCGAGGCAGCCGAGGTCCCCATCTACCTGGCCGCCTCCGACGGCGTCTTCCGCACCGGCGACGTCCTGGCGGTCTACCCCCGCCGCTGAACGGCGCCCGCCACTGGCCCCGAGCACTCCCTACCTGCGCCCCGGAGTGCTCGGGGCATTGCGCTGCTGGCGGTTGTGGATCTCCTCCTGCGAGTGCCGCTGCGGACGCTGCTCCTTCTCCTTCTTCGGGCCCTTGGCCGCCGAGCCCTTCGCCGCCGGGCTTTGCGGCTGCGCCGACGGCCGCTGGGCTGCGGCGGTCGCCTTCACCGCCGCCTGCCACGCGCCCTGGATCACGTCCTCCGGCAGCGCCGCGCCCTTGGCGGCCGCGTGGACACGCAGCGCCGCGAGGAACGGCTCGGCCATCAGCGCCCCTTCCTGCGGCGGCGCCACCTGTGTCTGGCGCTTGTCGGCCAGCTTCTGCGCCGCCGCCCGGGACTTGTCGGCCAGCTCCAGCAGCATCTCGGCCCTACGCCGTTCGGCAGGTGTGGTCGCCGCCGCAGCGGCGAGCCGACCCCGATCGCGCAGCCGCTCCGCCTGCGTGGCAAGGGCCTGCTCGGTCAGGGTCCGCTGGTCCGGCGCCTCACCCTGCCGCTGCTGCGGCTGCTGAGGGGCCGATGCTGTGGCCGAAGCGTCGGGGGCACGGCGGCGCTGCGGCAGCGCTGGCGCCTGAGCCTCCGTGGGCTCCGGCGCCGCTACGGGGGCCGCCGACTGTTCCGGCTGGGCCGAGGCTTCGGGAGCAGCAGCGGTCGGGCGCGCCGCCTCGGCAGGGCCGTCGGTGGTCGCGCGCAGCTGCCACCGGTCGCCATCCTCGCCCCGCACATAGGCGTAGCCCTCGCCGGCCAGCATGGCGGGCACCTCGCTGCCCCGGCCGTTCAGGTAGAGCTCGACCGCCTCGTTGGCCCGCTGCCCGGCCTCGGCCCGGTCGGTCTGCCCCCGCACGACGCGCTGGTTCTCCCGGAACAGCAGGCTGATCACGTCACCGCGGGACAGCTCCCCGGCCGCCTGCGGCTCGCGGGGCAGGGCGGCGCGCACCTCGGCGAACCACCGGCTGCGGAACGGCTCGTGCTCGGGGTTCCAACGCGGCCCCGGCTCCTGCCCGGCAGCCTGGTCCGTGACCTGTGCCTGCGGGGCCGGGCGGTTGGTGACCTGTTCGCCGTCCACGGCGGCGCTCTGGACCTGCTGGGCGGCCGGCTCGGGGTCGTAGTAGGTGCCCAGCGGGGTGGTCTGCCCTTCGGGGAGGTAGCCACGCAGGTGGGAGATGTGCTCTTCGGCCGCGTGGTGCAGCACGCGCAGCGCGTTCCACCGCAGACCGTCGCGGTTTCCGCCGCGGTCCAGCCGGTCCAGCAGCGTGCGGATGCCGTGCGAGATCACCTCGACGGTGCGCACCCACAGCATCCGCCCGGTGCCCAGCGTGGTGTGGTCCGCGGACAGCCGGTGGACGCCGAGCCAGGCCCGGTCCATCACCTGGCGCGCGGACTCGAACGCGGCAGTGACGCGCCGCCACAGCGGGTGCTGCGCGAGGTCGCCAATCTGGTCGGCCGCCGTGTGATAGGCCTGCTTGATCGTCTCGAAGCCGCGCTCCATCAACGCGCGCACCCGGCCCGGCTCGCGGCTGGCATCGTCCTCACCGGCGGGTCGGATGTTGATCCGGGAGGCGAGCCACTGCCAGGCCCCGCGCAGCTGGTCGGCCAGGTCGATGCGCTGGTCGGGCGGCAGCAGGCCGGTCAGCCGGTCGGCCCGGGTGGCAGCGGCACGGTGCAGCCGCCACACCGCCCGCCAGGCGGCGGTGTCCCGCTGCCCGCCACGGTCCAGCCGCCGGGCCAGCGCGAAGGCGGCGTGCGAGATCACCCGCGCCGTCCGGGCCTGGATCGTGCGGTCCAGGCCGTGGACGCGCACATCGCGCACCAGCCCCTCGGCGTAGGTGCCCACCGCCTCGCGGACCGCTGCACGCAGGCCCTGGGCGGCGTCGCGGACCTGACGGATCGTCTCCCACTCCGGGGTGCCCCAGTAGTAGCCCGCCTGGTCCTGGGCCGCGCCGACGGCGGCGTCGAGTTCGGCCGCGTCGGCCGTGTCGACCGCCGGGTTCTGCGAGCGGGGCAGGATCGGGTCGGCGTCAATCCCGCGCAGGGTCCGGTCCAGCTCCTCACGCAGCACTGCGTACCGGGCGTTGAGCCGCCGTTCGTCCTCCTCGCTCAGACGGCGTGCGGGGGCCGCGGCCGCTGGCGCGTCCGGCTCGGGGCTCTGCTGCTCGCCGCCGCTGCGGAGCACGGCGATGATGCTCTCGAAGTGCTGGTCCAGGTCGTCTGTGGCGGACTGGCTCAGGTCGTCCGCCTCCGAGGAGCGTGGCTCCTCCGTCGTTGCCTCCGGCTGCGCCACCGGCTCCTCCTCGGTCGTGTCGCGGGCAGGCTGAGTGCCTGCGGCGGATTCATGCGAATCAGCGGGCTGCGCGGCGACCTCCGCCTCCGCCTCGGGCTCATCGACGGCGTCGAGCTCTGGCGGGTACGGCTCGTCTTCCCGGCGCCGCACGCCTTCTTCGCCGTCCAGCTCCCACTCGTCGCTGCTGTAGACGACCCCGCCGACCACCAGGTCATCACCGATCACGTCGCGCCAGAAGTCGAAGTCGTCCTCGACGCCGTCGGCTTCGGTGGCCAGGTCGACGCCGTCGGCCTCCACCGCCTCCGGCTCCTGCGGCACGTCGGCGGGCGGGACCTGCGCAGCCGGGGCTGCGGTGACAGCTTCCGCCGGCGCGGGCGCGGCCGGCTGCTGGGCGGCGGTCGCTTCCAGTCGCCCGGCCTGCTCCCGGGCCTGAGCGATCACTGCCTGCAGCAGCCGACGGTCGGCGACCGAGGCGAACGCTCGGCGCTCGTCCATCGAGCGCCCGGCCAGCGTCGCGGCCGAGATCAGTTCCTGGTAGCTGCGGGCGATGGCCTGCGGATCGGTGCCGCGCAGCCCGGCGCGAGATGCCGTGCGCCAAGCCTCCTCGATCTGCGCGGCCTCGTTCGCGCCCGGCACGCCGGTTTCCTCGCGCAGTTCCCGCGCCTCGGCCAGCATCGCCCGCCCGGTGTCGCAGGCCGCCCATGCTTCGTAGACCCGCCGCAGTTGGGTGAACTCGTGCAGGAAGGAATCCCTGTCCGCGTACGGCAGCGGGGGTGCGCTGGCGCTGTCGTCCGGGCCCGCCTGGTCGGCAGCGGGCGCGGCAGTATCCGGTGCGTCGGCGGACGGCGTGGACTCCTGCGCCGTCTCCGCCTCGTTGGCACCGCGCTCGGCGTTTGCCTGCGTTTGCGGCTCCAGGGCTGCGGCGGGTTCCGCGACAGGCACCTCAGCGGCAGCGGGGACTGCCTCGGCTTCGGCGACCGGCTCGTGCGGCGCGGCGGGAACGTCCTCGACGGGGGCGCCCTCCATGCCGTCAGTACGACCTTGGGCGCCGGGATCGGTCGGCACGTCGATGAGGCCACCGAGGGACTGCGGCAGCATCAGCGGCTGCACCTGGACGTCGAGGTCGGTCCACTGCGGCCCGGACCACACGTACGGGCGCCGTTCGCCGCCTCCCAGCAGCAGCTCCCCGGGGATGGAGATCCGTCCCTCCTGTACGGCGGCGGGGCCGCCCGCGACGAACAGCAGCCGCTGCGGCGAGACCTGCCAGAAGGCGTCCCCCGCCTGCACCTCGTGCAGGGGCTTGGTGCTGGTGTGGCGCTCTGGCAGCACGGCGTACAGGCGCCGGATCCGCTCCAAGGACGCTTCCTCGGCGGCCCGTTCGTTCGCGCTATCCGGGTCCACCAGGTCGTCCAGGCTGATCAGCCCGTCGTCCGGCTCCTGGGCCGACAGCCGGTTCCGCGCGATCAGGTCCTCGGCCGTGCCCTCCTGGTGTGCCCGCAGCGACTCGCTGATGAGCGTGTCCTTCAAGGAGCCGAGCAGGTCGCTCACTTCCTGGAGCGCTGCCCGGAACCGGCCGCGCTCACCGATGGCGGTGAAGGCGTCCTCGGTGCGCCGCAGTGCGTTGCCCGTGCGCCACGTCATCTCGACGAGCTCCCGGCGCAGCGGGGTGAGAGCCGGGCGCAGCCAGGTGACCGCTCGGGACCAGGGGATCTTGCCCGCGCGGACGGGAGTGCCGTCCACGGAGACCGTGATCTCCAACCCCGACCGGGAGGAGTAAGCGCTCGCCATCTCCTGTCCCTGCTCGTTGCCCGGCCCGGCGGGCATCGGGAAGAACCAGTCGTACATCTGCGGGTACCGCTTCTGGCCGCTGTCGAGATCGAAGATGAGCTGTCCGAACTCGTGGTCGGAGATCCGGCCGAGTGCTGCGGCGATGTCGCGGTCGGCCAGCGGCTCGGGCGCGGCGGCCTCGCCGTCGGCGGGCGGCGCGTCCTGCTGCGGTTCACCGGCCTGCGGCGCGGCCGCGGGCTGCTCGCGGTCGGCGATCGCGCGGCGCAGTTGCGCGTACTCGTCCACCACCTCGGCGTTCCAGCCGATTTCGGCCATCAGCTCCCGCGCCACGTCCAGCTGCACCTTGACGGGCGTCAGTGCTGCGTCCAGGTGCGGGAACAGCTCGTCGTCCACCGTGGTGGACCCGGCCAGTCCAACGACCTGGTCCAGCGCGTCGCGCACCGCGGCCAGCTTGAGCTTGCGGCTGCGCGCGGTGCGCTCGGCCTCGTCGAGCGTCTGCAGGACCAGCACCAGCGCCTCGCGGACGAAGGGATTGGTCAGCTCGGGCAGCCGGTTGTCGGCCGTGAGCTGCTCCTCCAGCGTGGCCAGCAGCTGCGGGTCGCCCGCGTTCGGGGTGATCAGCGCGTTGTAGTGCTCGGCGGCACGGTCAGCGATCTGCCCGATCCGCTGCCGCAGCTCGCCGGCGACCTCTTCCACAAGGGCGCGGGTGGCGGCGTCGTCCTCGCCGAAGCCGTCCAGGGTGTGCTGGAGGTTGAGCAGGAACTGGTCGAAGGGGTGGTCCTGCTCCCACACGATCCGCGCCCGGCTGAAGCCCACGGCCTCACTGATCTCGCGGGCGAGGTTGGGAATCGTGCTGGTCTGCCCGCGGCGGGTGCCGGCCTGGGCGCGGCGACGGATCTTGTCGTGGTCCCACGGCAGGGGGGCCGGCCGCGCGGCAGCGGCCTCCTCGCCCGCCGCCTCCGCTGGTGCGCCCTCAGTCGGCTCGGCGCCGGTCGACTCGGGGTCCTGGGCCGGTGCGGTGCTGTCCGCGAACAGCGACGGCTGCTCATCTGCGGTCTGCGCAGCCGCCTCGGGCACCGCCGGTGCCGTCTCAGGTATCTCCGGCTCCACTGGCTGGGGCTGGGGCCCGATGTGACCGGAGATGATGCGGTCGCCGAATCCGTCGATCAGGCGCTGCCGGTCTGCGGCGTCCGGGCCCTGCCGCTCCGGGGCGGCGGCCGGGGCCGCTTCCTGCGCGGCGGCCGGTGCCGGCTCCTCCCGCTGGGCATCCTCGGGCAGCTCCAGGCGGCGCAGCTGCTCGTAGGCGGCCGGAACCGCCAGGCGCAGCACCTCCTCACGGCGGGCGGTGGAGCCCAGGTAGGTCCAGATCAGGTGCTCGTTGCCGCCGTCGGTGACCAGGTCGTCGGCGGCCCGCGCGAAGGCCAGGGCGAAGTTGTCCTGGTCGTTGACGTGCGCGGCGCGCACCAGCCGGTCTTGCTCGGCGGCGGTCTCCACCAGCCAGGCCGCGATGTCCTCCGCGGCCGGGGCCATCGAGTCGCGCAGCGCGTCGCGCACCGCCGCGGTCAGCCCCGCGCGTGCCTGCTGCGCGTTCCAGCAGGGCGCGAGCGCGCTGCCGGGCAGATGCGTCGACAGCCAGGTGGCGACCTCCTCGTCGGAGACCAGCGACTCCCCGGCCGACGACGGGCGGACCAGCGCGGGCACCGGCGCCGTCACGGGCAGGGACACCCCCGGCAGATCCGCTACGGCCAGATCGGGCACGGGCCGTTCGTGGCGCGAGCCGTCGGCTTCGACGGCAACCGCCAGCTGGCCCTGACCGTCGGCCGACAGGCTGACCGAGACCAGCGGGCCTTGCACTCGTTCCGGCGCCGCACCCACTTCGGCCGACGCCTGCTCCGGCCGGGCCACCGCCTCGGTGACCGCCACTGCGGCGGGCTCCGCCTCGGGGGCGGGTTGTTCGGCCGCGGCCTGCTGCAGTGCGGCCGCGACCGCCTGCTGTGCGGCGGCGGGCTGCGGTGGCAGTTCCTCGTCGAGGCTGTGCACCCAGCCCAGTGAGCCGATCTCCAGGCGCTCCTTGGCCCGGGTCACCGTCACGTAGGCCAGCCGCAGCTCTTCGGCCGCGGGCAGGACCAACTCCCCGTTCTCGTCCTCCGACGGCTGCGGGAAGTCCGGGCCGATGCGCACCCGGTCCCACTCCCGGCCTTTGGCCTTGTGGGCGGTGGAGACCACCAGCTCCGGGCGGGTCTCCTCGTCCTTTGCGTCCTCCGGCACCAAGTCCCCGATCATGCCCAGCAGGCCCTCGGGGCTGTAGCGGTCGACGAGCCGGACGAACATCTGCAGGGACTTGTCGTCCTCGCTCTCCGCGTACTCTCGGACCTCGTTCCAGCTCTCGAACGCCTGCAGTTCCGGGTGCTTGGTGCGGCGCCCGCGTTGCAGGTCACGCGCCGCCTTGGCGATTTCTTCGATGTCGCGGCCGCCCCCGACGAGCGCCACGCGCTTGCCCGCCTCGAACCCGGCGAACACCGCGGCGATCGCGCCGACGTTCGTGCGGGTGAGCACCGCGTCGGGCTCCTCGACCGGACCGAGGGTGGTGTCCAGCGCGGGGTTGCCCTCCAAGACCAGGTCCGAGCCCAGCAACTGCAGGTAGGCATTGCCGACGGCCGCGACCTCCGGCCCGAACCGCCAGCTCTGGGTGAGCGGCAGGACCTCGTCGGCCGGCCAGTCCTTGAGCGCGTCGATCGCACCGCGGAACTCGTAGATGCTCTGGTTGCTGTCCCCGACCACGATCGTCTGGGTGTCCTGGTCCTGGATCACCTTCTTCAAGACCGGGTTGATGTCCTGCGCCTCGTCGAACAGGATCACGTCGTAATTCAGCCGCGGATTGGTCAGCGCCCACAGCTTGAGGTAGTCGTCGTGGCTGAAGTACAGCTTGTTGCTGCTCGGGTCGGCGATGTCCGCCCACGCGCGGCGGGCGACCTCCAGCAGCTCGGAAGCGGCCGGGCTGGCCGCCCAGCTCTGTCCGAGGTGCTGCGTCCCCAGCTCGGCGTCGGCGCTCTCGCGGAACCGGCGGATGGCCGACATCACGATCCGCGCCACGTCCTCCGGCTCGATGCCGCCGCCCTTGTACTTCAGCGGCTCGCGCAGGTCCAGGGCCTGGGCAACGTCCTTCGGGCGGCGCGCGCCGCCGTTGCGCCCGGCCTTGGCGATCTTGTCGCGTAGCGGGGTGTTCCGCAGCGCGGCCCGAGCGAACGCGTGGGAGGTGTCCGCCGTGACGTTGCGCGGGAACTTCCGCTTCGCCTCGTCCGCGATGCTGCGGTTGAACGCGACGTAGACGATGCGCTTCTCAGGCATCCGCCGGGTGACCATCTGCAGCGTGGAGGTCTTGCCCGTCCCGGCGAGCGCCTGGACAGCGATGTCCCGCCCGGCGAGAGCGGCGTCGATGATCTTCTGCTGCTGCTCGGTGGGCGGGTACTCCGTCGCCGGGGCCGCCGGCGCGGTCGCCGCCCGCTCATCCATGGTCCGCAGGTAGGCGCGGATCTCCTCCACGACGCGGTCGCGGTCGGCCGCCCGCCCCTGGTAGCGCCAGCGACCCTCCCGGAAGGCGAAGCGGCGACCCCTCTTCAGCAGATCGCGCAGCTCCGCTTCCTGCTCCCAGTAGCCGGAAGCGCCAGTACCGGTGACGAAGGTCTGCCCGCCATCGGTGACGATCTTGATGCGGCTGGACCACGGTCCTGCAGCCTCTTCCGGCTCCGTGACCGTCACACTCTCCTCCTGCTTGGGCTCCTCGGTGATCGGAGCCTGCTCGGCCGGCTCCAGCTGGTGCTCCTGGGGGGCCGCGGACTCCTCGGCCTTCGGGGCCTGAGCAGCGGCCTGCAGCTCGGCGGCGGGTTCCGGCGCGGGCAGTTCCAAGCCGAACGCCCGCGCGGCCTCGGCCGCGATCTCCTCGGGCGTCGCGCGGCCGAGCAGCAGGTTGCGCGGGACATCCCAGGAGTAGACATCATCGCGTTCGACGGAGACGGTGCCGTCCTCCTCGCTCGCGCGCAGCGCAGCGAGGGTGAGGGTGACCAGACCTGCCGGGCCGTCCTGGATGTCCAGCACCTCGCGCGGCAGGTACTCGTCGTCCGCCTCGAACCAGATCCGGTCCCCGACCCGAAGGTCATCCGTGTACGCCTGCCCGTCCGGGGCCGGGCGGCGGCCGGGCCGCGCCTCCGTCAGGTTCCAGACCAGGACGGCCTGGGACTTCTCGGCGTCCAAGCCTCGCTCCTGCTCGAACAGCACGCGCTCGCGCAGGACCAGGCGGTCCAGCTCGTAGCGGTAGCCGCCCAGGGCGCTGGACAGGGAAGGGTTCGACCAGTCGATGGGCGCCCCGAGGTGGTCCCGCAAGGCGGCCAGCCGCTCGGAGAAGGCGAGCGCGTCCTCGCGCGAGCGCAGCCCGCCCATGACGTTGAGCGCGGTCTCCAGCCCGGTGTTGAGCAGGTACGCGTACTCATCCACCCGGCCGAACTCCATACCGCTGCCCGCCGCCCGCAGGCACCACTCGGCGCCCTGCACCGGGTCGAAGTCGGCGTAGGCGGCCTGCTGAACCATGGCGAACTGCCCGTTCGGGGACAGCTCGAACGAGGCGTGGTCCGCCATGCGCTCCAGCTCACGCCGGTCACCCGGTATCGGGGCGGCCTTGAAGTGGGTGCGCAGCTGACCGGTCGTCGCAAAGCGCCGCACCGGCTGCGCGGCCGACTCGCCCAGCGGCAGCGCGAGGCGGGCCTGGTGCGCCGGCAGCGTCGCCAGCTGCTCGACGTTCGCCCACGGGACCGGCGCGGACAGCGGCAGCACCCGGGCGTCTGCCATGGCCAGCAGATCGGCAGGCAGAAAGCGCCCGTTCAAGCTGGTGGACACCAGGTTGTTGTGGGGGACGATCTGAGCACCGCGCACGATCGGGTCGTTGCCGTCGGCCGCGTCCACCTCCAGTGACTGCAGCAGCAACAGCACGTCACGGACCTGCCCGTCCGGAAGGTTCAGCGTGGTCACCACGGCCAGCCGCGCATCCTCGGCCGGGAGCGGGTCGGCGGGATGAGGCAGCGCGTCCAGATGCTGTTGCGTCAGCGGAGTCCCGGTGACGGTACCGCCGGGCTCTGGTGCGCTCGGCCCGGCAGCCTGCCTCTCTTCCGGCTCCGGCTGCTCGGCCGGAGCGTCGGCGAACAGCGTGTCCTTCTCGGCGGGCGCGGACGGGTCGAGGATCTTCCGCAGCATCTGCTCCGTCGGCGTGCCCGCCTCGATCGCGGGAGCCTTGACGTCCTGCTCGACGTCGGCCAGGCGCGGGCGGGCAACCGAGCGGCCAGAGTAGTGGTGCGCGACGGAGCGCTGCGCGTTGTAGGTGTAGTTCCCCCTGCTCAGCTCCCACACCAGGGTGTAGTGCCGTGGCCCGCTGGCGGTCTGCGCGCGCAGCGTCAGCTGGTAGTGCGGGGAGGAGCGCTCCGACCAGCGGGCCCACTGCCCGGCGACCTCCCACCCGTTGGCCCGCGCGGCCTGCTGGATGTGCTCCGCCCGGCCCGGCGGCTGCGGGGACTCGGCCGCGGCAACCGGGACCTCGTCGGCGGCCACCTGCTCCTGCGCGCTCATCGGGGCCTGCTGTGCTGCCTCTCCCCCGCGGCCGTCGGCCTGCACGGCCGCGGCCGGGCCGATGGCCGCGTACACCTCGTCGAAGACCTGACGAGCGGACATCTCGATTGCCTCGCGGTCGCCGTTGGCGACGAAGTAGTCCTCGAAGCGGCTGGCGACCAGGTCTTCGGTGGGGTTCAGGCGCGCGTGCCGCAGCCACTCCCTGAACCACGCCTGCAGCTCCCCGACCGGCGTGGGTTCGGCGAACCGCGCACGCACCAGGTCATCGGCCAGCGCCACCCGTACCGCCAGGTCGCGGGCGTGCTGGACGGCCCGCTCGCTACTGGCGGCGATCAGCGCCTCGACCTCGGACCGCTGCGCACGCCTGGTCTCCTGCTCGTCCGGCTGGCCCGGCTGCTCATCGGCCGCGCGAACGGTCTCCTGCCGGGCCGCGCGCGCCTGCTCACGGCGCCGCTGCTCGGCCTGCGCCGTCTCCTCGGCCACCCGATCGGTCAGCACCAGCCGCACGATGTGCTGCTCGCTGTCCGCGAGAAGCTGTGCCAGCAGCTCACGGCCGGCCGGCGGCACCCAGCCGCGCTCCAGCTCCCGCGCCAGAGCCCCCGTGGCCATGAACGCCTGCCGGTAGGCGTCGACGGCCTGCGACAACGGCACCTCGCCGCGGTGGGCGGCGCGCCCGGCCTCCACGGCCGCCTCCCACCGGGCGTCGAACTCCCAGCGCAGGGTGTACCGGTCGTCTTCTGCGCCCGACACCAAGCGGGAGTCAGCCGGGACCGCGACGATGTCCCTCGGGTGCGTACGGGACATACCAGCCCTGTAGTAGCCGTCGGCGGCATCCTTCGGTCCAGTGATCACCAGCGTTCGGTGCGACAGCCGCCGAGACTCCGCCCACCGCTTGAACCCCATGCGGACCACGTCGCCCGGCTTGAGGGCCGCAGCGTCATTCGAGTACGTGACGAAGCCGTCGGGCACCTCGACCTTCGCCGGACCCCGGAACCACGCCTCCTGATCCTCTGCTGGCACCACCTCCGCCTGCGGTGAGCCCGGCAAATGTTCGGTCAGCTGCTCGGTCAGCAGGTGAAGACGCTCGACAGCATCGAGCAGCGCCTCGCCCGTGTACGGCCCGTCCACCAGGGCGTCCGGTGCCCCGGTGCCCTGCTGCTGCGTCGGCTCCGCCGTCGGTGCCTCGGCCGGCGCGGACGGTGCCGACGGTTCAGTCGTGGTGCCCGCGCCGGGGGTGGCGAACAGGCGCTCCCACAGTCCTTCCTGCTGAGCGGTCGCGGTGATGCGGGAGGCCAGCAGGGTCGCGTATTGCGTCATCGTGCGGAAGTGACGCAACGCCACCGGGGCGCGGTAGCGCTCCTCCTGGAGGTTGTGGGTGAGCGTCTGCGTCGCGCGGGCCAGCTCCGTGCAGCGGCGGACCACGTCGTCGGCGGGGTGGGCGAAGGGGTCGCGGCCGCTGCCGACCGGGCCCTGCCGCAGGTCCTCCAGCGCCCGGTGCACCGCCTCGCCGTCCGGGCGGGCGCCGACCCCGCGCGTGATCAGCCGCTTACCCGCCGGAGTGTCCTGCATCCGCCAGTAGCCGGCGAACATCTCCTCGAAGTCGGCCGTGGCCTCTTCCTTGCTGGCGTAGGGCTCCCCTGCCGGAATGACGACCTGCGGCCCGGCCTGCTCCGGCGGCTGTTCGGTCATCCGGTAGGTCCGGCCCAGGCGGCTGAGCTCGTCGACCAGCTTGCGGACATGGACGTCCCGCGTGGTCTGCACCATGCGCCGCGGCAGGTACCAGAAGTTCTGGTTGTGGGAGAAGCGGAAGCCGTGCCGGTCAAGGGCGGCGCGCACTGGGGCGTCGCGCTCCTCGTTGGTGGTGCCGCGCACCACGGTGCCGCGGTAGTGGTGCTCGATCTCCAGAACGCTGACCCCCGCCCCGGTCTCGGGGCCGGTGGCCGGCTGGGAGGCGGTCTGCGGGCCTGCCTCGGCCCGCAGCTGGTCCTGCCGCCGGGCCAGGGCGGCGCGCACCTCGGTCACCGCCTGCGGGTCGTCGGCGCTGGCGCGGCAGGCGGCCGCGTGCTCGTAGCTGGCCCGCACCAGCCGGGTCAGCGCCTTGCCGTCGTCCGGGCTGCGGTAGGTGCCTTCCTGCAGGCTGAGCACCAGCGCGTAGGTGGCGTGGGCGAGTTTCGTCGTGCGGCGGGTGACTTCCTCCAGGGTGCCGTCGTCGGTCGTGGCCCACTCGGCGGCGTACAGCGCCTGCCGGATCTCCTCCATCGCCGTGCGCGCGCTGCCCAGCGCGGCGTTTGCTGCCCGGCCGGTCCGCTCCGTCAGGTCCCGGGCGGTCGCCGTCTCCTGCCATGCCTCCCACGCTGTGGTGATCCGCTCCACCCCGTCGGCGAAGGAGCGGTCCGGGCCGTAGGCGGTGGAGCTGGCCGCCGCCAACTGGTGGGCGGCAAGGGCCTGGTGGTGCTGGTAGGCGCGCTGGGCCACATCGCGCAGCACCGTGCGGCTGACGGAGTCCTCCGCCTCCCCGGCCGCGTCCAGCGCGTAGGAGACGACCTGCATCCAGTCGGTCAGCGCGCTACCGATCGCGGTGTCGGGGGCCTGGCGGATGTTCCACATCGCACCGCGCAACTGGGCGCTGGCTTCCTCGCCGCTGCTGCTGTAGACCGCGGGCCAGCGGTCGTAGGTCTCAAACAGCAGCTGCCGGGCGAAGGTGAGATGGTCGCTGCCGGAGTACGGGGCCGGCCGCTCCTTCAGCGGATCGTTGCGCACCAGGACCGACCAGGCGTCGGCGTCCAGCGCGGAGGCGTCCAGAAGCATGTCGAACAGGTCGCGGCCAGTGGCGTGCATCCGCCCCAGGTGCCGCTCGGTGCGCTGGGCGAGCCGGGCGGCGTGCTCGGCGACCTGACCGTCCGTCGCGTCGGCGAGCCGGGATGCGACGGTGGCCAGCCGGTCGTAGCGGGCAAAGACGTCCGCCGGTGACAGCTGCTCGCCGCGCTCGACGTCCGCGCTGGCCTCGGCGAACTCGCCCAGCACCGGGCTGGCGCCGCCGGGCCCCGCGGCCTCCAGCGCTTCACGCAGGTTCCTGATCGACTCACCGACCAGTTCCCGGGCGGCCACCAGCTCTGCGCCGTCGGCGTACTGGTCGAGCAGCACCGCCAGCCGCTGCGCCTGCGCCAGCGTCGAGCCCGGCGCTTCCTCCCTGACCGGAGCCGGCTCGGGCTCGGCCTCGTCCGCCTGCGCCGCTCCAGCCGCTACAGCCTGCGCGTCCGCTTCGTCTGCCTCAGCCTGCTCGGTGTCCTGTTCGGCGCCAGGCGTGCCCGGCACCACGGCGTCGGGCCTGGTGCCGGTGGGCGTGCCGGTGCTGACGGATGCGGCATTGGTGATCTCGAAGCGGATGCCGTCCGGCCCTGACAGCACGATGCCCTCCGGGTTCTCCTCCACACTCATACCGTCGGCGATGAGCTGCGCGATACCGGCCGCCAGGTCGACGCCGTTGACCGGACCGGTGCGCACGCCCTGGGGGCCGGTGACCGCGTACTGGTCGAAGATGGACAGGCCGGGGATGAACTCCATCGCCTCGTCATCCGCGACGGTGATCGGCTCGTCGGTGTCCCACCACTGCTGGAAGGCCGTGCTCTCGCGGTCCTCCACGGTCGCGCGGTAGCGGGCGGCGTGGTCGCGCAGCGCGTAGGCCACCTCCCAGGTGCGCCTGACCACCTCCGGGCCGCGCTGCTCCCGGTCCCACTGCTCGGCGACCTTGCGAGCCAGGTCGGCCGCGGCCTGGAGCACCTGCCAGTCGGCCACCTGCTCCAGCCCCAGCAACCGGCCACGACGGGCGTCCTGGAACTGCGCGAGCATCAGCTGCGCAGACGCCGCCAGGCTGGCCTCGGCGTCGGTGCCATCGGCCAGGCGGGAACCGAACTCCTGCTCCCACGCCCTGTACCCCGCCAACGCGGCATGCTCTGCGGCCCAGTACTCGGCGCGGTCGGCGTAGGGCTCCTCCGTGGCCTGCTGCCCGGCCCGCTCACCCGAGGCCTCCGCCGGCCGCGCGCTGACAGCATGGCGCTCCGCCGGGGTGTCGTCCTCGTACAGGTCCTGGCCGGTGGCCTGGTTATCGATCTCGGCATCGAGGCGGGCCTGTTCCGCGCGGGCGCGGTGGAGTTTGTCGAGCTTGGTGAATGGCTGGTCGACCAGCTTCTGAGCGCGGTCGATCTCCTGCTTCAGCGCCTCCACGGCGCCCAGCAGCCGGGTGTGGATGTCACCGAGCCGCTCGCACAGGTTCTCCAAGCGGGCCACCAATCCGAGTGGCGGCTTGGTGTCACTGATGAGCCCGGCGACATCGTCGATGGTGTAGGTGGCCTGGGGGATGTCCTGCAATCCCCGGATGCGGAACTCGATGTAGTCGTGGACGGAGTTGATGCGAGCCTCGAACTGCTGGCCGCCCACGGTGGCCACGTTCTCCCAGCGGCTGACCGACCCGTGCATCATGCGCTGGATCAGCGCGATCTGGGTCCGCAGGGCGGTTGCCGCCTCGCCGCGCTTGGTGACGACTGTGCCGTTGGGCAGCTCCATGCGGAAGGCGTCGCCCTTGGTGTCGGTGCGCACCGACAGGGCTCGCGCCACCAGGTCGGCCCGCTCCTGGGCCTTGGCCAGGGTTTCGTCGGCGGTGTCGACCACGTTGCGCAGGTGCTTGTGCGTGCGCTGCCAGCTCTTGTAGGCCGCCTCCAGCTGGCGGACCTCCTCGTCGGCCTGCAGCTTCTTCAGCAGCAGCGGGTTGCCGGTCGCGATGGCTTTGATCTCGCCGTATTCGAGGTAGTCCTTGCCCAGGTCGCCGTCAAGCGCCTGGTCCTGCTCGTCCAGCTCACGGCCGGTGCGGACCTGGTCGATGAAGCGTGCCTTGCGCTCGACAGTCTGCCACATGAACGCGTCAAAGGAGCCGGCCTTGGTCCACCGGTAGATCTGGACGGGGACGCCCTGGGTGAAGTGCTGGTTGAACTGCCGGATGATGCGACCCTCGCGCTGGGTGACGTCGGAGGGCCGCCAGGGGCAGTCCAGATGGTGCAGCGCGATCGCCCGGTCCTGGACGTTGACGCCGACGCCCATGGTGTCGGTGGAACCGATCAGCACGGCGACCTTGCCGGCGCGGGCGTCGGCGAACAGCTTTTCCTTCTCCTCGGCGGTCTGTGCGTCCTGGGCGTACCGGATCTTGTCCTCGGGGATGCCGCGCTTGACCAGCTCGTCGCGCAGGTAGTCGTAGGCGATGAATCGGCCCTGCTTCTTGGCCTCCTCCGAGGCGGTCCCACGGTCGGCGAACACCAACTGGAGGGCGCCGGTCAGCTCGCTGGGATTGCCCTCGCGGTCGGTGTAGCGGTGGTTCTTGTACTGCTGCCAGATCTGGGCGATCTTGTCGGCGGCGGCATCCAGCTTGCCGGGACCGTCAGGGGTCATGCCGACCATCCGCAGGTCCATAGCGGCCAGCCGGCCGTCGTTGCTGATCTTCAGCAGGTTGTCCACGGAGGCGTCGACCTCGCGGGCGCGCACGGCCTCCGCACGGTCGGCGATCTCCGCCATGTACTCGCGGTCGGCGTAGGTGGCGGGGACAACAATGGTCTCGCTGGTGTAGTCCGGGACCGGCAGGTTCAGATCGTGCTTGGTCTTGACGTCCGCCATGGACTTCCACAGCTGGCTGAACGACTTGGCGTTCCGGAACCCGCCGATCCGCTCCTTGATCCGCGGGATCCCCTCCGGGGAGATCTCCGGGGCCATGGTCTCCGCGAGGTACTGCGCCTGGAAGGAGGAGAACGCGGATATCTCGGCGGCTTGCAGAAGGTCCGGGCGGAAGTAGTCGAGCATGACGTACGCCTGCGGCATCGCGTTGGGGAACGGGGTTCCCGTGGCGCCGAGGCCGACCTTGCGGCCGTACGCCTTGGACATCGAGCGCAGCTTGACCTTCAGGTCCTTGGCCTGTGCGGAGACTGGCAGCGACAGCTCGGAGTTGTTCGCGCCGACCTCGCCGTTAGCGAAGTCCTGGACTTCGTCCACGGCGATGAAGTCGATGCCGGTCTGCTCCCACGAGATGCCCGTCGTGGTCTGCTTGACCAGGTTCTTCTCGGCACGCTGCGTGTGGCGCTTCAGGTCGCCTTGCAGCTTCTTGATGGTGTTCTTGGAGACGGGCCGCCCGTTGGTCACGGCCGTGGCCGCGTCCAGCGCATCGGCGATCAGCGGGTCGCCGCCGGGGTTGAGGGCCGGGTCGAGCGCCTGGTCGCTGCCGGTGAGCGCCTTGTGGATGCGGGCCCGGTACTCCGCGGTCTGGTCGGCGACGAACTGGGCCTGTCCGCGCCCGGACATCGGGATCCGTTTGAAGAGGGACTGGGGCAGGATGACAGCGTCCCAGTCGCCGTTGGCGATCTGCGCGACGTACGCCGCGGCGGTCTCCTTGGTGAACTCGCTGCTGTCGATCGCCAGCACGCGTGCCTGCGGATAGGCCTTGAGGAAGTCGTTGCGGAAGTCGTTGACCGTGGAGTTCTTCACCACGATCGAGGGCTTGTTCACCATGCCCAGGCGCTTCATCTCCATGAGCGTCATGGCGATGGTGTAGGTCTTGCCCGCGCCGACCTCGTAGTCGAAGAAGGTGCCGTACGGCTCGGACAGCGCGCGGGCGACGCCGGCGCGCTGGTGCGGCAGCGGGGTGATCGCCTCCGACAGGCCGGGGAACGTCAGGTGCGAGCCGTCGCCCTGGTAGGGGACGTAGCTGTTGTAGAGCCGGTTGTAGGTGTCCAGGACGTCCTTGGTGCGCTCGGGGTCCTGCCACAGCCAGTCGGCGAACAGCCGGTTGAGTTCGTCGGCTTTCGCGATGGCCTGCTCGGTCTGGTCCGCCGCCCACCGCTTGCCGTCCCGGATCTCCTCCGGGGTAGCGTTCTCGTCCGGCTTGGGCGGTTTGACCACGAGGGTGGCCCGGCGCAGCATGCGGGAGAACAGCTCGACGGCATCCCGGCGCACGGTGCCGTAAACCTTTGTGGCCGCCCGGGATTTACGCACCGCCGTGGGAGCGTCGACCTCCCAGTCCGCCCCGGAGGTGCGGGTCACGGTGACGGCCTTTGTCTGCAGCAGCTGCTGGATGAACTGCTCGTAGTATTTGGGCGCGACCCAGGTCGCGCCGATCTCGACGTTCTCGATGTCCCCGGGCTGCGCGTCGGGCGGCAACACGCGGCGCAGCGCGGCGACGTTGGCCTGGAGGGAGTGCTGGGCCCGGGATTCCTCCGGGACCATCCGCAGGATCTTCTCGGCCTGCTCGATCTTCTCGCGGACATTCCCGCTCAGGTACTCGGCGGCGGGCACGAGCCGCTGGCTGCCCGGCTCGTTGAACACCAGCTCGCCGAGGGCGTCGCGGGCCTCATCCAGCGACTCCATGTCGAGCAGGCGGGCGATCTCGCCGAGCCTCACCTCGCCGTAGGTGTTCAGGCTGATGGCCAGCGCGTCCTGCGGGGTCTCGGCGCGGGTCTGCTCCGCCTGCGGCTTGGTCACCGCCCGGGTGAAGATCGCCGACTTCTTGGCGGTGCGCGACTCCTTGTCGTAGACCTCCAGCGCGTACACGCCGGCGGCGTACGGGTCGGTGCGGAACGCGCCGTGCGCGCTGCGGCGGTCGCGCCGCTCATTGCGGCCCTCGCGGTCGTTGAGGAATCCGAACTTGGCGACGTAGGCGTCGTAGTGGGCGTTGAGCTGCTGGCGCAGGGTGGTGGCCAGCTCGTCCTGCCCGGTGGATTCCGCGCTGAGCAGGTCGACGTAGGTGTCGCGCAGGCGCAGTAGCGCGCGCAGTTCCTCCACGGCGTTCTTGAACACCGGGCGGTCGGCCAGCTCGCCGCCGACGACCTGGAGGAACGTTCCGTCGCCCTGGTCGATGAGGGTGCCCTCGAACCGCTGGAGTTCCTCCCCGAACATCTCCTGCGCTTCGCGCATCCGCTCGGCGCGCTGCTCGACAGCCGCCCGCTGGACGGCGTCCGGTGAGGCGCTCATCGTCAGGCCCGTCTCGTGGGCCTGACGGGTGATGGTCGCCAGTGCCTCGGTCAGCGCCTCGGTGAGGTCGGTGCCCTCCTTGGGGCGGACGGTCAGGTCGTCGCGGCCGTACTGGGTGCTGGTCAGCCCGATCGTGCCCAGCACCATTTCGGGGTGCTTGGCGAAGTAGGAGTTGACCAGCACGCTGTGCTCGGCGTCGACCTGCACCGGGGAGAGGCCCACCCACTCCGGCGGCGTCTCCGGGGCCTTGCCGTCGCGGCGGCGCAGGATGAGCACGTCGGTGACGACGTCCGTGCCCGCGGCCCTTTGGTGCGCGCCGGCCGGCAGCCGCACAGCGCCGACCAGGTCCGCCCGGTCGGCGATTTCCAGCCGGGCGGTCTTGCCCATGGAGTCCAGGGTGTAGCGGCTGGTGATCACGGCTACCAGGCCGCCGGGCCGGGTCAATTCCAGAGACTTGACGATGGCGTAGTTGTGCAGGGCGAGCCGCAGCGGGTTGTGGACGGGATCGGTCGGGGCGATCTCGTCGAAGGGCACGTTGCCGACGACCGCGTCGAAGAACCCCTCGGGCAGGCGGGTGTCCTTGAAGTCCTGCGCGCGGATCTCCGCGTCCGGGTACAGGGCGGCGGCGATCTCGGCGGTGACCGGGTCCAGCTCGACACCGGTCATCCTCGCCCCGGGCGGGGCGAAGGCGAGGAAGTTGCCGCTGCCGCAGCCCGGCTCCAGCACACGGCCCTCGGCGAAGCCCAGGTTGCCAAGGGCCTGCCAGATCGGCTGTACGAAGGCGGCGTCGGTGAAGTGCGCGTTGCGGGTGGTGGCCTCGGCCGCGTACCACTCCTCCTCGGTGAGCAGCGACCGCAGCTCCGCGCGCACCCCGGCGAACTCCGGCTTGCGCGGGTCGAAGACCTGCCAGGCCGCTCCCCACGAACTCCACCGTGCCAGCACCGCCTGCTCGGCCTCGGTCGCGGGCCGCTTCTCCTCGCGCAAGGTGTGCAGGACGCGGATCGCGGCGATGTTGGCTCGGATCCGCGCCAGCGGCCCGGACGGCGCGAGGTCGTCCTGGCTGCGCGGCCGAAACCGCGGCCGCTCCACCTCCGCCGGCTTCGGGACGGGGGCACGGCGCAGCGCAACGTTGGCGACGTCGACGGAGTACGGCTCGTCGTCGCCGTCGATGTCCTGCACCAGCAGCTGCCCGCCGGTGTGGTCGACCACCACCGCCTCGATCAGGTCGTCGGCGTCGTCTTCCGTCTCCTGGGCGGCGGAGGCGTCCACGGCCGGCTCGTAGCCCGGGAGCTGGAAGGCCCGGTAGGCGATGAGGTCTCCGGGCTGGAAGTCCGCGACATCCCTCGGCGCCGGCTCCCAGACGGCAGCCTCCTCCGGCTGGGGCGCGCTGGGGCTGGGCCGCCACAGGCGCGGGTCGTCGTCCCCGGCGGGGGCCGGGCCGCTGGTGACCTCGGTGACCAGGGCCAGCTCCGCCGCCGTGAGCGCATCGCCGTCGTCCGCCCCGGCGGGCAGGCTCCCCCGCTCCAGTGCCTGCCAGAGCCGGTCGAAGAGGTCTTCGGCCCACTGTCGGTGCACCAGCACCTGAGGGGAGGCGACCTCGTGCACCACGCCGTCGGGCCCCACCCGGACCAGCAGGTAGCCGTCGCGCTCGGTGTAAGCGGCCTGCGGGTTGTCGACGCCGATGGCGTAGAGCCGGTACTGCCACGGCCCGGCCTCCGGGCTGGTCGAGGCGCGGAAGACGATCGCCTCGGAGGCAGCCTGGGCGTCCAGGTCGGAGAGCTGTCGGGGGGGCTGATACATCGCGATCCTCCACCACGTCGCGGCACGGTCGATCTGGTCCGGGGGTGGGCGGGGCGCTACACGTTGCGCCCCCGGGATCGCAGGTCCTCCACCGAGGTGCCGAACAGGCGCAGGAAGGACGGCGTCATGTAGTCCAGGACCTGCCGCAGCTGCTCGTCGGTGAGGTCGTCCAGGGTGGTGGTGCCGTCGACCAGGGCGTCGGCGGTGGAGCTGACCCACTCGGTGTGCTCCTGGACGTGCTGCATGCGCGCGGCGAACTGCTCGTCGCTCTCCAGCAGCCCGTCGTCGGCCTCGGCTTCCGCCGCGGCCTCGGGCTCGGGCGACAGCCGCACCAGCTCGCCCAGCACCTCGTACTCGGCGCGGGCCTTGAGCATCCCCAGCCGCCCGACGCGCTGCTCGTGGGTCTCGTCCGCCGGCGGCTGGTCGTTGATCACCATCTGGTCCCACAGGTCGCCGACCTGCTGCTCGACCTGCTCACCGAGGTTGGTGAAGAAGGCCATCGGGTCGGGGATGGCGGCGTAGCGCTTGGGCAGCCACCGCCGCCAGTAGGCGCGCGCCTCGACGCCGTACCGGTTCATTGCCATCGCGATCTCCTAGGGGTTACTCGCCGTCAAGTGGGGTGTCATCGTCTCCGGACTCCTCGCCCGGCGGATCAGCGGAGTCCTCGCCGTCCCCACCGGCCTCGGCGCTCGTGTCGTCCTCGGCGGGGGCGGGTTGGGCGGCGAGGATCGTGGCGAGGTACTTCTCGTCGCCGTCCCACTGCTCGCGGTGGCGGTCCCGGTGCTGGCCGTTGCGGCAGGTGCCGACCCACAGGCGGCCGATCCGCTCGATCGCGCGGGCGAGAGCGTCCTGCCACAGGTACGGGGCGGACCCGGCGTCCTCACCTTGGGCGTAGGCCGACTGGTGGGAGGTCCACAGCGCGGTCAGCTCCTCGACCACGGCGCCGTGCTGCCACCAGCACTGCCGCGGGATCTGGTCGTTGGTCACCTCGTAGCGGTCGGCCATCCAGATGACCCACGCGACGAACTCGCGCCACAACGCGGCGCGTTCGGCCTCTTCGAGGTCGTCCCAGCACACCGGGGCGCCGGCGACGCGCTCCTCTTCCTCCTCGCCGTCTCCGCCTGCGCCGCTCCCCGCCCCGCCTGCGCCCCCGGCGGCGTCGCGGTCCTCCTCCAGGATCTTCAAGCGTTCGGCTTGCAGCACCAGCTCGGCGTTCAGCGAGACGATCTCGTCGTTGATCGTGGCCAGCTGCTTGAACAGGTCGTCAAATCCGTTAGCCATCGGCGCGGCCCGCCTTGCCCAGCGTCACCCGGCGGCCCGCCACGATCTCGCGGGCCTCCCGGGTGGCGGCCTTGATCTCCTCCGCGCGCGGTCCCTCGTGGGCGCGGGTGAAGCGGACGAGGGTCGCCGGGGTGCGGCGGTGGAAGACCAGTCCGCCCCGCTCGGGGATCATGCGGATGTCGGCCGGCTCCAGCACCGCGCGGCGCCGCAGCGAGGTGGACACCGACACGCGGTCGCCGTCGTCGGAGATGGAGGCGACGTCCTCGTCGAACTCACCGGCCAGCGCCGAGTACGCCTTGAGCTCTTCGGGGTCGGAGATGCCACCGAGAAAGATCTTCACGGTTCCGGCCGCGTACATCTTGCGCACCCCCAGCTGCCCCCACCGCTCCTCGGCCTGGGCGTAGGACTGCAGGACGGCCATGATGAAGATGTTCTGCGAGCCCGAGACCGACATCAGGCTGGGGATCTCCGGCAGCGGGGCGACGTTGGCCAGCTCGTCGAGGAAGCAGCCCAGCGGGATGGGCAGCCGGCCGTTGGGAGCCCGCCCGGCGATCGCCTTGGCCGTGTCGAACAGCGCCTTGGCGAAAGCGGCGTTCAGCGGCGCGAGCGCCGAGCCCTCCTCGTCTTCGCCAATCAGGAACAGCGTGCCGCCCTCGGTGAGGTACTTCTCGATGTCGAAGACGTCCGCGTCGCCCTCGGGGGCGAAGATCTCGGCGACCTTGTCGTCGTACAGGGCGATGAAGGACTGCTGGGCGGTGCGCCAAGTGGCGCTGCGCTCCTCTTCCGCCGCCGCGTGCTGGCCGGCCAGGGCCTCGGCGAGGGCGTGTTTGCCCTGCAGCGCGAGCAGGTCGACGGCCTCCCGGTTGTCCGGGTCGGCCGCCCAGCTGAGCACGTCGGACACCGGGCGCTTGTTCAGCGCGGCGGCGTGCAGCCAGCAGGTGATCAGCGTCTTGGCGTTGAGGGAGAAATACCCGCCGTTGGAGGTGCCTTCCTCGCTCTTGGTGGTGGCGACCAGCGTCTCGGCCCGCTTGCGGGCGATCTGGTAGCGCTCGCACCCGGCGGTCAGCGGCCACCGCAGCTGGTTCGGCCAGCCGGACAGCCCGGTCGGGTCGAGCACCCACACCGGGCCGTGCTTCTTGCGCAGCACCGCGGTGTTGTAGAGGACGTCGGTCTTAGAGCTGGTGGCCAGCACCGTACCTTCGAAGTCCAGGATGCCGGGCAGGATGATCTGGCTCGTCTTGCCCTCACGCGGCGGCGCGACCAGGACCAGACTCTCCTCGATCGTCACCCACAGGCGGATGTCCGTGGGGTCCGAGGCCCCGATGTTCACCGCGACGTGCCGGATCGTGATCGAAGCAGGGTCCTTCTCGTACATGATCGGCCGCAGGGAGGCGGCCCGGGCCAGCGCCTGCTTCTCCCCCATCGCCTTCTCCAGCTGCGCGGCGGTGGCCATGCCGTCGGCGCCGTCGGCCCCGCGCCGCTTCCACCGCCAGTAGCCCTTCCACGCCCCGTAGCCGGAGCCGGCCAGCAGCACCACGAAGCAGGCCCAGAAGGCGACGGGCCCGCCGACCCCGCTGCCGGGCCAAACGGTTGCCGGGTCGCCGGGATGGGTCAGGACCGCGAGGATGCCGCTTCCGGCGGCGTTCCAGCCGACCGCCGCGGGCCGGCCGTGCTGCAGCAGCCCGGAGAGCACCGCGGACAACCACAGCAGCGCGGTGAGCACGAACGCGCCGATCAGGGGGATCACCCAGAGCGCGTCGCGGCCCAGCCGCAGCCGCACGGCGGTCTTCGGGACAGCGGCCTTGGGCATCATGCGGCGGCCCCTTTGCGCAGACGGACCATCGGCGCGGCGGGCGGCGCGGCCTCGGAGCCGGCCTTTTCCGTCATGCGCCGGTTGGTGTCGGTCAACCGGATCTCGGTCGCCGTGCGGATGTGCTCGACAAGGTTGATGCGGGAGCCGACCTGCCAGATCGCCCGCCCGGGGGCGCAGATGTTCGCCCCGTCCGGCAGGGACTTGCGGGCCCAGGAAGTCAGTCCCAGGTAGTCGGAGGTCTTCTCGGCCTCGTCCCTGTCCAGGTGGTAGACCACGCGCGTCGCGGTCAGTTTGAGGATCGCGGCCGCCTCCGGGGCCTCCTCCAGGACCAGGTCGGCCAGGTGGTGCAGGATCGCCCAGAACGACAGCCCGAGCCTTCGCCCGTAACGGACCAGCTCCTCGAACAGGCGGGCGACGGGGCGGTGGCTGAGGATGTGCCAGGCCTCTTCGACAATCAGGGTGCGCTTGATGTTGTCGCCGGGCTTGATCCAGCCGAAGCGGACCCACGGGCCGATGACCGCCATGAGCAGCGGCATGGCCTCACCCTCGCGCGGCAGCCTGGTCAAATCGAAGACGATCAGCCGGGCGTCCAGGTCGATGCCCTCGCTGGTCGGACCGTCGAACAGCCCGGCCAGGTCACGGTCGGGGTTGCACAACTCGTCCAGCGCCAGCGCGGCCGGCTGGCCCCACTCGATCAACTCCTGCGGGGTGACCGGCTGCTGGCCGAGCAGGGCCTGGCGCGGGGCGGTGAGCGCGTCCAGGACGTCGGAGAGCACCGCCACCCGGCCCTTGGCGCGGGCCGCGGCGGAGGCCGCCTTGTGGGCCTCGGCAAGGGCGAACTTCGTCTGCGACGACAGCGGCCCGCCGGCCAGGATCTCCATCATGGACACCAGCACCTTGAACTGGTGCTCGGCCGGGATGCGCGCGTCGAGGGGGTTGATGCGGATGCCCTCGCTTGAGTCGGCATCCCCGTAGACCAGGCGGATCGGCGTGATGCCCAGCTCCCGCGCGATGCCGTCCCACTCGCCGCTGCCGTCCTCGCCCTGGGCGTCCAGGATGCAGAAGTTTCTGTCACGGAAGCGCAGCTGACGCAACACGTAGGTCTTCTCCAGCGCCGACTTGCCGTGACCGGACTTGCCGAGCACCAGCACGTGCGGGCTGGGCAGGCGCACGCGCGCCTTCGGGTCGTACAGGATGAACGGGTCGAAGATGTACGCCTTGCCGCTGTAGGCCTCCCGGCCGATGATCACACCGCGCGGGTCCATGCTGGCCGCGCCCACGGCCGGGTACAGGCCGCAGGCATTGGTGGAGGTCGAGCGGATCGCCCGGCGCCTGGTCTGGGTCTGGGTACGCAGCATCTCCAGCACGGCGATCAGCGCCCTTCCTTGAGCAGGCCGCCGCTGAACGGCAGCGTGTTGGCGAAGGCCCGGTGGTGCTCCTTGTCGCACCACTCCAGGCGCAGCCCGCTGCGGGTGGCGGCGTTGCGGACGGTGTCGGCATCGCGGCGCAGGCCCTCGCTGCTGGGGGAGGTGACGGTCACCCAGCCGGCCAGGCGGATACCGGCCGCGCCGTTGGCGATCTCCTGCATCGTGGACAGGGACGCCTTCTGCGCCTTCTGCTCGCGCGGGTCCTCGATCTTCCCGGCCCGCTTGTCCGCCTGACCGAGCTCGTTGGTGGCGTCCGCCATCGCCTCGGTGATGGCCTGGTCGGTGGGAACGAGGTCCATGGTCACCGACATCGAGATGATGACGTCCTGGACGTAGAGCAGTAGCGGGGCGAGGAAGTTGATCCCGACCGGCAGCACCGGCCACTCCTTGACCCAGGCGGTGCGCGAGTGCCACGCGTCGGGGGAGGCCTCCCAGCTGCGGGAGACCATGTGGTCGGCCGGGCGGGCGTCCAGCTCGGCGGGCCAGGCGGTGACCCGGTCCATGCCGGTGGTGTCGTCGATCCAGTGGCTCGGGTCGTAAGCGTGGTGCAGGTAGGAGGCGAGCGCGGCCTCATCCAGGTTGCGCACGTGCCGCAGCTGGCCACGCGCGAGGGAGCGGATGAACGACTCGATTTCCTTGCCCAGGGTGACCGCGTAGCCCTCGTGGAGGGTGTTGTAGCGGCGGGCTTCGGCGACGAGTTCGGAGGTGTAGGGGATGCCGAGCGCGAGGATGAGCCGGCGGTCCTCGGCGGTCACGGCGACCTGCCGGACCAGCTCGCCGTAGGAGTGGTCCAGCCAGGCCGGGGCGTGCGGGTCGCGGCGCGCGGCCGCGTCCCGCACGTGCGCGTTGGGGTCGGTGGGGATGATCCGGGCGATCCACTGCAGGCGGCGGATCCGCCCGCCGCCGTCCGCCGTGGACTTCAGCAGGAACTCGTACGCCCGGATCAGCGCCTCCTTGTCGTCGGTGTCCAGGCTCCCGAAGTCCCGCATCGCCTCGACCTCGACCGCCGCGGTGAACATCAGCTCGTGCGGCTGCAGGAGGATGGCGATCTGCCCGAACGCGGTGCGCGCCGAGATCCACTCCATGTCCTGCGGTACACCCGGCGGCACGTCGATGAGCACCCGGCGGCCGTCGACCATCCGGCCCGCGGTCGGCGCCTTCGACCGGTACAGCAGCGAGCCGTCGCGCAGCAGCTTCTTGTAGGTCCGGTTGATCTCGAACCACTTGAGGTAGGTCCGCCCCTTGTACGGGGCAAGCGTCGCCCAGGCACAGCTTCCTGCGATCACCGAGAACGCGATGAGCTTGAGAACGACGCCGCTCAGCACCCAGACCAGGATCATGCCTCCGACGAACCCGACGCCTAGGACGAGTTGTTCGTCGGCCTCCAGCTTCCGACCGAGCAAGCCGCGTGGCCGCGGCCTCGGGAACGTGAATGTACGCATCGAACAAATTCCGATCGGGGAGTCGGTCATCGCGGCTGATCATCGGCAGGTTGCGGTGCTGGCTCCTCGGCCGCCGGCTCGGAGGGCGGCCATGACGGCGGTGCAGCCGCCGGAGCGCCGACCCCATCGCCGCCTCCAGCGGTGTGGTCGTGTGCGGGCGTGGCGTGAGGCGGCATGAGGTCGGTGGAGACGCCCGCCGGGCCACCGGGGCTCGACTCAACCGTCCCTGATCCACCCGCAATGGCTCTGCCCTCACCGGTCTCCGGACCGCGCGATGGCGTGTCCGGGGCAGCGGGGGCTTCGTCGGCGGTGCCTTCGGTGGCGCCCTCCACGGCCCGGTCGGCCGCCTTTTCGGCCTGCCCTTTGGCCATGTCGACGCCCTTCTCACCTGCCACGACAGCCGCGCCGACCCCGGTGGACGCCGCTGCGGCCTCCGCTCCCGCAGCTTCCTCCCCGACGCCGGTCTCTACCTCAGCGCCACCGCCGTCACCGTCGCCATCGGCGCCTCCACCACCGACTGCGGCAGAGCCGTCGCCTCCGCCGCCCGATGCGCCGCCAAACCGGCTTCTGAGCTCACCGAAGGTGTCACCAACCTGGCTGCCGAGGTTCTGCGCCCGGCCTTTGAGGTCGTCGCGGGCCTGGTACATGTGCTGCAACTCGTCCCCGACCAGCGGCAGGTACTTCGCCAAGGAGAACGGCAAGAACAGCGCCAAGAAGAGCAAGGCGAGCGCGGTAAAGACCGTTCCGAACGCCTGGACGACCGACACGTCCCCGTGGCCGCTGGTGGACAGCATGCCTGTGGCCAGGGCGATCGTGGTCAAGGTGACGTACTTGCTGGCGATGACGGCACCCATGACGCCGATCCACCGCTTGGTGTGGTTCCACAGGCTCTTGTCCACCAGCCCGCTGAACACTGAAGTGCCGAACACCAATCCCGCCAGAATTAGCGCGTTGCGAACGATCAACTCCAGCCACACCCCGGCGACAGCGGTGAGCATGCACATCGCCAGGAAGATGACGATGACCGCGCCGCCTGGAATCGCCATCAGCGCGGCCATCCCGGCGGTGACGGTGACCACCATGCTCGCCGCGTCCCCGGCGACCGGTGCGAACATCGCCTCGGCAGCCTCGTCGAACAGCTCCGTGACGTAAGCAACGGCGGCTGGTGCCAGAGCCGAGACCACCACCGAGATCAAAAGAAAGCCGATCGACTCACCCAACGCCTGCAACGGCGGGACTCCTTGCAGAGCACGCTTGGCCGCGGCGATCAGCCAGAGGATCACGGTAAGCACGGTGGAAGCAGCGAACGCCATGCTGTACGTGCGCAGGAAGCCCGGGTTACCCCAGTCGATCCGGGTGGTCGACAGCAGGGCTTTGATCATCTGCGTGAACAGCGAGGTCACCGCGTTGTTGAAGAACTGCGCGATGTACCCCAGCGGGTCACTCATGAAGTCGACGGCCTTGTTGGTGGCCTCGACCGTGTGGCAGATCTTGTCCGCGAATGGGATGTTCTTACACGACCAGTCGCTGAACTCGTTGGCGTGCGCCTGCCTTGCCGCGAAGAGCACCTGGAAAGTGGTCGTTAGCCCAATCAGTGCAAGGATTCGCGTACGCAGGCGCTGCCTCCTCTCAGCCGATATATGGAGGCGCATCGAACTCCTGATCAGCTGTGCGGAAGTCGTTGACCGAGCTCGGTTCGCTGCCGGTGGATACCGGCGTCGGACCGTTCACCGATGTGACTGACGCAAGCTTCCAATCCTCCTTCTGCCACTGGAGAGTGAGTGTGTAGGTGGTCCAGGACGCCGAGACGGGAAGCGGCGCCTTGTCGCTGGTCGTACCGATCAGCCCGGCCATCCAGACCTCGACAGTGGCGACCTGGTCGGTGTAGCTGACGGTCTTGGTGCCCATGGCCGCAGCCCGTGCCACGAGGCCGGCGGCGTTGACGTCGCCGATGCCGAGCGAGGAGAGCACCTGCTTCATGCCGGTGTCGTCGTTGTCGGTCAGCCTGTCGCGCGCCTCCGATGTCGCCATCGCGGCGATGATCTTGTGTCGCGTAGTCGTGTCGGTGAAGTACTTCGCCGAAGACCGGGCGATCTGATAGTTGACCGCGGCCTCCACCGCGCCGGCCTGGGAGTGGGGATAGCCAACCGGAACGCCGTCGACCATCTTCAAGGCGGAGGTCTGCGGATTCCCGCCTGCACCGCCAGTGTTCTTCCCCGGCGCCGCACCGTGCGTCGGGCCGGGGCTGGAAGTGCGGCTCGGGTCAGTAGAACTACCGCTCCGATCGAGGTTGACCACGACGGCCAGGGCGAGCAGGACCAAGAACAGCCCGCCGGCGACCGCCGCGCCACGCCACCAGGGCTTGCTGGTCTGTGCCGGTCCGCTGCTGTCTCCGCCCAGCGTCTTGGTACCACGGCGCGGGGGTGGGGAGTTGCGTGTCATCTCAGATCCCCATGCCGTAGACGATCGTGAAGATCGTGCCGAGCGACCCGACGACGAACGCGCCGATCAGGGAACCGCCGACCTCCTTCTTGCCCTTGGAGACCTGCGCCACATCGTGCTGGCCCTCACCCACCTTGATGTGGAAAGCGCCGAGAGCCGCCCGGCCCAGCAGCGCGAGTACCACCCCAGCCATGATCGCCTGAATCACAGTGCGCGCCGTATTGCCCAGTGCGGCAAACGGCCCCCAGTCCGGGGCTATCCCATTGACCAGATTCCCGATGCTGCCGTTGGCGGCCAGCGTCACCACATGGTGCGCGACAGACATCGTCACTCCTTCCACGTCCTCGCGTCGCGGAACTGGGCCAGTACGGACCGAATCGGCCTCAACGTACAGACACCCAGGCTTGACAACAACTGTTTATAGACCTGACGACGGGCTAGGGTACGCCTACGATCACCCGTTCGGTAGCCGAGGCCCACCGGTGGCGCCTCGGCCGAGTTCTGCGCGAGGTAGGTGCATGCCAGAGAGGCCCACCGCCGAAGACCCACGAGTAAGACTTGACGTGGCGCCAAATACGCAGGTCAGAGCATGCCTAATGCCCGACTTTCTGACCGCCGAGGAAGCTGCTGACTGGCTGCGGACAACGAAGGGTGCAGTGATGGCCGGCCTCCAACGCGGCGAGATCCCCGGCCGCAAGGTCGGCGGTGAGTGGCGCATCAGCACAGCCGCCGTCCTCGCCCTCTTTGGCGGGGCGGTGCCGGAGGTCGGCACATCTTGATAGCCGACGGGAGGTAGGTAATGCTCTACTTGACCCTGTCATTCACATCTGTTTATGACGGGAGGTCGGGTGAAGGCCGTTCGCAACGTCGCCATCGCGGTATTCGCGGCGTTCATGTCGGTGATGGCGCTGAGCACGTTGGTCGTGGCCGGGGCGACCGGCGAGGCCAACGCCCAGACCTGCAACGGCGGTCTGCAGCCCGTCGGCAACGGACAGAGCGGCCCTGGTTCGGCCGGCGACCCGGTGAAATTCGACGGATCGACCCAGCCCACCGATTCCCAGGTCATCGTCCCGCTCGACCCACAGGGCCCGCAGACCCATGCGACGTGGAGCGCTGCCCGGGTACGCAACGCGGCCACGATCACCAACGTCGCTCGAACCCGGCGTCTCGCCCCGCGCGCCGCGGTCATAGCGGTGGCCACGGCAATGCAGGAATCAAGTCTCGACAACCTCGACCATGGCGACCGGGACAGCGTCGGCCTTTTCCAGCAACGCCCGAGTCAGGGATGGGGAACGGTCGCCCAGCTGACTGACCCAGTCTACGCATCCGGCAAGTTCTACGACGCTTTGCTCAAAGTCACTGACTGGCAGACCAAGCCCCTGACCAAAGTCGCCCAGTCCGTCCAGAGAAGCGGAACCCCTGACGCATACGCCAAGTGGGAGCAGGACGCTGGCGCTCTCGTCGCCAAAACGTGGGGCACCCATGCTGTGACCTCGGTGTCCACCGGATGCGACAGCGACGGCAGCGATGACCCGGCCGCCCACTTCACGGCGAAGAACCCCCGCACCCCAGCCCAGGCGATCAGCGCGGCTCGCCGGGCCGCCGGAAGCACCGGCTGGTATCGGCGATGCGACAACTTCGTTGCCCAGGCCTACGGTTGGCGAAACAGCGGATCAGTGACCGCCAACGCGCATTGGGCCCGCTTGGTCGACATGGGTCTCGCCCACCCCGGCGACAACAACCCGCCGGCCGGCGCGTTGCTGTTCTACGACACCGGCGAGTCCGCTGGCCACGTCGCGCTGTACCTGGGCGACGACATGGTCGCCAGCAACGACGTCTTGAGCGCCGGGACCATCGGCATCGTTCACCGCAAGGACATCACCGACGGCACCTGGCGCCTGCGCTATCGGGGCTGGGCCGAACCCGCCTTCCCCGACGCCGGCGGCACCAGCACGATCTGACCCCTCTCTCGAACAGGATGGAGTAGACGCCATGAACGCCACCGACGCGATGGTCCAGGTTCGCATCACCACCGACGGCACGTGCTTCATCGATGACGAGTTCTTCGCCCCACCGCCGGGCGCCTCGCTCAACGAAGCCGTCCTCTCCCATCTTCAGCTGGAGGCCGCAGCTCTCGAAGCCCCTGTCCGCGCCGTCATCCATGACGAGCAGGCTCACTACACCCTGGCCATCCAGGTCAACAGGGACGGCACCAGCGAGCCGCTCTCGGACGACTCGGCCAAGGCACAGGGGGCTGCGCAGGTGGGCACCCAGGTGGCCGCACCACCAGGCCCGTCCAGCACCCAACCCCCCGTCGCATTGCCGTGGGACGAACCTCTCGCTCCGGACCGTCCGTTCGAGCCGCTACCCGAGCCGTACCGGTCACGGCTTGAAGGGATCTGCGCCACCGCCAGAGTGGGGCGCTTCCCAGAGGCCGCCACAAGCGCAGATGAACTCATAAGCGAACTGACCGCGCAATTCGGCCCAACTCACCTGTACACGCTGGCTGCCGGAAGCGTTCGCGGCGACTTGGCATGGCTCATGCGCGACGACCGTTACGCTCTACAGATTTGGATCTTCATCGCCAGGGCGTGGCACAGTCTCCTCGGACCGACGCACAAGACGACCATCCGCGCCGTCGGCAACGCAGTTGGCTGCTGGCGACGCCTCCCCCGATCCCACTCCCTGACTGAGGCGGAGGAGATCACCTCTCTACTACAAGAGATTCCCATCCCCCAGGCCGAATCCAACCTCAACGCCATCCGTCAACAGCTTCGGCGCCTTGCCGCTTCTCGATGAAGGAGAGGAAGCAGTGAACCCGATCCGCACCGGTCGCACCATCCTCTTTACCCTTCCATACTTCCTGATCACCACCGGCATACTCGTAGCCGGTGCGAAGGTGAGCACGCCCGGAGGTGGCACCGGAGCGCTTCAGGCCCTCGCCGTCGCCGCCGTGGGGGCGCTGTGGGCATGTGTTCGCGCGCGCCGGTAGACGCGTATGTCGACCAAGCCTCGTCGGTTGCGCTACGCACGCCCGTGACCGGTTCCTCGTCTCGCTGCTGGCGGTCACCGGGATACGCATCGGCGAGGCCCTGGGCTGCGGCGGGAGGACATGCACTTCCTGCCCGACTCCGCCCCGCTGGGCTGCCGGATCGAGGGCCCGCACGTGCACGTGCGGCGCCGGTTGAACAGCAACCACGCCTACGCCAAGTCGCGACAGTCGCGCTGGATTCCGGTCGAGGTCGGCACCATCACCCTGTACGCCGAGTACCGCTACGAGCGCGACGAGATACCGGAGGCGCAGACTGCGACATGGTGTTCGTCAACCTCTTCCGCGGCCCGCACGTCCTGCTCTGTGTAGCTCATACGGATTCCTCATTGAGCCGATAGGATGAGCGCACAGGGTAATCAGACGAATGCACTCCGTTTGATCTCCAAGGTGCGGAAGAACACGCGGAGTCGACGCCGTGCTGGGGTGAACAGCGTGGTTTCCGGGTCAAGTCGCAGACAGGCTGCACCCTTGTGAGTGGCAGCAGTGCGTCAGCCCTGGCGGGCGTCGCGGAGCGTCGCCACCAGCAGTTCCGGATCCCCGCTGTAGACGATCACGTCCTCGTCGTCGTCCGGGGGATCGAAGCGGGCGAAGAAGTCGTCGAGGGCTTCGGGAGTGACGGTGAGGGCGTTGGCGTCCTGGCGCTGGTTGCGTTCGGCCAGGCGCCGCAACAGCTCGTCGCGGTCGGCGGGGAGGTGCACAACCAGGGGATGGCCGCCCGCTTCGTGGGCGGCCTGCCGCCAGGCGTCGCGCTCGCTGCGGCGCCACAGCCCGTGGTCCAGGACGACGTCCTTGCCGGCAGCCAGTTCCTTGACGAACCGCTGGCGGATCGCCTCGACCACGGGCCGTTCCCGCTCGAAGTAGGTGTGCTCGGGGTAGTCCACGCCGTAGCGGCCGTGGAGGCGGTGTACCTCCTCGTCCACGGACAGCCGGGTGAAGCCGCGGGCGGCCAGGGCCTGGGCGACGGTGGTCTTCCCGGAGCCGGTCAGGCCGGCCAGGAGAACGGCGAGGGGCACGTGCTCATCCCTTTCCGCGCGGAGCTGCCTGCGAGCATGGCCATTGTCGGTCAATCCTGGCCGCTGTAGGCGTACGGCCGCCAAGCGGTGACGATGCCGCGGGCCTCGGCCAGCCAGTTCGCCGCCAGCCGGGCCAGGCTCACGCGGCGGAAGGCGAACCGGGGGTCGCTGGTGTTGATGCCGCCGCCGTGCTCGCCGAGGTGGGCCAGCAGGCGGCGGGCCTCGGCGAGCCGGGCCGGGGAGGCGGTCTGCCAGGTGCCGTCCGCGGAGCGGGCGGCCCTGCGTTCGATGTCCTGCCGGACGCCGTCGCGCCACTTGAAGTGGTGCACCGCGCAGATGCGGTCCGGATCGGGGCGGTGGCCGGGAGAGCGGTGGTTGCCGGAGGCCACGGCGACGTCGTGCCGGGCCAGGACGATCTTGCGCGGGTCGGCCTGCAGGAGCCGGTGGGTGAGGTGGCCGCCGAGCGGGTAGGCGAGGTCGAGTCCGCCTTCGGGGCGCCAGCCGGTCAGGCGTCCGCTGGCGGTGACCCGGTCGAGCATCAGTCCGCCGACCACGCGGTGGCCGGTCTTGTGCGCGTGGGTGATCACCTGGTGCAGTGGGCCGGGGTACTGGTGGAACTCGTCGGCGTCGGCGAGCAGGTGCCAGCCCGGTCCGGCCCGGTGCCGCAGGGCGTCCCGCAGTTCGACGTTGGTGTGCTCGTGCCAGGGGCCGGTGCTGATGTGGGCGGGGGTGACGCCCACCTCATGGGCGGCGGCCTGGAGTTCGTGCCGGCGGATCTCCGAGACGTGATCGGGGAAGTGGAAGGCGATCAGGAACCGCTCGATGCCCAGCTGGCGGTAGTGGCGGACCCAGGCGGTCAGCAACGGCGGCTCGACGGGTCCGATCACGGCGATCAGGGCAGGCGGTGTGCTCAGCATCGGGACTCCTTCGTGGTGAGGGAGGCGAAGGTGCGGGTGAGGAGGTCGGCCTGTTCGGCGGCTGTGCGCATGCCCAGCCGTGCCGGGGCGTCGGGGCCGGGCAGTTCGGGCGGCTGACGGATGACGGTGTGCAGGGCATCGGCGAGGGCGTCCGGGTCGCCGGCGGGGAAGGTCAGGACCCAGGGCTGGCCGTGCAGGCGGGCGGCCAGGGCCGCATCGTTGTCGGAGACGATCAGCGGGACGCCGAGGCGGGCGGCGTCCATCACCAGCCCGGATTCCTTGCCGACACCGGGACGCCGGGCGACCAGAGCGGCGTCGGCGGCGGCGTAGACGAGCCGCAGCACGCTGTCCGTGACCGGGCCGGGCACCGTGTGCAGCCGCAGGCCGGGCAGGGCCCGCCATCGCTGGAGGACCTGCTCATCAAGGGGGCGGCCGGTGACCACCAGGTGCAGCGGTTCCTTCAGCCGGGCCAGGGCGGCATCGATGGTCTCGATGTCCTTGTAGGGCCACCAGCCGCCGACCAGGCAGACCACGGCGTCGGTGGCGGGGATGTCGAACGCGGCCCGTCCGCCGTCGCGCTCGGCGTCACTCAGGCGGCGGCCGTCATCGACCGCGTAGGCGGCCACCACCGCGGGCAAGTCGGGGAAGGACGCGGTGAGCTGGTCGCCGACCGCACGGGTGGGGGCCAGGGCGATCACCTGTTGCTCGCCGCGGCGGGCGAGCCGGCCCAGCCACCGCACGATGGTGTCCTCAGTGGTGGCCTGCTCGTGGACGAACCGCAGATGCGGCTGGCCGCCGAGCAAGGCGGCGGCACCGTGCAGGGCCTCGCTCGCGGTCAGGATCACCACCGCGTCCGCACAGGGCTCAAGGCGGCGGGCACTGCGCAGGGCGGACGCTTCGGTCAGGCAGCGGGCGATCAGCGTGAGCTGGTGCGGCCACCGTCGCACCCGGCGGGGCCAGCGGCGCGAGCGGAAGACCCGCTGTCCGGCCGCAGAGAACCCGGCCGCCGCGCGGGCGGCGGCCAGCAGCACGGCAGCACCCCAGCCGGCCGGTGCGGTCACCAGCCGGGCACCGGCCTCGCGCAAGGCTCCCACCGCCTCGGCCGCGACTCCGTACGGGGCGATGACCACACTGCCGGGCCTGGCCCAAGCCAGGGCCGACAGCGTGCGCTGCGGGTGCCCGCCCAGGCGGTGAGCATGGGGCTCGATGAGGACCAGCGGGCCGGTCACCCGGAAACCGCCTGGTCGCCGTGAGCGGCGGTGAAGCGCTCCCGCAGCCACACAGGGTCATTGAGCTGGTCGAACTGCTTCACGTCCCGCACGGCCTCGCGGGTGAAGGCGACACCTTCCCGGGCCCCGGCGGCGGCGTAGGCGGCGAACTCGCCCTCCCGGCTGGCCGTCCAGGCCTGAAGGCGCTGACGGGCATCGTCATCGGCCATGCCGTACTCGCTGCCGCGGGCGAGCATCGCGCACTCGCGGAAGCCCGCTTTCCAGGCGTGGAACGGGCTTTGGTTGAACCGGGTGATCCCCGCCCTCTGGGGAGCGAACTCGATCCGGCCGGGCAGCGCGGCCAGCACGTCCACGGCCTCGCCCATCTCGCGCAGGGCACTGCGGCGGATCAGCTTCAGCCCGCCGTAACCGTAGGACAGGCCGTTGACCGGGTTGACCGCCTGCCACACCCGCATGGACACCCCCTCGGCCAGCGGCTCGACGCCGGAGGCGTCGAACCCGTTGTCGATGGCGAAGTCACCGTCGGCGAGGAAGAACTGCTCACGGTCGACGACCTCGGCGCACAGCCGGTAGGCCCGGCGCATCCCGTGCACGCCGTGCAGGCGCTTGACCGTGCCGCCCAGCGTCCGCTGGAGCCGGGAGTGCAGGGAGTTGGCCATCGGCTCGTCGTACGACAGGAAGACCGCGTCGAACAGGGTCACGCGACGGCCTCCAGGTAGCGGGCCGCGACCAGGGCGGGGGTGAAGTCTGCGGTAGAGGCGTGCGCGCGCTTGGCGTGCACGGCGTGGAACTCGTCGTCCGTGGCCAGGCGTTCGGCCAGGGCCACGGCCTCCTCGGCGGTGGTGAAGCACAGCTCGGGGTCGATGTGCTCGGCGAGCCAGCCCAGACGGGGCGAGATCACGGGCAGGCCCATGCCCTGGCAGTCGATCACGCTCATCGACCACGGGCATCCGGGCCTGAACGGGGCGATGCCGAAGCGGGCGCCGGCCAGCAGGGTCTTGTAGCGGACGCGGTCGCCGCGGTCGGAGACGACCTGGACGTGCGGCAGCGCGGCGAGCTTCTCGCGCATCTTCTCGGGGCTGTCGTCCAGGCCGGTGCGTTCGGTGCGGCGCCGGCCGAACAGGTCCATCACCCGCAGCCGGATAGTGCCCGTGGCGGCCAGCTCGCGGGCCAGGGCGACGAACTGCTCGGTGCCGTAGTGCGCGTACAGGCGGTGGTTGTAGATGCCGATCGCCCCTCCGGTTCCGTAGGCGGCCGGGGCGGTGGCCGGGTCGCGGACCAGGCGCTCGTCCCTCGGCGCGGGCACCACCCGCAGCTTCTCACCCAGGTCCACGGTCATCCGGGCGGCAGCGGCCGACACCCAGGAGGCGGCCGTGGAGGAGTGGACCAGCACCCGGTCACAGGCGGCCAGGCCGGCGGCGAACGCCAGCAGCACCGGCCTGCCCAACCCCGCGTCGTTCAGGGACGGATCCAGCAAGAGCTGGCCGCCGCCGTTGAAGGAGAACGGCAGGTAGTGGCAGTACCCGGCCAGCAGAGCATCGGACCGGGCCTCCAGCAGGGCGGTGCGGACGGCCGGCGCCTCCTCGATCTGGTTGGCCACCACCACATCCGGCCGCGTCTGACGGATCAGCGCCACCAGCTCGTCGATGTCCGCCGAGAAGCGGGCACGGTACTTCGTCCCGGGCACCCTGGTCTGGTGGAAGCCGCAGCGGTCGTCCCCGGCCGGGGCCGGGGCGGCGACGGTCACCTCGGCGCCCGCGTCCGCCATCGCCGGGGCGAGCAGATCCGCGAAGATCCACCCCGAATCCGCCGACAGCCGGTCGGGGTTGGAGATGTTCAGCAGGTACAGCACATGCATGTCGGTGTCGCCCTCCCTCGTCAGCCCGGACGGATCAATCCGGGTCGGTGAGGGAAGGAAACCGGCGACGTGAGGCGTGACGGGATGATGAACTGGGATCACTCACGGTTCATTCATGCTCACTGACGATGACGCGGGGCGGGGCTTCGATGGACGCGCAGGGCAAGGAGATCACCGTCGAGCAGGCGGCCCAGGACTTCGCGGCCGAACTTGCTCACTGGCGGGAAGTACGCGGCATGTCCAAGCGTGCACTCGCGCAGGCCATGGGCTTCGACCCGTCCTACATCAGCCACATGGAATCCGGCCGCCACAAGCCCAGCGAGGAGTTCGCCCGCCTCGCCGACGAGGCCCTGAACGCAGGCAAGGCGATCTGGCGGCGCTGGTGCGACTACGAACAGGCCAAGGCCCGCGAAACGCGGGCCAAGCGCCCGGCCGCGGCACCGCCGGCCCCGCGCGCGGCCGAACAGCCGTATGCCACAGGATCCGCCCTCATCGTTGAACACGACGCTGCCTGCCTGAAGTACGACGGCCGCTCCTACCGGCTCACCATGCGCAGACTGCTTCGGAACACCGGCACCGAGCCGGTGACCCGCTACCTGATCCGCATCAGCGTCGACCGCTACCCCGGCGATCCCGAGCGGTCCAACGCCCACTACCGGGCCCACCCGCTGACCTGGGATGAACTCGACCTCACCGCCACCTGCCGGGGCGAGGCGATGCGCTGGCAGGCCAAGCACGACCGCGACGCCTTCAAGGAAGTGTGGCTGCTGTTCGACAACGAACATGGCCGCTTCCCGCTCTATCCCGGCGAGTCCGTGTGGATCGAGTACGCCTATACCGTCGGCGACGAGAAGTGGGGCAACTGGTTCCAGCGAGCCGTACGTCTGCCCACCGAGCAACTGGAAGTCCAGCTCGTCTTCCCCGCCGCCCTCGACCCTGTCGTCTGGGGCACCGAGACCTCCATGACTGCCGAAGCCTCCCCGCTGCGGACCCCACCCGTCCGCAGCGACGACGGTGAACTACGACAATTCACATGGATCACGACCACACCCGCGCTGCATGCTCGGTACCGTCTTGAGTGGCGGTTTCGGGCACGACCCGAACGCGAGACCGACCAAGGGGAGTTCAGGTGATTGACGTGCGGCCCAGCCAGCGAATGCGAGACCTTGGAGTCGTCCAGCACGGCGCCGGCATCCTCGCCGAACCGGCCCGCGCCTTCGACCTGCCCGCCGAACGCGAGGAGGCCGAGCGCATCACCGACGAGCTGTTCGCCGCCATGGAACGGATCGGCCAGGTCCACCCCTTCGCCAAGGGCATGGGCATCGCCGCCCCGCAGATCGGCATCGGCCGCGCGGCGGCCGTCGTCCAGCCGCCCGGCGACGCACCCGCGATCATCCTGCTCAACCCGCGCATCACCGACCGCTCCGACGCCATGGACGAACAGTACGAGGGCTGCCTGAGCTTCTTCGACGTCCGCGGCCTCGTCCCCCGCCCCCTGAAGATCACCGTCGAGACCACCACCGTGACCGGCGAAACCGTCACCACCGTGTACGAACGCGGCCTCGCCCGGCTCGTCCACCACGAGATCGACCACCTCGACGGCCTGCTATACACCGCTCGCATGGGGACCGGCGTCGATCCCATTCCCGTGGAGGAGTACCGGCAGACCGGCCGGGCGTGGGCATACGACAGCGCCTGACCATCCCAGACCCGTATCCGACCGAGCGCCAGCCGTCAGGGTACGGATCAGGCTTTCGACTGTCCCTGCGTCACCTGCTGCAACCAGCCCCGGGTGAACCGCAGAGCTTGCTGCAACTGCTCTGCATCGGCCTTCATCAGCCTCTCCACCCCGATCTCCTGGCGGATCGCTCCACGGACGTCCCGTCGCGACAGCCCCGTGGCTGCGACCAACTGCCCCGTCAGATCGGTCAACGCCGAGTACTCCTCGGTACCCTCGGGCGGCTCGTACGGCACAGCACGGCTCGGCACCCGCTGCACGCACGGATGGCAGAACGCCTCCCCAATCCCGTCTTCCGCCGGTAGGTGACCACAGTCCGCACACACATTCCCGGCGCAGTTCAGGCACTTGGGATTCGCGGGCTTCCGGGATTCCCCCGCCTGCACCCATTCCGTCGGCTCGCACTCCCCGGTGCACCGCAACGGATCACTCGGGCCTTCGGACAGCATCCGGCGGACAGCAGGATCAGACAGATCGAAAGCGTTGGGTCGCATGTGCAGCCAAGGTAGCCAGGTGGCCTCGCCCTTGCACATGCCTTATGTGCCTCACAGGATACGCACCGACTACCAGGGGATTCGCTTGACAACCCTAGGTAATCATCGCGGCCGCCCGCAACAGCTCCATGTCCGTGACTCGCCGGCTGGCCTCCAGTCGCGACACGGTCGATGCCGAGCAGCCGATACGGTCGCCGAGGTCCGCCTGCCGCCACCGCCGGTGCCGACGCCCCAGACGAATGAGGCCGCCGGGATCTTGATCCTTGACCAAGTCCTGGGCTTCCTGGGAGGTCCAGATACCTAACTCGGCGGAGGCGAGCATCAGCCCTCCCACACGGCCACGGTTTGGGGCTCAACCGTACGGAGACAGGCTGCCGCCGTCGAGAGCGTGTGCAGAATCTGCAAACGAGACGACAGGCGCTGGAGGACGTGGAGGCCCACGGAGGTACCGAGCGCTGCGAGGAGCGCCAAGCCGTCCTTTCCATACTCCCGCGCGACACGGCAGGATCGCGACCATGAGAATCCTCGTGCTTGGCGGAAGCTGGTTCCTGGGCCGCGCAGTTGCTCAGGACGCCTTGGACCGTGGGTGGGACGTGACGGTCTTCAACCGCGGCATCTCCGGAACCCCGCCGGAGGGCGGCCAAACGGTTCGAGGTGACCGAACCGTCGCCGAAGACCTGGCCCGGCTGGCCGGCGCAGGCCCGTGGGACGCGGTGGTGGACACGTCCGCGTCCGAGATGGCACCGCGTGACGTTCTCGCCGGCGCCAGCGCTCTGGAACCGGTTGCTGGCCGGTACGTATACGTCTCCACCGTGAACGCGTACCGCGGATGGCCGAGTGAGCGCCTGACGGAGGACTCCGAAGTCCTGGACGGCCCGCCGGATGCCGACGCCGATTACGGGCGCCTACCGGACGACTGGGACGGTCCGGACTGGTACTACGGCAGGCAGAAGGCGGGCGCGGAGCGGGCCACCACCGCGGCGTTCGGCGAGGAACGCGCGGTCATCCTGCGGCCGGGAGTCATCCTCGGGCCAGGCGAGTACGTCGGCCGACTGCCCTGGTGGCTCAGCCGTGCCGCCCGCGGGGGGCGAATGCTCGCCCCGGGCGCCCCGGACAAGCCCATCCAGCCGATCGACGTCCGCGATGTTGCAGCTTTCGCGCTCGACCAGGCGGCGGCCGATCACGGCGGCGCATACAACTGCGTCGCGCCGATCGGCCGGGCGACGATGGGCGACTTCCTCACGGCCTGTGTGCTGGCCACGGGCGGTGACGCTCAACTGGTCTGGGCACCCGACAAGTTGCTGCTGGACCACGGTGTGCAGCAGTGGACAGAGCTTCCGTTGTGGCGGACACACGCCGGCGTCTGGAAGATCGAGTCGACACGGGCACAGGCGGCCGGGCTGGTGTGCCGCCCACTGTCGGAGACCGTGACGGATACCTGGGCGTGGCTCCGCGACGGCGGAACGCCGGTGGAGCATCCCCGTTGGGCCGAGCACGGGATCACGCCCGAGAAGGAGGCCGTGATCCTGGCCGCGCTCGGCCGGTAGTGCTCAGGCTTCGAGTGCCAACGGGCTCTGCGCCCCAAGCCTTCGCGCCGGGGACAGGGCGCTGAACTCCTCGATCTGCTCGGCGAGAGCAAGGGCCGCTGGCGCGCCTCGGAACTCGGGGCGCGTCAGCTCGATGCGGGCGGCGATCAACCGCTCCATCATGCCCGAGCCGCGCCAGCCGGGCGCCACCTCGAAGACCGGGTTCAGGGCCTCCTGGGCCCCCTCTACCTCACCGCGCATCAGCCGGGCACGGGCCAGGTCGATGGCGGCCGGGCCCGAAACCACGATCGGCACTTCGTCCTGCGGACGGTTGCCGAGCAGGGTGAGGGCCTTGGTGGCGAACTCCTCTGCGTGTGCGGGGTCGCGTAGGAGCAGGCACGTCGTAGCGTGGCTCATGGCGGTGCGAGCAGCGTCGAACCCGAACTCCCCGCCGATGTCGTCGTGCAGCTCGTCACGGTGTCCGCTCGTCTGCTCCAGAGCAGCCCGGATGGCGCGCTGCGCCTGGTCATCGGCGCGCAGGTGTCCGTGCGCGCGGGCTTCGATGGCGAACAGGCGACGGCGGGCGGTATCCCCCAGCCCGCCGAACTGCTGAGCGGTCTTCGCCAGGCGAACGGATTCGCTGGGGCGCCCGTCCCAGAACGCCATGAACGCCAGCATGCCGTAGGCGTACGCCTGCGCCGGGCCGTGGTCGATCGTCTTGCCGTACTGCGCGGCCGTACGTGCGAAGGACACGGCCGGCGCCAGCGCTCCCAAATCGAAGGAGACGGCGGCGAGCAGCGCACTGGCCCGCGCGGCGGCGTAGTAGAGCCGGGTGTGCTGCTCGGGGGCCCGGGTGCGTTCGAGGTCCACCTGCGCACGCTGGAGCAGGCCATGCGCTTCCCCGAAGACTTCGGCCGGGGCCTTGCTGCCGTATCCGCGGGCCAGCGCCAACAGTTCGTCGTCGAGTTGGTCAAGGGTCAGGTCATCAAGGCGCAACGCAGCGGCTTCACCGGCGTGAGAGGCGGCGTCCCGAGCGGTCATCAGCATTTCACTTTCGCTAAGCACAGACGGAGAGGGAGCCCACGTTGAACCCTGACGCTCGTCCGAAGGCTCATCGGCAGCGGAGCGCAGCAGGTCCCCGATAGGCCGCTGGAACATCCGCTCCAGAACACGGGTCGTTGGAGCGTGGGGTGCCGTCTTGACGCCACCGACCGTCAGCAAGCGCTCGTAGTGTCGCGACCCAGGTGGCGGGGCCACCTTGTATCCCTCACTCCGTAACGCCTGTGCGACGCGCGCGTACTCCTCGCTGAAGGCCGTGTGAGGGCGGATGCCCCGTCTGGTCGCCAGCATGAACAGCACCGTGCGCGGCCGCTCCTCGTCCATGTCCCCTCCGGAATCGGATCCCTCCCATGGGATACCGCGTCGGTCCCGCATTGGAACTGCCCCCTGTCAGAAGGCGGCAAGAAGTCATAGCGAAGTCATCGTGTCACTCGAAAGGACAGCCAGAAGTCATACCCGCGACATAGTCACAACCCCGCTCGTCGCACAACGCTAAGTGCCCGGATCGCGACGAGGAGGAGTCAATGGGAACGGCTACGGCGCCGAGCACGACCCTTCCGGCCGGGAGCGTCTTAGCCGGCCAGAAAGAAGCCTCGCTTCGTCCGAGCCCCCGCATCCTCAAAGAGGACGCCATGGACACGGCCTTCTGCATCATGCAGCGCGCTCCGGGACAACCGGTGCCGACGCGAGATGCCCGCCGGGTGCCAAACATGCGGCGCATCGCCCGCGCCCGCCTGAACCTCTGCGGCCTGACCAGCATGGTCGAGCCGGTGACGACCATCGTCTCGGAGCTGGTCACCAACGCCGTCGTGCACAGCGGCGGTACGGAGGTCACCTTCAGGATGCAGCTTCAGGACGGCCTGCTGTACGTGGCCGTGGGCAGCAACGGGCCGGGGTCGACCAAGCCCACCGTGCAAGCATCCGACGCCGACGCCGAACACGGGCGCGGACTCCAACTCGTTAAGCACATGGTCGAGGAGTCCGACGGAGCCTGGGGCGTCAACGACCAGGGGGCCACGACCACTGTGTGGTGCCTGTTCCCAACGAAGGAAGGGGATCAGTGACCTCCACCGTCAGACGCGGTGACACCGACGCCGCCGAACCGCGTTGGAACCTCCCCGTAGCGTTCGCCCAGCTCCTGGACGCGAAGTCCGCAGAAATGGCGCTCTGCGGGGAGGTCCGGTACCGCCTCTCCAGCATGGAGAGCTGCACCTTCACCGAGGTGCGCGACGGCCCCCCGGGGCACGCCTGCCCCAGCGATGAAGGCGTCCGTGCCCCGACCGATGCCTCGGGCGTCAACACCGACGGAACAGCGTCCGGGTACTCCCTCTCCCTCGACAAAGGACCTTCCGCCTTGCGACAAGTCGCCCCGCCGATGCCGGTTTTACGGCAGGCCCCCACCATCAGCCTGTCGGGGGACAGTCGTGCCGTAAGCCGGGCCCGTGCGATCGCCCGATCCTCCCTGACGGTAATCGGCTGGCAGGGGTCCGTCCACGCTGCCACCGAAGTCCTAGGCCGGCTCGCGGCCAATGCTGTCGAGCACGCAGTGACGGACCCCCGAGGTCAGAAGGTGGCCGTCGCTCTGAAGATCAACGAACATGACCAGCTGGTCATCGACGTGCACGATCCAAGCCCCCACTTCCGCGACTTCGAGCACGCCCTCGCGGGCGAGCAAGGGCGTGGCCTCTGGGAGATGCAGCGGCTCGGCGCGCATGTCACCTGGTTCCTCCCCGCTGACGGCAACGGCAAGGTCGTACGCGCCACGATGCCCCCGGGACTGGTGGAACCATGACCACCGCCTTCACGACCTCGGATGACTTGATCAACTCGACCCACCCCGCTCAGCCGGCCGACGATATGGCCGACCTCGCCGAGCTGATCCGTACCCTGCTCGATGTCACGCGGGGGCGGGACACCCGCGTTCGGCTCGGTGGTGGCCTCTTCGACGTCGTGATCACCGGTGGCGGATCGCAGGGCCACGTCGTGGCCACCATGATGGACCAGATCCAGAACGGCTGTGGGCCCGTCATCGCAGATCCCGACAGCGGCTGGATGTACTGGCTCGTACCCCCCGGGTCGTCCAGCAGGTGGGAACCGCACCGCCACGCCGTGTGCCTCGGAGCCCCCCACACCATCACACTTCCCGCCATGAACCACCAAGCGCCGCCCGGCCCGTACTGGTTCCGACCGTCCGCAAGCGATCGTCTCGTACCAGTCAGGCCCTTGCGCGAAGCCGTGGCCCAGCTCCGCCCCGAGCCCGCCCCCCACGCCGCGCTCGATGCTCACCTACGCTCCACGCCCTGAACTCCGCGCCTTCGGTGTTTCCTCCTACATCCCCCACGGGGAAAGGCCGGGGGCGCGGCTCATACCCGTCCGGCTGCCGGGTGCCCGTGCTCGCCGGCAGCCGGGCGTTCCAGGCACCTCATCCCCCTCCAGCCCGATCACCAGTCACGAGACCATAGAAGGCGCACGCGTGCTTTCACTTCCCACCGTCCCGGCCGCGCTGCCGTCGCCGCCACCGGGAGACATCGTCGTCGGAGCCTACTTGCGCACACTGCGCAGGGACTCGAACAGGACGGCCGTGGACATCGCGAAGGTCCTGCACCTCAGCCTGTCCGCTGTCAGCCAGATGGAACGGGCGGCCAGCCCGCTCGCGCCCAGCCGTGTGCGCGCCATGCTTCGACTGTATGGGCTGCGCGACGAAGGGGAGATCACGGTCATCCAGCGGCTGCTGGCGGACCCCCGCGATCCTCAGCGCTTCCGGATGTTCGACAACGCCCGTGGTGCGTACGACCGCCTGGCGGCGATCCAGCGCAGCGCGACCACGCTTCGCTCGTATACCTCGTACCTTCTTCCACGGCCGTATCGGACGCCCGGATACGACCAGGCACTCAGGCAGTCGGGGGCCCCGAGGGACGTGGGCGCCCGGCGCGCTCCACTAGGACACGTCCCCCCTCGACCTGGCGACGGTGCACACTTCACCCTCCTCCTCGACGAGGCGGTGCTACGCCGCCCCATCGGCGGGCACCGAGTGATGGCCTGCCAGCTGGAATACCTGCTTGAGCTGATGGAGGCCGAGCGGGCCCGCATCCTCGTCGTGCCGCCAACCAACGAGATCCCACCGCTCGAACCCTCGATCACCGAAGTGGCCGTTCACGGCCACCGTCTCTACGTGGCTGACCAGCCCGTCGGAATCGAGTACCGGTCTGGCGACGGCTACCCGCAGATTCTGCGCGACTGGCTGAACGAGGTCGAGCGAGCATGCGCGGCCAGCGACAGCCACGACCGCATCACACGCGCCCGGGACGCTCTGTGGAGCCGAGCGGCCGCTGAACCGGTCGTCAGATGACAGCCGCCGACGCGGGCGGCAGCAATCACAACGAGACGGTACTCGAACCCTTGGACTTGAGAGGACAGCGTGCGAAGCTCCTGGACGAAGCAGCCGGTCTATGACCGGGACAGACCGAGTCGTACCGCACCCCTGGTGGTCAACTTCGACTTGGACCAGCTCAAGGTGGGCGAGAACTGGGTCGTAGTCGGCCGCAAGGACGGTTACGACATCCACGGTCGGAACATCGCGCCGGGCGACGGCTGGTGCAGGGCGATGTACGCGCCGGAGTGCGCCTGGCCACGGGGAGCCGACCTTTGCGTACTGGTCGAGTGGCATCCGTGCCTCAAGGCCGGATCGAACTGGGCCGTGCGCCTGGAGGCCGTGACGACCGCACTGCGCTCGCTGGACTACGTCGTCGAGCACGCCGGCCGCCCGGTTGACCCGACGCTGGACTTGCGGGCCAACTTGTTGGTCTACCGGATGGAGCCGGGCAAGGCGCCACCCCAACGCCCGCAGGACGCGTGGACGCACGTTCCACCCCGACGGACGGCGCCGTACTCCTGGCACGAGACCTCGCCTCAGGACCAGGTCAGCAAGGTACTGCGGGACACCAAGGCTGCACGGAACGGCTCACGGCTGGTGGTCTGGGACATCGAGAGCGCCCTCTGGCCACCGCGCGCCTCCTCCTGCACGCTCGTGCGATGGTGGCCAACCCCAGGCGCCCCAAGCCGTGCGATTCACGAAGGGCTCCGCGAGTTCACCTCCGCCGCGAGGGACGCCGGCTACTGCACCCGGTTGCAGGAGTGCCCCATCCCTGACGCCATAGAAGACGTCGACCTCCTCGTCTACCGCGAAGCCGACTCGACGAGCCCTGCCTGACATCTCCCGGCGACCCGGTTGGCAGCCAGCGGCCGGCCCGCGCTCGACCACCCTCCGGTGTCGGTGTGACGGTCACTCGGCGGGCGGGTGAACCACACGTCGGACACAGCACTTACCGAAGCGGAGATGCCTTGCCCACACCACGACCTCCCGCGACTTCTGTCTCCTTCGGATGGGATGAGACGCCCGTGGTCAGCCCGCCGCAGAAGCAGTGGCGAAGCCTCGGAACGCTGTTCGGAGGATTCACCTCGGTGAACGAGGCGTTCCCCCCGGATGCCGAAGTCCTGCCGCCCCAGCACACGATTCCGCGACCGGCGCCTGACGAAGTTGTCCAGACCGATGAGGCCGCCACGGCGGAAGAGACCATGAAGGCCGCTGGCTACGTGCCGGAAGTGCCCTACCCGGGGAGACGGTCGCTCCCCTGGCGCAGCCGTTGCGCCGACTGTGGAGCCCAGCGCCGGCCGTCTCTCCAAGACGTCGACCGCGGCGTTCGATGCAAGCACATACGCCGCTCCCGCTGAGCAGTCCCCAGGCCAGCGCCCCATCAGCCCGGCAGGTTGCGGCCGGACCACGCAACCACGTGTGCAGAACCTGCACGCCGGTTGCACGTTGCGACAGCCCATCACAACTCCGGCCCGGCCAATGGTGTTCTGGTACCAGAAGCCAGGCCCATCCCCTGGCTGCTTCCACTGAAGGAGGACGCATTTCAGCCGAACTCTGAGGGCCGGCACCCCTACGGCGAGTAGCCACCCCACGTGAGTGGCGTCCTGGCTAGCGTCGTCGTCGGCCACCAGCCGCAAAACATTAGAAACACCGCAGCGACTCGCATGGCGACCGCTGTGCCATGCAGCACCACTGAAGGAGAACGCGACGAATGCCTACTGGCCCGCAGGCGACCGACAACAACGCACCCGCCCCCTCCGCCGAGTCTCTGCGGGAGGAGATGATCAGCGAACTGAAGCGCTCGGGTGACCTCACGTCGCCCGACGTCGAGGCCGCGCTGCGCAAGGTCCCCCGGCACGAGTTCACGCCGGGGATCCCGCTGGAGAAGGCGTACAGCTGGTTCGAGGCCGTGCCGACGAAGCTAAACGAGCACGGCGTGCAGACGTCCTCGGTGTCCGCGCCGCAGATCCAGACGTTCCAACTGGAACAGGGCCGTGTGGGGACCGGCATGAACGTGCTGGAGATCGGCTCGGGCGGCTACAACGCCGCCCTGATCGCCGAAGTGGTCGGCCCGACGGGCCAAGTGACCACCATGGACATCGACCCGGACGTCACCGAGCGGGCCGAACGCCTCCTCAAGCAGCACGGCTACGACCAGGTTCACGTAGTGACCGGAGACGCCGCTACAGGTGTTCCGGACCGGGCCCCGTTCGATGTGATCCTCGTGACGGTCGGCGCCTGGGACATCGCCCCCGCCTGGGTCGACCAGCTCACCGAGGGCGGCCGGCTCGTGGTGCCCCTGCGGGTGCGGGGGCTGACGCGATCCATCGCATTCGTCCGCCACGGCGACCGCCTGGTCAGTGAGTCAGTGCGGGTGTGCGGGTTCGTGCCGATGCAGGGCGCGGACGAACACGACACACAGGTACTGCTGGTGACCGGCACCGAGGAGATCGGGCTCAAGTTCGACGACGAGGTCATGGGCAACCCGTCCGACCTGGACAACGCCGTCAAGACGCCGAGGTTCGAGACGTGGACCGGCGTGACGATGGGTATGCAGGAGCCGTTCGACTCCTTGCAACTGTGGCTGGCCACGCGGCTGGACGGGTTCTGCATCATGGCAGTCCGCGACGACCTGGACACCGGCATCGTCGCCCCGGCGAACAAGTGGTTCTCCATGGCCGCCGTGGAGGGCAACTCCTTCGGCTACGTCACCTGGCGGCGTCTGGAAGCCGGCGACGGCAGCAAGCGCATGGAGTTCGGCGTCCACGCGCTTGGGCCGCAGGCTCCCGAGCTGGCCGAGTCCATCGCCGACCACATCCGCGCGTGGGACCGCGAGCAGCGCGGCGCCAACGGCCCGGTGTTCGCCGCCTACCCGGTGGGCACCCCCGACGACCAGCTTTCCGGCGAGCGGGTCGTGACCAAACGCCACAGCCGGATCACGATCTCCTGGCCCCCGACGAAGTCCGAGGGCTAGGCGTCCTGCACCACCCATCCATCAAAGAATCAAAGAGGAGTGTGATCGCTATGACGGCTCTGCTGACTGACCGCCCCCTGGTCGAGGAGGACGACCTGTTCGACCTTGACGTCAAGGTCGTGGTCGCCGCCCACCCGAGCGGGAAGCTGATGTGCTCCACCGGCGACGGCTGCGGCACCACGTGCGCGACGGGTTCCAGCGCCTGCGGCTCGTCGGTGGGAGACCCCTCCTGACCCGCTTCAGGGGGTGACCGGGTGGGCCGAAGGGCGTGCTCCTTCGGCCCACCCCGTGCCATCCAGCCGACATTACTCAGCGAGTCAGTGGAGGGGGAACCGTTGAATCGAGGGATACCGGTCTACCGCTGGGCCGGCGCGGCGATGCTGCGCGCTGGCACCTACCCGTGCGATCTGGAGGTTCCGACCGGGCCGGATCTGGCCGCCGAGGATGCCGTCGCGCGGGCCAGGGAATGGTTGGCAGAAGTGTGGAGCATTCCGCAGATCCGTGAGGCAATGGTGTTGGCCAGCCCGGTGCTTGGGCCAGAGGTCCACCGGGTGCTTCAGGGGGCGGGGAACCAGAAGCGGATTCGGCGTCTGGTGCTCACGCTCGCCGCCTACCTGGCGCGGTGGCAGCGACGCGCCACGCCGTTCGGTCTGTTCGCGGGCATCACGGGGGTGGAGGTCGGCCGTACGGCGGGGGTGGTGTGGAGGCAGCGGCACGCGCGGCTGCTGCGTGCGGACGGAGCCTGGCTCGCGAGCATCGTCGCCAAGCTGGAACGGGAACCCCGGCTGGTGGAGCGGCTGCCGTTGCTGGCCAACAACACCGCTACGGTGCGCGGAAACCGCGTCGTGGTACCCGGTGTCCCGGCGGGCGGTGACGAGCTGCTGATGCCTCCGGTCGAAGTGTCCGTGCGCGCCACGGGACCGGTCATACTCGCGCTGGAGGCGGCTACCAAGCCGGTACCGTACGCCGAGCTGCGTGCCACGCTGGCCGCGCGCTACCCGTCGGTGCGGCAGGCGCGGCTGGATGCCCTGCTCATGGGTCTGGTCGAGCAGCAGTTCCTGGTGACAGCCTTGTGGCCTCCAATGACGAGCGCGGACGCCCTGCACCACGTGTGCGCAGTCCTGGGTGAGGCCCATGCCGGTGAACTTCCCGAAGTCGCCGCCCTGACCGCCGAGCTGGAACACGTGCGGCACGCGCTCGCTCAGCCCCAGGCAGATGCTCTGGCACTGGTAGAGCGGATGCGCGCAGTGCATGAAGGTGACACCGTGCCCGTCATGGCCGACGTGCGCCTGGACGCCGAAGTGCAATTGCCCGAGGCGGTGATCCGGGAGGCCGAAGCCGCAGCCGCTGCTCTGGTCCGTCTGTCCGCGCACCCCTACGGGCCGGCGCGCTGGCGCGACTACTTCGCGCGGTTCCGCGCCCGATACGGCGTCGGCGCGGTCGTCCCCGTGCTGGATCTGCTCGCCGACAGCGGTCTCGGCCAGCCTGCCGACTTCCTCGGCTCCGCCCGGCGCAGCGCACAGCGCCCGGCGACGAGCCGCGACGACAAGCTCCTGGCCTTGGTCCAGCAGGCCATGGCGGACGCCAGCGACGAGATACACGTGACGGACGCCCTCATCGCCGACCTTGCGGATGCGCAGGACGAGCCGCTGCCGCCCGGACGTGTCGAGCTATGCCTGGAGGTCCACGCACCAACCCTCGCCGACGTGGACCGAGGCCGTTTCGACCTCGCCATCACCGGGGCCCCGCGCCCGGCCAGCAGCATGGCCGGACGCTTCGCCCATCTCCTCACCGAGGACGAGCGGCGCCACTGGGTGGACAGCCTCCGGACGGGGCCGGACGCAACTGCGGTGCAGCTGTCCTTCGCGCCGCGTCGCCGACGCGACGACATGCTGGTCCGCTGTGGCCTTCTCCTGCCCGAGGTCATACCGCTCGGCGAGCACCGTTCGCCTGGCGACGCCGTCATCGAACTGGCGGACCTGGGCGTGACCATCGACGCCCGCGGGTTCCACCTGCTTCACCTGTCCACCGGCCGCAAGCTGGAGCCGCGGGTCCTGCACGCGCTGGAGGCGGGCAAGCACACACCACCGCTCGCCCGGTTCCTCGCCGAACTGACCGGGGCCCGCTGCCCGGTCTACACCGGCTTCGACTTCGGCGCCGCCGCCCGCCTGCCCTACCTTCCCGGCGTCCGCTACCGGCGCACACTCCTGGCCCAGCCCCGCTGGCTCCTGCCCCCAGATGCGCTACCCGGCGCTATGGCTCCGGCCAAGGAATGGGATCAGGCCCTGACCCGCTGGCAGGCCCGTTGGAAGATGCCTGACCACGTCGCGGTCGTGGAGATCGAACAACGTCTCCCGCTCGATCTCACCCACCCCCTGGACCGGCAGTTGCTGCGCTCGCGGCTCGCCCGCGCCACCGGCCCCGTGGAGCTGCGACGCGCCCCCGCGCCAAAAGCGTTCGGCTGGATCGGCCGACCCCACGAAGTCCTCCTCGCGTTCCGCTACCAGCCGACACTGGGAACCGGCAACGCCCTGGCATCGAGGCCGGTCACCACTGCCGGCTCCGTGCAACTCCCGTGGAACAGCAGCGTCCTGCACGCGCAGCTGCTCGGACACCCGGACCGTTGGGACGAGATCCTGACTCAGCACCTGCCCACCCTCATCGATGACCTTGGGTCCGAAACCCAGTGGTGGTTCCAGCGGTTCAAGGACACCGCACGCCCCGACGCCGACCAACGCCTAGACCTCTTCCTCCAGATGCCTCACCGGCGACGCCGTCACGCCGCGCGCAGGATCGGCGCATGGGCGGCGCGCCTGCACCGCCAGCGTCTCCTATCAGACCTCCACCTGGCGGGCTACCAGCCCCAGACCGGCCGGTACGGGCACGGTCCGGCACTCTTGGCCGCCCACACGGTGTTCGCCGCCGATGCCACGGCCGCACTCGCCCAGATCCGCGCCGCCGAGACTGCCGACGTCCCGGCGCAGGCCCTCGCGGCGGTGAGCATGGTCAATCTCGCCACGGCGCTGGCCCCCACCCCGGACGACGGGATGCGCCTGCTGTCTGCGGTACTGCCGCGCCATACCGGCCTCGTCGATCCGGAGCTGCGTCAGGCCACCCTGCGCCTGGTCGGCTCCGGCGGAACGTCACCAGCCCTGCACAGGCTGCCCGGCGGCGCTCTCGTCGCTGACGCCTGGCAGCACCGTGCCGACACCCTCGCCGCCTACCGGGACGCACTCGCCGAACAGGGCAGCGCCCCCGCGACGGTGCTGCGGTCACTGCTGCACGGGCACCACCTGCGCGCTGTCGCCGCCGACCCCGCCCGAGAACAGACCACCGAGCGCCTCGCGCGGGACTGCGCGCTGGCCTGGACCGTCCGGAACCCCTCATGACCACGGCCGACACCGCCACGGAGGACGAGCCGGCCTGGGCCACCCAGAGTCTCGACATCGGGGCAGCCGGGACCGCGCTGCTCCACATCGAACGCGCCCGAACCGGCCATGGCAGTTGGAAGGCGGCACACGCCTGGATCGCCCGCGCCTCCGCCCACGACCTGAACGGCAGCCTGACCGCGGGCCTGTTCCTCGGGGCACCAGCGGTCGCGTTCGTCCTGCACGCCGCCGCCGACCCGCCCGAGCGCTACCAGGTCGCCCGCGAGACCCTCGACCGACACGTCCGTGACATCGCCCACCAACGAGCCGACAGCGCCCTGACCCGCATCGCCTCCGGGCAGCCCACGCGCTTCCACGAGTACGACCTGTTGTACGGGCTCACCGGGATCGGAGCGCTGCTGCTGCGCACCCAGCCAGACAGTACAGCGCTGGAGCACGTCCTGACGTACGTCGTGGCGCTGACCCGCCCTGTTGAGCACCACGGGCAGCAGCTACCCGGCTGGTGGGTCGGCCACGGAACGCGCTGGCACGACGGCGCATACCACGGACCGCACCACCTGAACCTGGGGGTGGCACACGGCATCACCGGCCCGCTGCTGCTGCTCTCCCAGGCGGCCCGCCGGCGCCTGATTGTGCCCGGTCACCTCGACGCCATCCAGACGATCACCGGATGGCTGAAGCGGTGGCAGCAGGCCGGGCCCACCGGTGCATGGTGGCCGGAGACGATCACTCTCCCGGAGATCACCGCAGGGCAGCCGGGACAGCGGCGTGCGGCACGGCCGAGCTGGTGCTACGGCACACCCGGCATCGCCCGCGCCGGACAGCTCGCCTCCCTCGCACTCGGCGACGAGGAGCAGCAGCGCGGCTACGAACAGGCCCTCGCCGACTGTCTCACGGACCCCGCCCAACTCCAGCAGATCACCGACGCTGGCCTGTGCCACGGCTGGGCAGGGGTCTACCAGACCGTCTGGCGCGCCGCCCAGGACGCCGTCACCCCGCGCCTGGCCCCGCTCCTGCCCACCCTCGGCCAGCAGTTGACTTCGCACGCCGACTCTCGCAGCGGTGAGGGTTTCCTCAACGGCGCCGCCGGCACAGGGCTCGCCGTGGCCACCCACACGACAAAACAGCCACCCGTATCCGGATGGGACACATGCCTGCTGATCGACTGACCTCCCGCGACCGCAGCCCCCTGCACCAACCGGACCCCGGCCGGGTCGAATCCGCCGTCATGCGAGTTCTCACCGGGACAGCCATCACCGACGCAGCCAGCAGCGCTGGCCTCGACCCCGCTGAGCTGACGACCGCCGTCGCGTTGTACCGGCAGGCGGGCCGAGACGCCCTGCACCAGCAGACCGCCCGGACATGCTGGCAGGCATACATCGAGTTCGACGACTGGTCCACCGCCGAGACTGTCGCTGCCCTACACCTCGCACCCGCCCTCCACGAAGCGGAGTCGAACGGCGCGGCATGGTGGTTCATCCGCAAGTACCCGTGCTGGCGGCTGCGCATCCACCACGACCCCCGCCGAGGCGATTCCCCTGCGATGGTCATCGCCGCTCTGGACGCCCTCACATCCAGCGGAGAGATCAAGCGGTGGTGGCGGGGCCTGTACGAGCCCGAAGTCCCTGCGTTCGGCGGCCACGGCGCGATGGCCGCCGCACACGCCCTGTTCCATGCCGACAGCCGCGCCATCCTCGACCACGCCACGGACCAGCCCTGGCCGCTCGGCCGGCGTGAACTATCCGTGCTGCTGTGCACCACCATGTTCCACGCCGCCGGACTGGAGTGGTACGAGATGGGCGATGTCTGGGAGCAGGTCAGCCAAGAGCGCGCGCTCCCAAACGACCTGCCAGAGGACTGGCTGCCCCGGATGGGGAACAACATCCGGCAGCTTCTCCTCGCCGACACCGAACCGGCTGGGGCCCTCTTCCGAGACGGCGGGCCTGGCGCGTTCGCCGCCCGGTGGGGAGAGGCATTCCGCCAGGCCGGGGCTGACCTCGGTGCTGGTGCCCGCGCGGGTGAACTGGAGCGAGGCATACGGCGCGTCCTCGCCTACCACGTGATCTTCCACTGGAACCGCCTCGGCCTAACCGCCGGAGCCCAGGCAGTGCTCGCCCGTGCCGCCGCACACGCTGTCCTTGGCGGCCTCGGTGAGACGCCGGAGCGCGAGGCGTTCCCACCCGGCGCAGAAGTCGTGCCGCCGCAGCATCCGGCACCGACAGGCACCTGCTGAAGTACCCAACACCGACGAGGCCGCCGCAGCAGAAGGGACTTTTCGGATAGCCAGCCGCAGCCCCCTGGTCAGGCGCTTCGGGTGCTAGATGCGCGATTTCCGCACCGAGTGCCATGCTGCCCCGGCCAGAGCCCGAGCCGACCGCAACACCGAGAGATGTTCGTGCTGGCGGTAGAGGTTCCAGTTGTACGGGACGAGCGACAGCTTGTTCGACGAGAGCGACCCGGCCCGCTGCGCCCGGTACACCGCCAACGGTTCCCGCAGCGCCCGCGCGGGAGTCCCATCCCGCATGATCGACAACCAGAGCGCGTAGTCCTGCCTCTTCGGCATGTCCGGCATCAGCCTCGCCCCGACCACCCTGCGGTCGTACATGGCGGTCAGGGCGCCGATGTGGTCATGGACCAGCATCGCGCGGTAGTCCACGCGCTCCGGCGCCCACACCACCCGCCCGTTCGGGACGAAGTCGGCGGCCTCGCCCGCGTACAGGGCGTCGACCTTGTAGTAGGAGGTGAACGTCAGGGGCGTCGCGGCCGTCGCGGCGAAGGCGAGCTGCTTCTCCAGCTTCGTCGGGAGCCACATGTCGTCGCTGTCGAGGAAGGCAATGTAGTCGCCCCGGGCCCGCGCGATGGCCAGGTTTCGGGCCTGGGCCGCGCCCCCCTGCCGGGCCGCTGCCTCCGGCAACACCCGCTCGTCCTTCCGGGCCAGCTCTCTCAGCAGGTCCATCGAATCGTCCGAGGACGCATCGTCGGTGATCAGCAGTTCGAGGTCGGTGTGGGTCTGCGCCAGCACCGACCGGACTGAGGGCCCGAGCGTGGCCGCCGAATTGTGTACCGGCATCACCACAGAAACCAGGGGCACAGCAGTGCTCCTTACCCAGATCGGAGTGGTCATGGATGTTGTCGTCGCCGGCCAAGGCTACGTGGAACTGCCGCTGGCCATACGCGCCGCCGAGGCGGGCCCTCGCGTCGTCGGCTACGACGTCGAGGTGTAACAGATCAGGCGATCCCGACGTTCCGTCGCCGTGTGAGGGGGTTGGCCCTTGTGTCAACCCCACCAGCGACACGGCACGGAGGAATGGGTGACGACTGCTACCGCTCCCCTCTCACCGGCGGTGGGCCGCGCCTTCTGGCAGGAGCCCTTGTTCCCCGCCGCCAGACCCGCGCCGAAGCAACGGTCCCTGGTGACGGCGACGGGGGCGGCATCTCCGGAGCCGCCGCCGACCGAGCCGGCCGAGCCGCCCAATGACCTCTCGCACACCTGAGTGGTGGCCATCGGGATCGTCGTCTCGCCGAAGATCGCGAGCATCGCCGACTTCCGGGGCTCCTCCCCCAAGAGCTTCGGATAGTCAACACACCCACAGGTCACCGGTCCGAACCGGAGCGAGACCTTGGCGCGCGCCATAGGTGCGCCTACGGCTCCGTCATCCCGGCCGGACGCTGGGCGCCGATAGCTGCCGCCACATTCACGGAATCCCGACTGCCGCACAGGGCACCGGCCGCGGTTCGAGGCAATCTGCGGCGATTTCGCGCGGAGCGCTTCTACGCGGGCGACCGAGCGCCCCCAGGCCCCGCCGCCCCCCTACCAGTAACACATGTTTACGACATAACCCCGCAAAGCGGATTCCCCTGTCAATATGACACTGCCGCCTCGCGGACGCGTGAGCTAACCTGAGAACAGGTCATAAACACCCGTAGATGACTGGCTCTGGTGCGCTCTTCGCTCACGCGCGAAGCCTCGCCCGCCGCCATCGACGGGTCGGCTGCACGCTCATTGGGGGAGGACAGCCTTGCTGGAGACAGGGCACGCGCATGCGGAATATTCGACTCCGATTCGGCGCGAGATGCAGGTTTCGGCGCCTTGATGACCAGAAAAGAAAAAGCACCGGAAACCGGTTCTTCTGTTTTCGATGACCGCTATATGATGCCCCGTGAGGTGGAACACCGCCTGGGTATTTCACCCTCAACTCGGCGCAGGTGGACTAATCGGGGTCTGCTGCGCGCCTACCCTCTTGGCCCGTATTACCAACCCGGACCAGGTGACAACCGGAGAGGAAACAGGAATGGCAGCAGGGTGCGCTACAGCGAGAGGCAGGTGAACGACCTTTTTGAGCGCATCAAGAGGGGAGAGCTTGCACGACCCCCGAAGCCGGCCGAACTGTAGGACCGCGGGTCGAGGAAAGCTGTACTCACCATACGGAAGGGGCACATGGCCGAGTCCGACGCGCCATTTGACCGATGGCACAAGAAGTACCCGAAAACAGGAGACAAGCCGTGCAAGTGCGGCACGAAGAAGAATCCACTGTACCCATCGGCCGACCACGGCCGGGGACAGCAGTGGCAGGCTCGTTACACCGACCCGAACGGCAAGCCTAGACGGCCCATGTTCGACACGTGGCAGGAAGCGCGTGACCACCTGGACGAGGTGCGGGTAAGCATCCGCAGCGGCACATGGGTGGACCCGGATATCGGAAGCCAGAAGGTCAAAGCGTTCGCAGACGAGTTCATCGAGCGCAAGAAAAAGAAGAACAAGAACGAAAACACGACCGGCACCTACGAGACACATCTCCGGGTCCACATCGTTCCGTTCCTTGGCTCACGCGTCGCCAAGACGCTGAAGCGCCGGGACACCATGGCGCTCGTCGATCACCTCATCGGCAAGCCCGGCATCGAGTCCGCGTACTACGTCCACCAGATTTATAAGACGTGGCGCATCCTCGTGAACTATATGATCGATGAGGATGTACCCCTGCCGGCGAACATCGTTTCCCGTATCGAGCTTCCGGAGATCGAAGAGCGGGAAAAGGTTGCGCTGTCCCCTGAGCAAGTCGCGAGACTGGCTCTCGCCATGCGGCAGGTCGAGCCTCGTTACGAAATCCTCGTGTGGATTGCAGCCTGCGCTGGACTGCGCGAGGGCGAGGCTTTTGGCCTCAAGGAGACCTCAGTCGTGTGGGATCATGACCTGCTCTACGTCGAGGAGCAGCGGCAGCGGGGCAAGAAGGTGAAGCTGAAGACCAAGGCGAGCTACGCCACGCTGCCCGTCGATCACTTCCTTATCGAGCGCCTTTCGGAGCACTTGTCTCATTTCAGAGGTCCGGCTCCGGTTTCCAAGGAGGCGCTGCAGAAGCGGAAACAGCGCGGCTACGTACCGCCACCTGACGAAGGGCTGATCGTCACGACCCGGACCGGTCGGCCGCTGTCGCGCAGCCACTTCAATGACAAGTGGCGCGCGGCCGTCGAGCTGGCCGGGCTGCCCGAGGGCACTCGGTTCCACGACCTCAAGCACTTCTACACGAGCCGCTTGGGGGCAGATGGCAAGTACGACCCGAAGACGGTCCAGGCGCTCTCCCGGCACGCCGAGTTCTCCGAGACGTGGGACACCTACGCGCACCCGCCTGTGGCTGTGCAGGGCGTGAAGGTGGACACCTTCAGCGGGCTCTTCGGCGCCGGCGGACCCGGCATCGCGCAAGCGCAGCTCGGCACCCAGCAGCGGGCCGAGGGCATCGACCGCGCGGCCGCATGACGTCGATGCGGGACTTGACACCGACCGCACCGCAAGTGCAAGACTCTTCGACGCAACGAGGCGAACCATCGTGGCGCGAGGGTGAGTTGACCCGTGGAACGGTCTGCCCACCCAATTCGACCCCGATTCGACCCCGGAGCCGAATGGCAGAGTGGACACCCCCTCTGACCTGGGCCGGAGGGGTGCGACAGGACGAGCCGGGCTGTACGCCGGGTTCTGTTCCCCAGGGTCCTCGCGGGCCCCGGGGCGACGGCCATCCATCTAGGACCGGCGTTGCCGCCGGCCTCGTGCGGTCTACCCGCGGACTCGGGCGGGCAGCCCTCGGACGTCCGCGCAGAGCGCTTTTCACGGCGCTCCTTTTGACCTTGCTCCGGGTGGGGTTTACCTAGCTGCCCAGGTCACCCTGGGCACTGGTGGTCTCTTACACCACCGTTTCACCCTTACCCAGCGCCTGAGCGCCGGGCGGTTTGTTTTCTGTGGCACTGTCCCGCGGGTCACCCCGGGTGGCCGTTAGCCACCACCCTGCCCTGTGGAGCCCGGACGTTCCTCGGGAAGCCCCCTGGGGGCTCCACGCGGCCGTCCGCCCGGCTCGTCTGCCGTGTCGACCATGTTACCGGGCGGGACGAGCGGTTCGGTCCGCCGCCTCAGAGGAAGTCCGCCGTCTCGAGCTCGAAGCCGAAGGGCTCCGTAAGGGTGAGGGGCCTGCCGTACGGGCGGGTGCAGAGCTCGCGGTAGTCGTCGTTCTCCGGGTCACTGAACAGCGTGACCCGGTAGCACCGGCGTTTGGTCTCGCGGTCGGCCCTGGGCCTGGGGGACGTCACATCGAGGACCATGGCAACGCCGTCGCAGGGCATCCACGAGCGACGATCTCCCCCTCGATCAGTTCGGCCCGGAAGCCCTCCGAGCTCTGGTTCGGGACGGTGACACCCCGCGTTCGGCCCTGCCCTGAAGCTCACGCGGGGCGGTGAGGCGGCACCCCGTACGCTGGCCGGGAGTGTGAGAGAAGGAGTCCCCGTGCTTGTCCTGCTGCCGCCCTCCGAAGGCAAGGCGTCCTCCGGTCGTGGCGCCCCGCTGAAGCTGGAGTCCCTGTCCCTGCCAGGGCTGAACGCGGCCCGCGAGGCCGTGCTCGGCGAGCTGGTCGAGCTGTGCAGCGGCGACGAGGAGAAGGCGCGCGAGGTGCTCGGGCTGAGCGAGGGGCTGCGCGGTGAGGTCGCCAAGAACGCCGGGCTGCGCACCGCCGGGGCCCGGCCCGCGGGCGAGATCTACACGGGGGTCCTGTACGACGCCCTCGACCTGGCCTCCCTCGACGCCGCCGCGAAGAGGCGTGCCGCCCGTTCGCTGCTGGTCTTCTCCGGGCTGTGGGGCGCGGTCCGGGTGACGGACCGGATCCCTTCCTACCGTTGCCCGATGGGCGTGAAGCTGCCCGGGCTGGGCGCGCTCGGCGCGTACTGGCGTGTGCCGATGGCGTCGGTGCTGCCGGAGGCGGCCGGGGACCGGCTGGTGCTGGACCTGCGGTCCGCCGCCTACGCGGCCGCCTGGAAGCCGAAGGGCGAGGTCGCCGGGCGGACCGCGACCGTACGGGTGCTGCACGCGCCGACCCGGAAGGTGGTCAGCCACTTCAACAAGGCGACGAAGGGCCGGATCGTGCGCAGCCTGCTGTCGGCCGGCACGGCTCCCGCGGACCCGGCGGAGCTGGTGGAGGCGCTGCGGGACCTGGGGTACGAGGTGGAGGCGCAGGCGGCCGCGGGGGCGGGGAGGGCGTGGGCGCTGGACGTGCTGGTGACGGAGGTCCACTGAGAGGGGGCTCCAGCAGAGCATTGCAGTATGCGCAACGACCTTTGCGTGTACTGCACCCCCCGGGCACGATGAGCGCATGACCTCACCGCTGTCCTCCTCTCCGGCTGTCTCCGTGCTGGATCTCGCGCCCGTCGTGCCCGTGGTGGTCGTGTCGGACGCCGCCGACGCCGTACCGCTGGCGCGGGCGCTGGTGGCCGGGGGGCTGCCCGCGATCGAGGTGACGCTGCGGACGCCGGCCGCGTTGGAGGCGATCCGGGCGATCGCCGGCGCGCTGCCGGACGCGGTGGTCGGGGCGGGGACGGTGCTGGCGCCGGGTCAGGTCACGCAGTGCGTTGCGGCGGGCGCCCGGTTCCTGGTCAGTCCCGGCTGGACGGACGTACTGCTGGGGGCGATGCGGGCCTCGGGGGTGCCGTTCCTGCCGGGGGTGTCCACGGCCTCCGAAGTGGTGGCGCTCCTTGAGCGCGGGGTGCGGGAGATGAAGTTCTTCCCGGCGCAGGCGGCGGGCGGTACGGCGTATCTGCGGTCGCTGGCCGGTCCGCTTCCGCAGGCCCGGTTCTGCCCCACGGGCGGGATCGGGCCGGAGAACGCCGCGGAGTATCTGTCCCTGCCCAACGTCGGCTGTGTGGGCGGGAGTTGGATGGTCCCGGCGGACGCCGTCGCCGCGCGGGACTGGGCGCGGGTCGAGGCGCTGGCGCGGGCCGCCGCCGGGCTCAGGGACGCAGGTGGGACGTGTCGTTGAACAGCCGTACGCTCGCGTTGCCGTCCGCGTAGTACGCCACCGCAGACAGCGAGGCCGCCGACAGTTCCATGCGGAACAGGGACTCGGGCGGGGCGCCGAGGGCGAGGCGTACGAAGGTCTTGATCGGGGTGACGTGCGTGACGAGCAGGACCGTGCGGCCCGCGTACGCCGCGACCAGCTTGTCCCGGGTGGCCGCGATCCGGGTGGCGGTCGCCGCGAAGCTCTCGCCGCCGCCGGTGGGCGCGGCCTCCGGGTCGGCGAGCCAGGCGTTCAGGTCGTCCGGGTAGCGCTCGCGCACCTCACCGAAGGTGAGCCCCTCCCAGGCGCCGAAGTCCGTCTCCCGCAGCCCGTCGTCGATCGTGACGTCCAGCCCGAGCCGCGCGGCGACGATGCCCGCCGTCTCTCGGGTACGGGCGAGGGGTGAGGCGACGACGGCCTGGATCGTCCCCCGCCGGGCGAGCATGGCCGCGACCCGCTCGGCCTGCTCCCGCCCGACATCGGAGAGGGAGGGATCGGTACCGCCACTGCCGGAGAACCGCTTCTGCGGGGTCAGCGGGGTCTCCCCGTGCCGCAGGAGCACGAAGGTGGCGGGAGCCCCGAGATCGGCGGGGGCGGCCCAGCCGACGCCGGGTCTGGCAGGGGCTGCAGAGGGCGTGCCCGGGACGGGCCTGCCGGGAGCGCCCGAACCCGGGGCGGAAGCACGGGAAGCGGCAGCGGGATCCCCCGGGACCGGGACACCGGAGTCCGGATCCGGGCCGCCGGGACCAGCGGCCGGGACACCCGAGCCCGGGACCGGAGCGCCGGAACCCGAGCCGCCCGGATCCCCGGCCGGACCCCCGGAGGCGATCGTGCGGGCGACCCGCGCGTCGGCCTCCGTCGCGTCCTCGGACGGCGACCGCGCGTCCCCACCCCCGTCACGCCCCGCCGCCAGCGCCGCACGTGCCCGTGCCGCGCCCGCCGCCGGGTCGCCGGGCGGGGTCTGCGGCTCAGGCCGAAGGGAGCTGTCCAGGTCGGCGGTCGAGGTGGACGGTGACCACTGTTCGCCCCGCTTGCCCGCGTCCATCGCCTCGTTGGCCAAGCGGTCCGCGTGCTTGTTCCGTTCGCGGGGGATCCACTCGTAGGTGACCTGGCCGGGTGGGAAGGCCCGGGCCGCCTCCGCCGCCAGCGGCTTCATGTCGGGGTGTTTGATCTTCCAGCGGCCCGACATCTGCTCGATGACGAGCTTGGAGTCCATGCGGACGTGCACCCGGGCGGTGGGGTCGAGGGCGTGGGCGGCGCGCAGGCCGGCGAGGAGACCCCGGTACTCGGCCACGTTGTTGGTGGCGATGCCGAGGTACTCCGCCGCCTCGGCCAGGGTCTCCCCCGTCGCCGCGTCGCTGACCACGGCCCCGTAACCCGCCGGGCCGGGGTTGCCCCGCGACCCGCCGTCGGCCTCGACGATGAACTCCCGCACGACCAAAGCCCCTTGACCGCCCGCCCCGCCCCTACAGGCCGGACTCGGCCGTGCGCACCAGGATGCGGCGGCAGTTCTCGCAGCGCACCACCGTGTCGGGGGCGGCCGCGCGGATCTCGTTGATGTCGGTGATCGCCAGCTCCTGGCGGCAGCCCTGGCAGGTGCGCTGGTACAGCCTGGCCGCGCCGATCCCGCCCTGCTGCTCGCGCAGCTTGTCGTACAGCTTGAGCAGGTCCGCGGGGATCACGCCCGCGATGACCTCGCGCTCCTTGGTCACCGAGGCCACCTCCCCGTCGATCTCCTCGAAGGCGGCGTCCCGGCGCCCGGTCGCGTCGTCGATCTTCGCCTGCACGGAGGCCACCCGCTCGGTCAGCTCGGCAACCCGTTCCTGCGCGGCCTCGCGGCGCTCCATGACCTCCAGGACGACGTCCTCCAGGTCGCCCTGCCGCTTGGCGAGCGAGACGATCTCCCGCTGGAGGTTCTCCAGGTCTTTGGGACTGGTGACCGCGCCGGAGTCCAGGCGCTGCTGGTCGCGGGCGGCACGCTGGCGCACCTGGTCCACGTCCTGCTCGGCCTTGGTCTGCTCGCGGGCGGTGTCGCTCTCCTCGGTCTGCGCGGCCACGAGCAGGTCGCGCAGCTGCGTGAGGTCCTTGGTCAGCGACTCGATCTCGGCGTGCTCGGGCAGCGACCTGCGCCGGTGCGCCAGCTGCTGGAGGCGTACGTCGAGGGCCTGGACGTCGAGGAGACGGATCTGGTCGGCGGGCGCGGCGTTCAGTTGGGGGCTCCTGCGGTTGATTCGGGGGACGCCGCGTGGGCGGTCCAGGGGTCGGTGACCGTCTTGGAGACGTGGACGCGGAGGTCCCAGCCGTGGCGGTCGGAGATTTCGTCGAGCTGGGCGGCGGCCAGCTCGCACCAGGGCCATTCGGTGGCCCAGTGCGCCGCGTCGAGCAGCGCGAGCGGACCGGCGGCGACGGCCTCGGAAGCCGGGTGGTGGCGCAGGTCCGCGGTGAGGAAGGCGTCCACGCCGGCCGCCCGGACGTGGTCGAAGAGGCTGTCGCCGGAGCCGCCGCTGACCGCGACGGTGTGCACGACCGCCTCGGGGTCGCCGGCCACCCGGATGCCCTGTGCGGTGGCGGGCAGCCGTTCCGCCGCGCGGGCGGCGAACTCGCGGACGGTCAGCGGGTGGTCGAGTTCGCAGACGCGGCCCAGGCCCCGGCAGCCCTCGGGGTCGGTCGGGTCCGGCACGAGGGGGCGTACGACCCGCAGGTCCAGCGCGCCGGCGAGCGCGTCGCTGACGCCCGGGTCGGCCGTGTCGGCGTTGGTGTGGGCGACGTGCAGCGCGATGTCGTTCTTGATGAGGGTGTGCACCACCCGCCCCTTGAAGGTGGAGGCCGCGACCGTCGTCGTACCGCGCAGGTAGAGCGGATGATGGGTGACCAGCAGGTCGGCGCCCAGCTTCACCGCCTCGTCGACGATCTCCCGGACCGGGTCGACGGCGAACAGGACCCGGGTGACCTCCTGCTCGGGGTCGCCCACGACGGTGCCGACCGCGTCCCAGGACTCGGCCCGCTCGGCGGGCCACAGGGTCTCCAGCGCGGCGATGACTTCAGACAGACGGGGCACGGGGAAAAGGCTACCTGCCTGTTCCGCGCCGCAGTACCGCCTCCGCCCCACACCACCCCGGGCAGCACATGGGTCCCCGGTTCCTCACAGGAACCGGCGCCCGGCCACCCATATGTGTGAAACCGGGCGCACGCCGGTCCCGCGTCTGTGCGTACCAAAACTAGCTTCGCCACTGGAGGTGACCGAACGATGACAGCCTGTGCTATCGAACCTTCGGCGACCGGCGAGGACGACGGCGCGCCCCGGGCGGGCTGCACCATCACCGTGGACGGCGTCTACGCCGCCCGCCTCGCGCCGGCCGGCGACTGCTGGTTCCCGGAGCGCTGGACGCTGGACGGGCCCGAGCCGTACGCCGTGCCGCTGCCCGGCAACCAGCCGGAGGAGCCCGGTACCGAGGTGCAGCCGATGGGCGACGGGCGGGTCCTCGTCCACCGGCTGGTGGAGCGGCGGCACGCCTTCTCGCTGCTGTACCCGACCGGACCCGGCACCGGCGAGCTGCCACTGGGCGCGGTGGAGTGCCCGGGGGAGGACATCCGGGTGCGGCTGCTGCCTCCGGCGCCGGGCGGCGAGCGGGCGTACGCCCTCGCGGTGGGCCGGTACACGACCGGGGTGTGGCTGGTGGCGGGCGGCGCGTTCGGGCCCGAACAGCTCGCCGAGGTCCCGGGGCGCTGCTCGGGCGGCGTGTGGCTGGACCGGGCGGGGCGCCTGCTCGCCGTGGACAGGGAGATCGGCGGCCGGACCAAGGCGGTCGTGGTGGACCTGGAGCGGGGCGGCGAGGTGTCGCCGCTGCTGCAGATCGCGGCCGACAGCGACGACCGGCTGCTGCTCGCCGACCCCGACAGCGGGCTGCTGCTGATCTCCTCGGACGCGCCGTCGCCCGGGCAGGAACGATTGGGCTGGGGTGTCCTGGGCAGCACGCTGCCGGTGCGCTTCCCGGAGCGCCTGCGGCTGCCGGACTGCGCGGTCACGCCGTTCGCGATCCAGCCGGGGCAGGTGCTGATGCCGGAGAACTGCGCGGTGGCGCTGCGGATCGACGGGCCGCTCGGCGGCTGGGTCGGCGTGTGGCGGCCCGCCGAGCGGCAGGTGCACCACTTCCCGGCGCCCGAGGGCTGGCTGGCGGGAGCCGGGCTGTGGACGGCGGACGGGGTGCTGCGGCTGCCGTACGCCACCCCGGACGTACCGTGCGGTGTCGCGGGGCTGCCGGCCCCGCCGCGAGCCCCGCTCGCCAGGGCCCCGGAGCCGGCCGAACCGGAGCCTGCCAAGCAGGTTTTGGCCCGTCCGGTGCCCTTGCAGCAAGCACCCCTGGGACGTGTTGTAACGAACTAGTGCCGGTTGGCGTGCCCGCCTGGATCCGGCCCGAGGCGTGCCGGTTAGACTCGCCCGGCTGTACGAAAGATCATGTGTTGACGGGGTGAATTCTTCCGATGAGCGACGCCAGTACGTCCCAGCAGCTGCCTGCCGACATCCAGCAGTCCGACGGTCACGGCAAGCACCGGGGTCCGGTCTCGGTCCACGACAGCGAGACGGCCCCCCGCGGCCGGCACCGCAAGCCGGAGCCGGCCGAGACGGCGGCCGCCTGACGGTCCGCCGGATGGACTGCCGCCCGGTTGCGGACGCCGACCGGGCGGCAGTTCCACGTCTCGACGGCACTCGCCGACTTGGACGCGGAGGCGGTAACCACGCGGCACCGTCACCGGCGCTCAGCCCCCTCAACTCACGGGACCCGCCGGTCACCGCCGCTTCAGCCCCAGCACCTCCGCCGCCGCGAACGTCTCCCCCTCCGGCCGCCGCGCGTAGTGCGGGGTGAGCAGCGCGTCGAGTTCGTCGTAGGTCAAGGTGTCCTGCTTGCTGTCGAACTGCGCCTGCACCCGCGGTCGTTCAACGATCGCCACCATGCCGCCGTGCACCACGAGCAGTTGCCCGTTGACCCGGGCGGCGGCGGGTGAGGCCAGGTAGCCGACGAGCGGGGCGACGTGTTCGGGGGCGAGGGGGTCGAGGCCCTCGCCGGGTGCGGCGAGGGAGGAGAAGACGTCCTCGGTCATCCGGGTCCGGGCGCGCGGGCAGATGGCGTTGGCGGTCACGCCGTACTTGGCGAGGGCGAGGGCGGTGGACGTCGTGAGGCCCACGATGCCGCCCTTGGCCGCCGCGTAGTTGGGCTGACCCGCCGATCCGGCCAGGAACGCCTCCGAGGAGGTGTTGACGATCCGCCCGTACACCGGCCCCCCGGCCGCCTTGGACCGCTCCCGCCAGTGCGCGGCGGCGAAGCGCGTGGTGTTGAAGTGGCCCTTGAGGTGGACCCGGATCACCGAGTCCCACTCCTCCTCCGTCATGGAGAAGACCATGCGGTCGCGCAGGATGCCCGCGTTGTTGACCAGGATGTCCAGCTTGCCGAACTCCTCAATCGCCAAGTCGACCAGGGACCGTGCCCCGGGGAAGTCGGCGACGTCTCCGGTGTGGGCCAGTGCCCGGCCCCCCGCCCCGCGGATCTCTGCGGCGACCTGCTCGGCGGGCCCGGCGGAGGCCTCGCCGGAGCCGTCCCGGCCGGGGCGGCCGTAGTCGTTGACGACGACGGCTGCGCCGAGCCGGGCGAGCTCCAGCGCCTCGGCCCGGCCGAGTCCCCGGCCGGCGCCCGTGACGATCGCCGACAGCCCCTCGAGTGGCAGTGACATGTGCGGCCCCCGTCAGATCTCGATGCAGGTGCGCAGAGCGGTCCCCGTACGCATCCGGTCCAGCGCCTCGTTGATCTCGGTGAGCGGCACCCGGTGGGTGATCAGCCCTTCCAGGTCGATGCGGCCCGCCCGCCACAGGGCGATGGTCCGCTCGTAGGAGCGCAGGACGTCGCCGCCGCCGTACATCGACGGCAGGATCCGCTTCTCGTCGAAGAACAGCTCGAACATGTTGAGTTGCAGGAAGTCGTCCATGGCGCCCGCGCCGACGATCACCAGGGTGCCGCCGCGCCGGGTGTTCTCGTAGGCGGTCCGGGCGGTGGCGGACCTGCCGACGACCTCGAAGACGTAGTCGAAGCCCTCGCCGCCGGTGACCTGCTGCTTGGCCTCGGGCAGTTCCTCGGGGGAGACCGCCTTCGTGGCGCCGAATCCCAGCGCGGACTCGCGGCGCGAGGCGACCGGGTCGACGGCGACGATCTCGGCGGCGCCCTTCAGCCGCGCCCCCTGGATCGCGGAGATGCCGACGCCCCCGCAGCCGATCACGGCGACCGACGAACCGGCCTCCACGTCGGCGGTGTTGAGCGCGGCGCCCAGTCCCGTCGTCACGCCGCAGCCGATGAGGGCCGCGATGTCGAAGGGCACGTCGTCCGGGATCGGTACGGCGCAGCCCGCGTCGACGACGACCTCCTCGGCGAAGGTGCCGGTCCCCGCGAAGCCGAAGACGTCGCCGCCGGGCCGCCTGAAGTTGGGGGTGCCCGCGTTCATGAACCCGGCCAGGCACAGCTCGGTCTGTCCCCGCTTGCAGGCGGGACACGCCCCGCACGCGGGCAGCCAGCACACGACCACCCGGTCCCCGGCCTTCAGGTTCCGCACGCCGTCCCCGGCCTCCAGGATCTCGCCCGCGCCCTCGTGGCCGGGCACGAAGGGCGCCGGCTGCGGCAGTACCCCGCCCATCGCGGACAGGTCCGAGTGGCACAGCCCGGCGGCGCGCACCCGGACCCGCACCCGGCCGGGGCCGAAGCCCACCGCCTCGACGTCGTCGAGGACCTCGAGCTTGTCCTGGCCGATCTCGTGCAGTACGGCTGCGCGCATGGTGCGGCTCCCCTCGTGAGAACTGGGTGGCTCAGCAGTGTTCGACGACTGTGTCGGCGAGGACGGGCGCGTCGTCCCGCTCTTCGGCGCTCACGGCGACCCGCACCGAGCCGTCCCGCCGCCACATGCGGATGCGCAGGGTCTCCCCCGGGTACACCACTCCGGCGAAGCGCGTGGTGTATGCGCGCACTCGGGTGACGTCACCGCCGAGCAGCGTGTCGACGACGGCCTTCAGCGTCATCCCGTACGTGCACAGCCCGTGCAGGATGGGCCGGTCGAACCCGGCGAGCTTGGCGAACTCCGGGTCGGCGTGCAGCGGGTTGAGGTCGCCGGAGAGGCGGTAGAGCAGGGCCTGGTCCTCGCGGACCCGTCGCTCGACGACCTTGTCCGGCTCACCGGTGGGCGGGTCGGTGGGGGTCCCTCCGCTCGAGCGAACCCGGGAGTGGGAGCGGGTGGACGGCCCGCGGTCGCCGCCCCAGCCGCCCTCTCCCCGTACGAAGATCTGGGCGTCGTTGGTCCACAGCGGGCCGTCGGCGTCCGCGACCTCGGTGCGCATGACGAGGACGGCCGCCTTGCCCTTGTCGTACACGGCGGCGATGCGGCCGGTGGCGGTCGCGGTGCCCCGGGGCGGGATGGGCCGGTGCAGGGTCAGCGACTGGCCGCCGTGCAGGACGCGGGTGAGGTCGACGTCGACGCCGGGCATGGACAGGCCGCTGATCACGCCGGGCGAGCCGGCGCCCGCGACGGTGGCGAAGCTCGGCAGGACGTGCAGCCGGGACTCCAGCGTGTAGCGCAGCTCGTCGGGATCGGTCGCCGGGACGCCGGCGCCGATGCCGAGGTGGTAGAGCTGGACGTCCTTGGCGGTCCAGGCGATCTCGCCGGTCCTGGGCTCGGCCGCGAGGGCCAGGGCTGCGTCGATGGGCATGGGGCTCCTGACACGGGCGGCTGGTTGCGGGTGGCATGTGGCGCGGCGGTGCAAGACCCCGGCACGGCCGTCCGCACCGTCGGCCGCACCGAGGTCGTCACGCGCCGACCTAGAACGCGTTCCAGTCCGGCGCCCCTTGTATAGCCCAGCGCTCCGCAGTTGTGAAGGCTCCTGACCCGCCGTCAGGTGAGGGGTGCCATGGCCCGTGCCGTGACATGTGTACTGCCCGAGTCCGTACAAGCGCATCTGCCGGGCCGGGGGCCGGAAACATAGCGTCGCAGGCATGACACGGACATCACCCGCGGTCTCCTTCCGGGGGGCGGTCAAGGCGTACGGCGAGGTCCGTGCCGTCGACGGCGTCGACCTGATAGATCACACGCGGTGAGACGGCCGCCCTGCTCGGCCGCAACGGCGCCGGGAAGTCCACGACCATCGCCCTGCTGCTCGGCCTGCTCGAACCCGGCGCGGGCCGGGTCGAGGTCTTCGGCGCACCCCCGGAGCGGGCCGTGCGCGCGGGCCGGGCGGGCGCCATGCTCCAGGAGGGGCGCGCGGTGCCCCGGGTCACCGTCGGCGAGCTGGTGTCCTTCGCGACCTCCCGCTACCCGGCCCCGCTGCCCGTGGCGCGGGCCCTGGAACTGGCCGGGATCGCCGAACTGGCCGGGCGGCGGGTGGACCGGCTGTCCGGCGGGCAGACGCAGCGCGTGCGGTTCGCGGTGGCGCTCGCCGGGAACCCCTCGCTGCTGGTGCTGGACGAGCCGACGGCGGCCCTGGACGTGGAGGTGCGGCACGCCTTCTGGGACTCGATGCGGGCGTACGCGCGCCAGGGGCACACCGTGCTGTTCTCCACCCACTACCTGGAGGAGGCCGACGCCCACGCCGACCGCATCGTCGCCGTCGACCGGGGCCGGATCGTCGCGGACGGCACCGGGGAGGCGCTGCGCCGGGCGGCGGGCGGCAACCTGGTCTCCTTCGACCTGGCCGGCCGCGGCACGGACGGCCTGGCCCTGCTGCCCGGCGTACGGTCCGTGGAGGTGCGCGGCGACCGAGCCCGGCTGCGCACGGACGACTCCGACGCGACGGTGGTCGCGCTGGCCGGGCTCGGCGCGATACTCGGCCGGGAGGTCGCACCCGCCTCGCTGGACGACGCGTTCACGGTGCGCAACCACCTGTCGTCCGCGATCGGCAAGACGGGCACGCGGAACCGGATGGAGGCGGTGCGGGAGGCGCGGCAGCAGGGGTGGCTGTGACCTCCCGACGCCTTTACCGCAGCACCTTCACGTCCTTCCAGCCCGTCCCCTCCGGCCCCACGCACACGAACCATTTCACCGGGGTTCCGGCGGCGTCCCGGGTCACCTCCGCGGTGCTCGACCCGTCCTGCCAGGTGCACTTCACCTGCTCGGCGGTCTTGGCGACCCGGCCGACCACGAGCCGGTGGGGGCCGGCGACGTCCTCCTCTGCCAGGGGGACCGCCCCGGCACCCAGGTCCGTGCCCGACACCCGGTCCCACTCCCCGACGGTGTCGAACAGCACCAGCCTGGGGTGGTCGTTGCCGTAGTACAGGCTCACGAAGTACGAGGTCTTGCCGACCAGGCCGGAGGCCCTGGGGAGGGCCTCGGAGTTGATGCCGTCCGCGGTCATCGCATGCCGCTGCCCGTTCGCCTCCGCCCCGTCGCGCGGCACTCCCCAGACGGAGACGACGACGCGCCAGTCCTTGCCGTGGTCGCTGCCCCGGGACAGTTCGGTCCGCTGGGGGGTGTACACGTGCCGCTGCCCGGGCGATGTCGCCACCGACGCCCCCCGGTCACCGTGGCCTCCGGGCAGCCCCGTCACCGCCAGCGTCGCCCCCGTCGACCCCGCCAGCACCACCGCCGTCGTCGCCGCGACCGCCCACCGCCGCGCCCTGCGCCGCCGCCCCCCGCGGATGACCGCCTGCACCGGGGCTGTACCGATATCGACCTCGTCCGCGGCGTCCGCGAGGAGGAGGGCGATGTCCGTCTGTGTCATGTCGTGCGTCGTCTCCCGGTCCGCGCTCATCAGTTGCGCCCTCCCTGCGTCACCATCTCGGCCAGTCCCGGTACGGCGCGGAGTTTCGCGATCCCCTTGGCCGCGTTGCTCTTGACCGTGCCCACCGAGCAGCCCATCGCCTCCGCCGCCTGTGTCTCCGTGAGGTCCTCCCAGTACCGCAGGACCACCGCCTCCCGCTGCCGCACCGGCAGTTGGGAGAGCGCCTTGAGCAAGGCGCTGCGGTCGTCGGCCTGGGAGATGCGGTCGCCGGTGTCGGCCACCTCGCGCACCAGGCCGGAGTCGTCCCTGGGCGCCAGGAACTCCTTCAGTTTTCTGCGGTGTTTGCGCGCGTGCGCGTTGATCATCACGCGCCGTACGTACGCCTCCGGATCATCCGCCGAGCCGACCCTGCGCCAGGCCGTGTAGACCTGTTCCAGCGTCGACTGGACCAGGTCCTCGGCGGCGTGCTGCTCCCCCGTGAGGAGAAATGCCGTACGCATCAGCCGCGGCCAGCGGCCGATGACGAAGCTCTGGAACTCCTCGTCCCGGGCCCTCTTCCGATCCCCCATGGACACCTCCTGGATGTCAGAAGGAGTCCATGAGGCACCCGGACCGTTGCCTCACCTCGCGGAGGACTTCGCGGGGGACTTCGCGGGAGCCGGGGAAACCCGTCGCGGCAGCCACGCCAGCATCAGCGCCGCCCCGCCCAGCAGCAGCACCGCGCTCGTGCGGAACGCCAGCGCGTACCCCTGTGTCAGCGCCCCGGCCCCGCCGCCGTCCCCCGTACGCGCCGCCGCGATGGTCGACATGACCGCAAGACCCAGCGAACCGCCCATCGTGCGCGAGGTGTTGACCAGCCCCGACACCAGGCCGGCCTCCCCCGGTGCCGCCCCGGAGGTGGCCAGCGCGGCCAGCGGGGTCGCCGCCAGGCCCGCCCCCAGCATCATCAGGATGCCCGGGACCATGATCGCCGTGGCGTAGGCCTCGTGCGCGCTCATCGTCGACTGCCAGCCGAACCCGACGGCCGCCACCAGCGTCCCCAGTGCCGCCACGGAACGCGCCCCGGCCCTCCGCATCAGGCGCGGCGCCAGCTTCGAGCCCACCACCACGGCCAGGGAACTGGGCACCAGCGCGAGTCCGGCGTCCAGGGGCGAGTAGCCGAGCACGTTCTGCGCGTACAGCGTCATGAAGTACCACATGCAGAACATCGCCGAACCGGACACGAACATGGCCGCGTTCGCCGACGCCACCGATCGCAGCCGCAGCAGCCCGAGCGGCATCAGCGGAGCCGTCGTACGCGCCTCGACCAGCAGGAACAGCCCGATCAGCGCGAGCCCGGCGGCCAGCGGCACCACTGTGGCCGCGGCCGTCCACCCCTCCGCCTCGGTCTGCACGATCCCGTACGCCAGCGTCGCCAGCCCGGCCGTCACCAGCAGCGCCCCCGGCAGGTCGAGCCGCCGCCCGTCCCCCGCCCGGCTCTCCACCAGCCACACCACGGACCCGGCCAGCACCACCGCGCCCACCGGCACGTTGATCAGCAGCACCCACCGCCACGACAGCACGTCCACCAGGACCCCGCCGACGAGCCCGCCCGCGGCACCGCCGCCGGCGCCCACCGCCGTCCAGGTGGCGATGGCCCGCGCCCGGGCCCCGCCCTCCGGCACCGCCGCCGTCAGCAGCGTCAGCGTCGAGGGCGCCAGTACCGCCGCGCCCAGCCCCTGCGCGGCCCGGGCCAGCAGCAGCTGCCAGCCCTCCTGGGCCACCCCGCCGCCCAGCGAGGCCAGCGTGAACAGCGCGAGCCCCACCAGGAACACCCGCTTGCGCCCGTACAGGTCACCGGCCCGCCCGCCCAGCAGCATGAACCCGGCGAAGGCGATGGCGTAGGCGTTGACCACCCACTGCAGGCCGGCGGCGCCCAGCCCGAGGTCGGCCCGCATGGAGGGCAGCGCCACGTTGACGACGGACACGTCCAGCACGACCAGGAACTGTCCGGCGCAGGCCAGTGCCACCACCAGCCAGCTGGGCACAGCGGTACGGCGGTATGTGGGGGAGGCGTCGGCTTCGAGCATGACTGTCATGCTCTCAACCCCATTACGGTCCTTGCATCGGCATTTCGCCGTACCCGCACCCCGGGCCTGCGACCTACACCGGCCGCGGGAGGGGGTTCTCCGGCCTGACGGCACCTCAGATACCCATGGGAAGGTCAAGAATTCATTAGAAGCCCGAAGCAACGGAATAGTTGCCTGCACATACGAGGTTCACCCAGCACTTATCTCACTGGAGGCCTCACTCAATGACGCACACGACCACCGGCCGGCCCACCCGGCGAGCGAGCGGAGCCGTGGTCCCGGTGCTTGCCTTCGCGGGCATCGTGGTCGCGGTGATGCAGACCCTGCTCGTCCCGGTCATCAAGGACCTGCCGCAGCTGCTGGACACCGCCCCCAGCAACGCCACCTGGGTCCTGACCTCGACACTGCTGTCGGGCGCCGTCGCCACCCCGATCATGGGCCGGCTCGGCGACCTGTACGGCAAGCGGCGCATGCTGATCCTCAGCCTCGCCGTCATGGTGATCGGCGCCCTGATCAGCGCGCTCACCAGCCAGCTGCTCACCATGATCGTCGGCCGCACGCTCCAGGGCTTCGCGATGGGCGCGATCCCGCTCGGCATCGGCCTGATGCGCGACACGCTGCCCCGCGAGAAGCTCGGCTCGGCGATGGCCCTGATGAGCTCCTCGATCGGCGTCGGCGGCGGCCTCGCACTGCCCGCCGCGGCCCTGGTCGCCCAGCACGCCGACTGGCACGCCCTGTTCTACGGCGCCGCCGGTCTCGGCGCGCTCTCCATCGCCCTCACCCTTCTCGTCGTAGCGGAGTCCCCGATGCGCGCCGAGGGCTCCTTCGACCTGCTGGGCGCGCTCGGCCTGTCCACCGGCCTGGTCCTCTTCCTGCTGCCGATCACCAAGGGCAGCGACTGGGGCTGGACCTCGGGCATCACACTCGGCCTCTTCGCCGCCGCCGCGGTCGTGCTCGTCCTGTGGGGCGTGATGGAGCTGCGGATCCAGGCCCCGCTGGTGGACCTGCGCACCACGGCCCGTCCCGCCGTGCTCTTCACCAACCTCGCCTCGATCATGGTCGGCGTCTCCTTCTACGTCGTCTCGCTGGTCCTGCCGCAGCTGCTCCAGCTGCCGAAGGCCACCGGATACGGCCTCGGCCAGTCGATGGTGGTCGCGGGCCTGCTGGTGGCGCCGCTCGGCCTGACGATGATGTTCACCGCACCCGTCTACGCACGCCTCTCGGCCAAGTACGGCCCCAAGGTCACGCTGATCCTCGGCCTGCTGATCATCGCGGTCGGCTACGGCGCCGGCCTCGGCCTGATGAGCGCCGCCTGGCAGAGCCTGGTCATCGCGGTGGTCCTGGGCGCCGGCATCGGCCTCGCCTACTCCTCCCTGCCCGCACTGATCATCGGCGCGGTCCCGGCCTCGGAGACCGGCGCGGCCAACGGCCTCAACACCCTGATGCGCTCCATCGGCACGTCGGTCTCCAGCGCCGTCATCGGCATGGTGCTGGCCAACACTGCGAACAACGTGGGCGGCGTCGCCATCCCGACCATGCACGGCTTCCGCGTCTCCTTCCTGATCGCCACGGCCGCCGTCGCCGTCGGCCTCGTACTGGCCCTCTTCCTGCCCGGCCGGCGCCCCGCCGACCGGCCGCAGCTGCGCGCCAGCAGCGAGGAGGACGCCAACCTGGCGCGCGCCGAGGAGGTGCTGCGCGGCTTCCGCGGCCGGATCCTGGGCGCCGACGGCACCCCGGTCGCCCGCGCCAAGGTCACCCTGATCGACCACCGGGGCCGCCAGGCGGGCGCGACCCTCTCCGAGGAGGACGGCAGCTACCGCCTCGCCGTCCCGGCCCGGGGCGCCTACGTCCTCGCCGCGAAGGCCTCCGGCCACGGCCCGCACGCCTCGTCCGCGACCCACGCGGGCGACGAGCGGCCGGTGGAGCTGGATCTGGCGCTGCCGGGCGAGACGGTCAGCGCGTAGGCCCTCCCTCTCCGTACCCCCTGTCGCTTCGTCGGCAGGGGGTACGGCAGCATGGGGCGCCCACACGCACGTACCACCGAAGGGACCCCCATGCCCGCGGCACCCAAGCCCGAGATCCTGGCCGCGTTCGAGGCGGCGAAGGGGTTCATGCCCGTGGACGAGGGGCTGGCGCTGTACGCGGCGGCCGTGGAGGCGGGCCGGCTGGGGCTGCCGCTGCTGGAAGTCGGCACGTACTGCGGACGCTCGGCCATCCTGCTCGCCGACGCGGCCCGGCGGGCCGGGGTCACCGCGCTCACCGTCGACCACCACCGGGGCAGCGAGGAGCAGCAGCCGGGCTGGGAGTACCACGACCCGGAGACGGTCGACCCCGAGGTCGGCCTGATGGACACGCTGCCCACCTTCCGCCGGACCCTGTACAAGGCGGGCCTGGAGGAGCACGTGGTGGCGCTGGTCGGCCGCTCCCCGCAGATCGCCGCGTTCTGGAACTCCCCGCTCGGCCTGGTCTTCATCGACGGCGGCCACACCGACGAGCACGCGGGCGCCGACTACGAGGGCTGGGCCCCCCATGTGGCGGAAGGCGGCCTGCTCGTCATCCACGACGTGTTCCCGGACCCGGCGGACGAGTTCACCGGCCAGGCCCCGTACCGCGTCTACCTCCGGGCCCTGGAGTCCGGCCGGTTCACGGAGGTCTCGGTACGCGACTCGCTGCGCGTCCTGCGGCGAACGGGGGCGGGGATCCGGACGCCCCGTTAGAGTCGCAGACGTGTCGTACGTAGGCCCCGACTTCGATCCCCCGCAGCCCCGCCGGCCCCGGCGCGGCCCGCTGACCGTGGCGCTCGCCGCGCTGGTGCCGGGCGCGCTGCTCGGCTGGCTGGTGTACGAGGCGGTGGGCGACCCGGGCGGCTCGGGCCAGGCAGGCCCCGCCTCGGGCTCGGCGTCCGTCTCGCGTCCGCTCTCCTCCTCGCCCTCGACGGGCCTGCCCGCCTCGCCCACCGGCTCCTCCGCCGACGACGGGAAGACGAGCCCGAAGCCCACGGCCACCACTCCGTCGGCCTCCGCCGCCGCCTCCGGCCCGCTCAAGGGCAAGGTGATCGTCATCGACCCGGGGCACAACCCGGGCAACTTCCGGCACACCGCCGAGATCAACCGTCAGGTGGACATCGGCACGAACTCCAAGGAGTGCGACACCACGGGCACGTCCACCAACTCCGGTTACACCGAGGCCCGGTTCACGCTGGACGTCGCCCACCGGCTGCGCGCGATCCTTCAGAAGCAGGGCGCCACGGTGAAGCTGACCCACGACGGCGACTCCCCGCCCTGGGGGCCGTGCGTGGACGAACGCGCCCGGATCGGCAACAACGCGCACGCGGACGCGGCCATTTCCCTCCACGCCGACGGCGCGGCCGAGGGCGACCGCGGCTTCCACGTCATCCTCCCGGCGTCCGTCCACGCCGACGCCGCCGACACCCGCCCGATCGTCGCCTCCTCCCGCGACCTCGGCGAGCGGATCGCGGGCAACTTCGTACGCGTCACGGGTGAGCCGCCCTCCAACTACGTCGGCGACGGCACCGGTCTCGTCACGCGTAAGGACCTGGGCGGTCTCAATCTGTCAACAGTTCCCAAGGTGTTCATCGAGTGCGGCAACATGCGCGATAGCAAGGACGCGGCACTGCTCACCAGCGGCGCCTGGCGGCAGAAGGCGGCGCAGGGGATCTCTGAGGGAATCGTGAGTTTCCTGCGCGGGTAGTGATCAGCGGTCGGTCCCGACGTACAGCCTGATCGTTAGAACGATAGTGTGCATACGATCAGGGGCCACCCCCGCGACGCCTCTACCGACGACGAGACGACCTACAAAGGACCTGAAGTGAATATCCGCTCCCTCACTCGAGGCGACGGCGTGGTGATCGGAGCAGCGGTGTTGCTGTTCATTGCCTCGTTCCTCGACATCTACTCGTTCGACGGGCTCCCCGACGGCTACGACATGCCGAACCTCTGGTCGAGCGGTCCGGTCCTGATGGGGGTCGTACTGGCGGGCATCATCGCCGCCGCACTGGTCGTCGTCTCCCGGGCGCTGCCGCAGCCGCGCAAGGTCGCCGGTCTCGAACTCGCCCAGTTCGGCGTCGCGTTCGCCGTCTTCGCCGCGTGGAGCGCCCTCGGCAACATCTTCGATCCGGCCGGTGGCGTGGACAACGTCGGCGGCTCCTCGGACGGTCCCAGCGCCGGTATGGGCCTGATCCTCGCCCTGGTCGCCACCCTCCTGCTGGCCGCCGCCGCCATCGCCACCCCCCTGGTCCCCGCCCTCCAGGCCGCCCTGATCCCGGCCCCCAAGCCGGCCGCGCCCCAGCCCTACGGCGCCCAGCCCCCCGGTGGTTACGGCTACCCGGGCGCGCCGCAGCAGCCGTACGGTGCTCAGCCGCAGCAGGGTCAGCCCTTCGGGCAGCAGCCGCCGGCCGCGCAGCCGCACGGCCAGCCGCAGGGCCAGCCGCAGCCGCAGCCGGCCGGGGACTTCTCGCCGTTCTGGTTCGCCGTGCCGGTGCCGCGCCCGCTGTTCGCGGAGGACGGCTCGCCGGCGCCGATCGCCGAACTGGCGCCGGGCACCTGGTACCTGGCGGTCGAGCAGCGCGGCGCGCAGCTGGTCGCCCAGACCCAGGACGGGCGCCGGGGCGTCCTGCAGGACACCTCCGGGATCCAGCGCGGCTGAGTCCGCCGCGACCGTCGCGTACGGCCCCTCGCCCTTCCGGGCGGGGGGCCGTTGCCGTACAGTCGCAGCCCGACAGGCTTCTGACGATCCGTCATATGGGAGGCCGGTGATATGCGGCTCGGTCTCGCGCTCGGCTACTGGGGCCGCGGCCCCTCCGCGGACCACGTGCCGCTGGCCCAGGAGGCGGAGCGGCTCGGCTACCACTCCGTGTGGACGGCGGAGTCGTGGGGCTCGGACGCCTTCACGCCGCTGACCTGGATCGCCGCGCGGACCTCAAGGATCATGCTGGGCACGGCGGTTGCCCAGATGGCGGCCCGTCCGCCCACCACCACCGCGATGCACGCGCTCACCCTGGACCACCTCTCCGGCGGACGCGTGATGCTGGGCCTCGGGCTGTCCGGCCCGCAGGTGGTGGAAGGCTGGTACGGCCGCCCGTTCCCGGCCTCGCCGCTGACCGCGACCCGGGAGTACGTCGACGTCGTACGGCAGGTGCTGCGACGTGAGGCGCCGGTGGAAGCGGCCGGGCGCTTCCACGCCCACCCCTACCGGGGCCCGGACGCCACGGGCCTGGGCAAACCCCTCAAGCCCATCACCCACCCCTTGCGCCCCGATCTCCCCGTCCTCCTCGGCGCCGAAGGCCCGAAGAACGTCGCCCAGACGACCCGCATCGCGGACGGCTGGCTCCCCCTGTACTGGTCCCCGACCCGTCCCGAGGTCTACGGCCCCTCCCTCACGGACCTCCCGGAAGGCTTCCTCGTCGCCCCCATGGCCCAGGTGAGGGTCTGCGACGACGTGGCCGAGGGCCTGCTCCCGGTGAAGGTCATGCTCGGCTTCTACATCGGCGGCATGGGCCACGCGGCCCGCAACTTCCACGCCGGCCTGATGGCGCGCATGGGCTACGAGGAGGAGGCGCGCCGCATCCAGCGGCTGTTCCTCTCCGGCCGCCGCGAGGAGGCCGTCCACGCCGTCCCGGACGCCTTCGCCGACGAGATTTCCCTGGTCGGCCCGCGCGAACGCATCGCCGAGCGCCTGGAGTCGTGGCGCAAGGGGCCGGTGACGGACCTGCTGGCACTGGCGCCGGATCCGCACACGCTGCGGGTGCTGGCCGAGCTCAACTCATAGTCGCTCAGCGGAAGATGGCGATCGGGCCCAGCGTCAGCTCCCCCTCGGCGCCGTTCCAGGTGCGCACCTTGCCCAGGCAGCGGGCCTGGAACTCGCCGGTGTAGTAGTCCTCGTTGCGGAACTCCCCACGGCCCTCGGACTCGTCGCAGGTGATCTTCACATGCGCGGACGGCGTCCCGTCCCCGTAGGGGGCGCGCAGTTCCACGTCGCCCTTGTCCGTACGACGGGCCGTGAAGCGGCCGGTCACGGAGACGTACTCCCGTTCCAGGTGTCCGCTGTGGAACCGCTGCCGTCCCGGTCGGTCCCGGGGTCGTCCACGCCGTCGAGGAGACCCGTGAACTCCCCCATCTCGAGGTCGTAGTAGAGCGTCCTGCCGCCGGCCGGGGCCGGCTGGGGCGTCGCCACCCCGGTGCGCACCAGAGTATCGGCGTAGTCGCGGAACGTGCCCAGCACCAGCGGGGTGGCGAAGGGGATCGTGGAGGGCACCGAGCGGTGCAGCCGGTTCTGGATCATCGTCGCCGCGGGCTGGCCGGACGGGAAGACCACGTCCATGCCCTTCAGGGAGGTGGTCGCGATGCCCCGGGAGCCGAGCCGGTGGATGTCCACCCGTATGCCGTGCTCAAGCAGCAGCCGCTGCACCTCGGGATCTTCGAAGTAGTCGGACTTGGAGGCCATCTTGGCCTCCAGGGTGGTGATGCGGTCGAAGGGTCTGAGCGCGTTGCCCGAGACGAGCAGGGAGACGAGCCCGGGCAGGGCGAGCGGCAGCCCCACGACCACGTACCGAGGGGTGCGGCGGCGGCGACGCACGCGACGGGTGGTGAGTCGCGGCTCCTCGATCGTGGTTGATCCGGCGTCGGACAACGGCCCTCCTGCTCCTCAAGGGGCAGGATTATCAGGGATCGCGTCCAACAGCCGCCACCGGAAGGGACAACTCCGGGCGAAAGGAAGGAGAACGGCGGCGGCCGGCCGCGCCGGCCGGGGACAGCGGTGGGGGTTTCACCGCCGAAGGAGCGGCAACCCGAAGGGCATGTCCCCGTATTCTCGCAACGGCGCAAATCAGGCCGGCACGGTCATAGCGATCGTCGCCGACGTCATGGCCTTCATCCTGGGCCTGTGGATCCTGATGTACCTGCTGGACGCGAACCGCGCGAACGATCTCGTCCAGTTCGTGCACGACGCGGCCTCCTGGCTGGCGGGCTGGTCCCATGACCTGTTCACCTTCGACGAGGCCTGGGCCCGCGTCGTCGCCGGCTACGGCCTGGCCGCCGTGGTCTACCTCTTCGTCGGCCACGCCATCGCCAACCGCATCCACCGGCACTGACCCCGGCCCCCGGGCAGGCCGGTCGCAACGACCCGGGGGCCTGGGCGGCACCCCCAGACGACACAGCACCTTCGACGAGGGCCGGTTCCGAGTCGTCGGGGATACACCGGCACTCACGCCCCGTCCCGGGGGCCCGGACAACCCACCTGGGCCCCGCGTCCCCGGGGCGACCGCCGGACGGCTAGCCGCAGCAGTCCGGGTCCAGGCCCGGCGGCAGGTGTTCGCCTCCGAAGACCGCGCAGGTGGCCTCGTGCCCGCCGAGGGCGGCCACCGCGAGGAGGAGGGAGCCTGCCGTCCAGGTGGTGCGTTCGCGGGGCCAGACCGCGCCGTCGTCGAAGACGTAGCCCGTCCAGTAGAGGCCCGACTCCGGGTCGCGCAGGTGCTGGATGGACTGGAGGATCTCCAGGGCACGGTCGGACTCGCCCATCGCCCACAGGGCCAGGGCGAGTTCGGCGGACTCGCCGCCGGTGACCCAGGGGTTCGGGACGACGCAGCGGACGCCGAGGCCGGGGACGACGAAACGGTCCCAGTCGGCCTCGATGCGCTCCTTCGCCTCGGCCCCGGTCAGGGCGCCGCCCAGGACCGGGTAGTACCAGTCCATCGAGTAGCGGTCCTTGTCCAGGAAGCGTTCGGGGTGCCGGCGTATCGCGTGGCGCAGCGCGCCGACCGCCAGCTCCCAGTCCGGCTGCGGCTCTTCGCGCTCCTCGGCGATCGCGAGGGCACAGCGCAACGCGTGGTGGATGGAGGAGCTGCCGGTCAGCAGCGCGTCCGCCGTGCCGGTGCCGTCGTCGTCGCGCCGCCAGCCGATCTGCCCGCCGGGCTGCTGGGAGCGCAGCACCCACTCCATCGCCGCGTACACGCAGGGCCACATGCGATCCAGGAACGTGTCGTCACCGGTCGACAGGTAGTGGTGCCAGACTCCTACGGCTATGTAAGCGACGAAGTTCGTCTCGCGGGCCCGGTCCGTCACGTCGTCGTGGGCCCCGTCCGCGTACGCCGCGTACCAGGAGCCGTCCTCGTTCTGGTGCCGTGCCAGCCAGGTGTACGCCCGCTCGGCGGCCTCGTGTTCGCCGGCCGCGTCCAGGGCCATGGCCGCCTCGGTGTGGTCCCAGGGGTCCAGGTGGTGTCCGCGGAACCACGGGATCGCGCCGTCCTCCCGCTGTTCGGCGAGGATGCCGCGCACGGTCTCGGCAGCCTGCTCCGCGGTGAGGACCCCGGGCAGGACGAGGTGTTCTGTCCGGGGTGTCGTCACTTGGCGGCCACCTCGGTCTCGGCCCCGGGAAGACGCGGCAGGTGCGGCTTGGTCGCGTACGCCACGAAGCTCTTGCCGATCAGCGGGTTCAGCGCCTGCTCGGCGATCCGGGTGGCCAGCGGCTTCTTCATGATGTCCCAGACCAGCAGCTTGTGGTACGCCCGCACGGGCAGCGCCTTGTCGTTGTCGACGCCGAACGCGCATTTCAGCCACCAGTAGGGCGAGTGCAGGGCGTGCGCGTGGTGGGTACCGTACGGGCGCAGTCCCGCTTCCCTGATCCTCGCCAGCAGTTCGTCCGCCTTGTAGATGCGGATGTGGCCGCCCTCGACCTCGTGGTAGGCGTCGGAAAGGGTCCAGCAGACCTTCTCGGGGCCGTAGCGCGGGACGGTGATGGCGATGCGCCCGCCGGGCTTCAACACCCGCACCATTTCCGCCAGTACGCCCTTGTCGTCGGGGATGTGCTCCATCACCTCGGAGATGATGACGACGTCGAAGGACTCGTCCGGGAAGGGCAGCGCGAGGGCGTCGCCCTCCATCGCCGTCGCGGTCGCGCCCGCCGGGGCCTCGCCCGCCTCCTTCATCGCCGCGAACCACTTGGCGACCTCGCGGATCTCCTCGGCGTTCCGGTCCAGGGCCACGACCCGGGCGCCGCGCCGGTAGCACTCGAAGGCGTGCCGGCCGGCCCCGCAGCCGAGGTCCAGGACTCGGTCGCCCGGGGCGAGCGGGAACCGGGAGAAGTCGACGGTCAGCACGTGGCCCTGCTTTCGGAGTAGACAGCGGTGGCGGCGGCACGAGGGCCGGGACTGCGCGGCTCGGTTCTCTCTCCCCCGGAGCGGGCGATGGCCTCCCGGTACCGGGCCACCGTGCCCTCGGCGGCCCGCGCCCAGGTGAACCGCTCGAGCACCCGCTCACGCCCGGCCGCCCCGAGCCGCGCCCGCAGCTCCGGGTCACCGAGGAGCCGGCTGAGTCCGGCGGCCAGCGCCCCCGCGTCGCCGGGCGGCACCGCCAGGCAGGTCTCCCCGTCGGGCCCGGCGACCTCGGGGATCGCGCCGCCGGTCGTGGCGAGCAGCGGGGTTCCGGTGGCCATGGCCTCGGCGGCCGGCAGGGAGAAGCCCTCGTACAGCGACGGCACGCAGGCGACCTCGGCCGAGCGGACCAGGTCGACCAGTTCGGTGTCGGAGATGCCCTTGACGAACTCGACGGCGCCCTCCAGGCCGTACCGCTCGATGGCCTGGGCCACGGGTCCGTCCTCGGCGCGCTTTCCGACGACGACGAGGTGGGCGTCCGGGTGCTCGGTGCGCACCTTGGCGAGCGCCTCGACGAGGAAGACCAGGCCCTTGAGCGGTACGTCGGCGCTGGAGGTCGTCACGATCCGGCCCGGGACCACGGGCAACGCCGGATTCGGCGAGAAGAGGTCGGTGTCGGCGCCGATGTGGACGACGTGGATGCGCTCGTCGTGGACGCCGAGGTGCTCGACGATCTCCTGGCGTGAGGTGCCGGAGACGGTGAGGACGGAGGGCAGGCGGCGGGCGACGCGCTTCTGCATGCGGGTGAAGGCGTACCAGCGGCGGACGGAGAAGCGGCGCTGCCAGCCGTCGGCCGCGTCCAGCTCCAACCGGCGGTCCACCGTGATGGGGTGGTGGATGGTGGTGACCAGGGGGGCGCCGATGTCGCCCAGCAGGCCGTAGCCGAGGGTCTGGTTGTCGTGCACGACGTCGAACGCGCCGCGCCGGGCGCGCAGATGACGGCGGGCGCGGAGGGAGAAGGTCAGCGGTTCGGGGAAGCCGCCGGTCCACATGGTGGCGACCTCGAGCGCGTCGATCCAGTCGCGGTACTCGTCGCGGCCCGGGGTGCGGAAGGGGTCGGACTGGCGGTAGAGGTCGAGGCTGGGCAGCTCGGTCAGGCTGAGCCGGCCGGCGTAGTCCGCGCCCTCGTCGAGGACGGGGTACGGCTGGGAGCCGATGACCTCGACACGATGGCCGAGGCGGGCCAGTTCGCGGGAGAGGTGCCGTACGTAGACGCCCTGGCCGCCGCAGAACGGGTTCCCTTTGTAGGTGAGAAGCGCGATGTCGAGCGGTCGCTCGCCGTCGGCGGCGGGGTCCTCCTTGACACCCGCCTCCCTGGCCTCAGCGGTCACTCTGGGCCCCCTTCTCCCTGCGCTGTCCCGCGAGACTACGCCGGGACGCTAATCTAGAACAAGTTTCAGACTTGATCGTTCAAGAGGCTCTGAATCTACCGGCAGGTAGGGGAGCTGTGAGCAGTGGATCAGGTGATTCGCGCCACGGCCGGGACCCCTGCCATGCTGGGTGATCACTCGCCCTCACCGGCCGCCTCACCGACTGTCACGGAACGGGACCGATGCCTGCGCACGCCAAGGTGGAATCCAGTACCGCGCACCCCGCCTCCGCGCCCCTGACGGAGCGACAGGAGGCCCGGCGGCGTCGGATCCTGCACGCCAGCGCGCAGCTGGCCAGCCGGGGCGGTTTCGACGCGGTGCAGATGCGGGAGGTCGCCGAGTCCTCGCAGGTGGCGCTCGGCACGCTCTACCGCTACTTCCCGTCCAAGGTGCACCTGCTGGTCGCCACCATGCAGGACCAGCTGGAGCACATGCACGGCACGCTGCGGAAGAAGCCCCCGGCCGGCGAGACGGCGGCCGAGCGGGTGGCGGAGACCCTCATGCGGGCCTTCCGCGCCCTCCAGCGCGAACCGCACCTGGCCGACGCCATGGTCCGCGCCCTGACTTTCGCGGACCGCAGCGTCTCCCCCGAGGTCGACCAGGTCTCCCGCCAGACCACCGCGATCATCCTGGACGCGATGGGCCTGGAGCACCCGAACCCCGAGCAGCTCTCCGCCGTCCGCGTCATCGAGCACACCTGGCACTCGGCCCTGATCACCTGGCTGTCGGGCCGCGCCTCCATCGCCCAGGTCAAGATCGACATCGAGACGGTATGCCGCTTGATCGACCTGACGGATCCGGGCGCTCGGCGGTAGACGCGGCGCTCAGCGGTGGACGCGGGGCACGAGAAGGACCTACGAGACGGGTTCCCTTCGCCGGTATTGCCCGGATCAGGTACTGGGGGTCGCCGTCCGGCCCGACTGCTGCCTTCCGGCCTCTCAGCCCGACCGTCGCTGTCGGCCCCGGCGGATGCCGATGTGAATCGGCGTCTCGCCAAAGTCGGCTACTCCGGTCGGACTCCCTCACTCGTCCCGTAGGCCAATACCAGGATAGAACGTCCATAGCGTGACACAACCCCCCGAAGGGGGACTTTTTTTCCGAAGTCAGGCGACCGTCTCCAGCCCGCTCCAGCTCCGCCCGATCACCGTCTGCCCGGCCCAGCGCTCCAGCAGGCGCCGCGCCTCCTTCTCGGGGGCGGCCAGGCACACCCGCTGGGCGCCCGCGTGCACACCCCGCTCCCCCCGCTCCCTCTCCACGGTGCCCTCGCTGCAGCACGCACACAGGACCTGCACCTGCTCGCGGGCTCGGCGCCATAGCCGTGCTCGACGAACAGGCCGGTCAGCGCCTCCATGTCGGCGGCCGTGCCCGCGTGCACGGTCACCGCCAGGGTCGGCAGCTCGGACGCCTCGAAGAGCAGCAGTTCGTCGAAGACGGGGAACGTCATGCCGTCGACGACCCGCTCGCCCTTGGGCTCACCGTCGTGCACGACGATCTCACCGAACCGGCGCCCGCCGGTCACGGGTACGTTCATCACCCTCCCGCGCGTGGGGCACAGCCGGTCGATCCACACGACCTCCCGCTCCCCGCCGCTGTCGGGCCGCACACAGGCGGGGCCGAACCGCTCCCTGATCTCGCCCTCCCCATCAGGGAGCTCGATACCGAAGCCGGTCCAGGCCTCCCGGGCGGTGGCCCAGTCGCGCTGGATGGTGGCCGCGATGCCGAGGTTCCAGTACGCCGGATCGCCCTCGCCGCGCGGGGCCCGGGCGGCGGCCTCGCGGCCCAGCTGGTACGCCTTGGCCCAGTTGCGCAGGAACTTGTGGGCGAGCGCGGCGTCGTACCACCACACCGCGCTGCGCCTGTCGTCCGGGAAGTGGGCCAGCACCTGTCCCGGGCCACCGGCAGCGGCCCTACTCGTCCGGCGGGAACACCGCCTCCCCGCTGCCCGCCAGCGTGATCGCGATGGCCTCCACCGGGCAGTTCTCCGCCGCCGCCAGCGCCCGCTCGTTCGCGTCCGTCTCCGCCTCGACGGGGTGGGACTGGCGGCCCGTGTCGAGGCGGAAGTCGCCGGGGGCGCGGTGGACGCACTGGGCGGAGCCGATGCAGACGGAGCGGTCGACCTCGATGTGCCAGCGATCCCCCGCCCCCGCGCTCGAATCCGCTCGCGCGGGAGGTATCCCCATCGCCTCACGCCTCCCAGCCGGCCGGGAGGTGGATCATCTTGTGTTCGAGGTACTCGCCGTACCCCTCGGGCCCGAACTCCCGCCCCAGTCCTGAGTTCTTGTAGCCGCCGAACGGGCCGAGCATGTCGAGGCTGAAGGTGTTGACCGAGTAGGTGCCGGTACGGACCTGCCGGGCCACCTCGATGCCGTGCTCGACGTCCGACGTCCACACGCTGCCGGAGAGACCGTAGTCCGAGTCGTTCGCGATCTTCAGGGCCTCGGACTCGTCGCCGTACGGCAGGAGGCAGATCACCGGGCCGAAGATCTCCTCGCGGGCGATCCGCATGGAGTTGTCGACGTCGCCGAAGAGGGTCGGCTCCACGTACCAGCCGCGCTCCAGCCCCGCCGGGCGCCCGCCGCCGGTGAGGATCTTGGCGCCCTCCTCCTGGCCGATGCGGATGTAGTCGAGGTTCCTGCGCTGCTGCCGTTCGGCGACCAGCGGGCCCACCTGGGTCGCCGGGTCCAGCGGGTCGCCGACCGTGAGCGCGCCCGCCGCCTGCGCGAACGCGTCCGCGAACTCGGCGTATCGGGAGCGGGGTACGAGGATGCGGGTCTGGGCGACGCAGGCCTGGCCGTTGTTCATCCAGGCCGCCGGGACGATGCCCGCGACCGAGGCCGCCACGTCCGCGTCGGGCAGGACGACCGCCGCCGACTTGCCGCCCAGCTCCAGCGTCACACGGGTGAGATTGCGCGCGGCGACCTCCATCACGCGCCTGCCGGCCGCGACCGAGCCGGTGAAGGAGACCTTGTCGATCCCGGGGTGCCCGACCAGGTACTCGCTGACCTCACGGTCGGCCGGGAGGATGGACAGCACGCCGTCCGGCAGGCCGGCCTCCCGTGCGATCCCGCCGAGGATGTAGGCGTCCAGCGGCGACTCCGGCGACGGCTTGAGCACCACCGTGCAGCCGGTGAGCAGCGCGGGGGCGAGCTTGGCGGCGGCGACGAACTGGGGGACGTTCCAGGGGACGACGGCCGCGACGACCCCGACCGGCTCGCGGCGCACCAGGATCCTGCCGAGGACTCCGTCGCGGGTCTCCTCGTACGTGAAGTCCCGCGCGACCCTGATCGCCGCGTCCCACACCATCATCGCGCCGAGGGCCTGGGCGAGGACGCTCCAGGAGTACGGGGAGCCGTTCTCGGCGGAGATCACGCGGGCGATCTCCTCGTGGCGGGCGGCGATCGCGTCCTTGATGCGGGTGACGACCTCGATCCGCTCCTGAAGGGCCGTACGCGGCCACGGCCCCTCGTCGAAGGCGCGGCGCGCCACGGCGACGGCCCGGTCCACGTCCTCCCGCGAGGCGTGCGGCACCCGCCCGATGACCTCCTCCGTGTGCGGGGAGATGACCTCGATGACGTCCTTGCCCAGGGGGTCGGTCAACTCCCCGCCGATGAACAGCTGTCCGTGTTCCACGAGCTCGGTCATGGCCGACTGCCTCCTGCGGCACCTTTTCTGACGCTGTTTCAGAACTGATATCAGTTCTAGTTATAGTGGGCAATGGCCGTGGTGCGGCGGTCGCGGGCGGAGGACAGATGACGAGGACGTTCGAGCACGGCGGCGGCGTACGGTCCATAGCGGTCCCGATTCCGGACAACCCCCTCGGCCACACGCTGGTGTACGCGGTCGACACCGACCGGGGCCCGGTGCTGATCGACACCGGCTGGGACGACCCGGCGTCCTGGGACGCCCTGGGGGCTGGGCTGGCGGCCCTCGACACCTCGGTCGCGGAGGTCCACGGGGTCGTCATCACCCACCACCACCCCGACCACCACGGGCTGTCGGGCCGGGTCCGGGAGGCCTCCGGGGCCTGGGTCGCGATGCACGCGGCCGACGCGGCGATCGTCCGCCGGGCGCGGCAGACGCGCCACGAGCACTGGTACGCGTACATGGCCGCCAAACTCACCGCCGCCGGGGCACCGGACGACCACGTGGCTCCCCTGCGTACCCCCCGCCGCCGTACCCTCCCCGGCCTCTCCCCCGCCCTCCCCGACCGCGAGATCGTCCCCGGCGAACTCCTCGACCTGCCCGGCCGCCGCCTGCGCGCACTGTGGACCCCGGGTCACACCCCCGGCCACGTCTGCCTGCACCTGGAGGAGGCCCACCCCGCGCACCTGCCCGGCCACGGCCGCCTCTTCTCCGGCGACCACCTGCTCCCCGGGATCACCCCGCACATCGGCCTGTACGAGGACCCCGACGACACCACCGCCACCGATCCCCTCGGCGACTACCTCGACTCGCTGGAGCGGGTCGGCCGCCTCGGCCCCGCCGAGGTGCTCCCGGCCCACCAGCACGCCTTCACCGACGCGCCGTCCCGCGTCCGGGAGCTGCTCATCCACCACGAGGCCCGCCTCACCGGCCTCCTCTCCCTCCTCGCCGAACCCCTCACCCCTTGGCAACTGGCCGAACGCATGGAGTGGAACCGCCCCTGGGACCGGATCCCGTACGGTTCGAGGAACATCGCGGTGTCGGAGGCGGAGGCCCATCTGCGGCGCCTGGTGAAGCTGGGGCGGGCGGAGGCGGTGGCGGGGGGCGAGCCGGTGGCTTACGTGGCGGTGTAATGCGGTCGTGCGGCGGGGGGCGGCATGGGTGGATTGGGGCATGGACCCTCTGGAGAAACTCCTCGCCGAGCGCGCCTGCGAGCGCCTCGTCCTCGACTTCGTCCACCGTCTCGATCTCGGTGAACCCGGCTCTGTGGCCGAGCTGTTCACCGAGGACGGCACCTGGGAGTGGCCGGCGGGCGGGCGGCTGGTCGAAGGGCGCGAGAAGCTCCGGGAGTACTTCGGTTCGCGTCCCGCCGACCGGCTCTCCCGCCGTCTGATGTCCAACGTCCTCGTCACCGTCGCCTCGCCGGACGCGGCCGTCGCCACCTCGTACTTCTCGACGTACCGCGTCGACGGGTACGAGGGCGGCGTCGTCACCGCCGGACCGCCGGTCCAGGTCGGGCACTACGAGGACGCCTTCCGTCGCGTCGGAGGCGCATGGCTGCTCCCGAGCCGGGTCCTCTTCCTGCCCTTCGGCGGTCCCACCCCCCGCGCGGTCAGCTGAGCCCCGCCGCCTCCCGTTCCGCCTCGCTCAGTGGCGGGCCGGCCAGCGGCCCCTTGCGGGGGCCGAAGCAGATGTTCCAGAGCATGTCGGGTGCGAAGAGGCGGGTGGGTGGGGTAGTGAGGCTCATGACGTCGAGGAGGGCGTGGAGGGCCCGGGGGTTTTCTGAGCCGGCGGCGACCGCCTTGTCGACGTAGGCCGTCAGGAGGCGCTCGACGGCGGTGGGGGGCTGGGGGGCGGCGCCGGGGTAGTAGGCGTCCTGGCCGACCGCGAGGTTCCAGGCGTTGCCGACCGGGCGGGCGACGGCACGCTGGATGCGGCGGGCGGTGCCGGGGGTGGTCGGGCCGTGGCGGTCGAGGGTCCGGCGCAGGGCGATGACGCTCTGCGCGGCGACCGAGAGACCGTGGCCGTAGACGGGGTTGTAGCCGGCGACGGCGTCGCCGAGGACGGCGAAGCCGTCCGGCCAGAGCCCGGCGTTCTCGTAGTAGCGGCGGCGGTTGGCCGTGCTGCGGGTGGTGACCGGGTCCGTCAGGGGCTTGGCCTGGGTGAGCAGGCGGCCGATGACCGGGTCCTTGAGGCCGGTGAGGGCGAACTCCTCGAACGCGTCCGGGTCGGCGGTGGGTTCGCCGCCCCGGGTGCCGGAGAGGGTGACCAGCCAGCGGCCGTCCTCGATCGGGACGATGACCCCGCCCCGGCCGGGGGCCTGGCGCGGGTCGGCCTGGACGTTGACGACCGGGTAGCGCAGGGACCCGGTGTAGCCGGGGGCCTCGTAGACGCGGCTGGCGTAGGCGACGCCCGCGTCGACCACGCGCTCCACGACCGGGGCGAGGCCCAGTGCCTCCAGCCACTTGTGCGCCTGCGAGGCGCGTCCGCTCGCGTCGATGACCAGGTCCGCGTGCAGGGTGGTCGCCTGGCCCGTGGAGTCGGCGGGTATGCGGACGCCCGTCACGCGGTGCCGGTCGCCGGCCAGGCCCCGCACCCTCGTACCGTCGAGCAGCGTGATCCGCCGCCGGGTGAGGACGTTCGCGCGGATCACCGCGTCCAGCAGGTCCCGGCTGCACACGATCATGTGGTGCCGCGAGTCGGTGAACCGCCGGAACCACTGCCCCGAGGGCGCCTTGCTGACCAGGTCGGTCATCACGTCGATCAGCCCGGCGCCCTTGCCGACCAACTCCCCGGTGACGCCCGGCAGCAGCTCCTCCAGCGCGGCCACTCCCCCGGACCACAGCAGGTGGGCGTGGCGTGCCTGGGGCAGGCCCTTGCGGTGCTCGGGGCCCTCGGGCAGCTTGTCGCTCTCGATCACCGTGACCTCGTTGAACCGGCTGGAGAGCACGGAGGCGGCGAGCATCCCGGCCGTACTGCCGCCGATGACGATCGCGGTGCGGCGGCCGGTGGCGGTGGGCCGGTGGGGCATGGGGCTCTCAGGCATGGGGGGTGAGACCTTCTGTGGCGGCCGCCTGCCGGCGGAACGTTTCTATGGCCGGCGAGTGGAGACGCAGGGCCTGCGCGACCGACTCCAGCTCGCTGTCCGGGACATCGGGGGCGTCGGCGGAGTGCCCGGGCCGGTCGTACGCGGGCCCCTGATCCCCGCCCGCGGAGCGCAGCGCGTCGACGGCGACCAGGATGTCCACGGCACCCGCGATGCCGCGCGCGGCGGGGTCGGGATGGCCGGCGGCCACGGCCTGCCGGTGGGCCCGTTCGCGCCGGGCTCCGCTCAGGTGCGGGGCGAGCTTGAGCAGGGCGTCGTTGATGGCGGCCCGGCGCAGTTCGAGCCGGAGTTCGGCGCCGCTGACCCGGCCCGTCGCCGGGGCGGACGGGGCTGTGACCGTCAGCAGGGCCTGCCACAGCGGCTCCAGGCGGCGGTGGGTGCGCCGCATCCGCCGGCGCTCCTCCACGAGGGGACCGGCCTGCCCGGCGATGAACCCCACCGCGACGAGGAACGCCTCGGCGATCGCGAACGGCGGCGCGACATACGTCGACAGCCCGTCCCAGTTCCGGCCGCTCCAGCGGGCGCCGATCGCGGCGACCTTGGCGAGGTCGAAGATGAGCCCGAGCGCGTAGGCGACCTGCAGGCACACCACCGCGCGGCGCAGCCAGGTGTCGTGGACCTCCCGGAACCAGGCCCACAGCAGGCTCGCGGCGACCACGGCGGACACCATGTGGGCGACGAGGTAGAGCAGGGCGAACTCGCGCATCCACGGCGTGGTGGCGTAGTAGGTGTCCAGGTCGCGCAGCCGCTCCACGTGGTGGTCGCCGAGGAAGAAGGTCACCCACAGGCCGAGGATGATCAGGCAGTACGCGATCCAGACCGTGCGGGTGCGCCGGCGCCGGGCCGGTGAGGGCGGCTCGCGCCAGGTGATGATCAGCCACAGGCAGGCGCCGCAGTAGGCGCTGAGCAGCGAGTAGACCCAGACGCCCGCGAAGTTCGGCACCCCGGTGAGCGTGTTGATCCGGTGCAGGTTGGCGGGCGGCAGGGAGGCGAAGACGACGGCGCCGATGCCGAGCAGCAGTGCCGTGGCCCGCAGGATCGGGTCCTGCCACGCGCGCCTGAGCAGCGGCAGTTTGATCACGAAGGCGACGGTGAGCAGCACGGCCGGTATGGCGTAGGCGAGGAAGGAGCCCGCCATGTCCCAGCGCATCACGGCCCGCCGACGTTGCCCAGCGAGGACGACAGCCGGTCCGTCAGGGTGTCCTGGGTCGTCCGGCCGGTCGCGGCGCCGGGGCCGACGACCTTGGGGAACTTGGCCGCCAGGCGCAGCCCGCACTCCTCGGCCTCCCACTCGGCCTCGGCGGTCGCGGCGGCCGGGGAACGCGTGGCCATGGCGACCACCCGGTCCCAGGGGATGTCCTCCTCGGCCTGGGACAGCAGCCGGCGGGCGGCGGCGGGCATGCCGTCCGGGTAGTGCACGTCCAGGGTCTGGTAGTAGATGTGGCCGATCTCGTGCCCGGCGATCACGAACTTGTGCGCGCCCGGCGCCCGGTCCTCGACCACGACGATGTACTCGTCGTCCTTGGCGAAGGTGACGCCGGAGACGTCCAGGCCCGGCGGGAAGGCGACGAACTTGAGCCGGACGGGGCGGTCCAGTTGCGGGCTGAGCGTGTCGCACACGGCGTGCAGGAACGCCTCTGGTCCGGTCGGCGGCGTCAGCGTGCGGGCGGTGTCGCGGACGAGCTGGGCGAGGAACCGCTTCGGCGATCTTTTCCGGCTCACTGAGCGTCCTCCGTGTGCGGTGTACGGCACGGGACTCACCCACGCCCCGTCGGGACGTCCGCGTCCTCGGACTTGATGATCATCTCGGCGAGGTCGGCCAGTGTGGCGAGCTGACGGGGATTCATCTGCGGGGCGCGCATCGCCAGTCGCACCAGGCCGCTCTCACGCAGCCGCAGCAGCGGGTCCGCCTGCGCCTCCAGTCCCTGGAGCACCGGCTGCAGGGCCTCGTGGAGGGCCTCCGGTTCGTCCGCGGTGAAGAAGCCGGCGGGCAGGCCGAAGAACCTGCGCAGCCGGTCGGCGTGTTCCAGGCTGGGCATGCCGCTCTTGCGCCACTCGCTCAGCCACTGCCGGCTGGTCCCCGCGATCCTGGCCAGCTCGCCCAGCGAGTAGCGCTTGCCGTCGGGCCGGCGCCGGGTCTCCCGGACGAAGTCCAGCCGCTGCCGCACCCGTTCGGCCAGCCCGGCCTCGGGCACGGAGCCGCCCGAGAGCAGCCGGCAGACCACCTCGGCGGGAATCCCGGTGCGGTACGACAGGTCGCCCACGTCCAGGACCTCCGGCAGCCGGCCCGGCCGTCCGGTGAGCTCCCCGAGCCGCTCCAGTACGTCCGCAAGCGGGGCGTAGGCGTCACTCACCGAGGTCCCCCCTGGGCGTGTCGTCCGTTCCGTGGCTGAGCTGACGCGAGGCTACCCGGTCGCCCGCCGGTCGAGAAGTGATGTCAACGACAACTGCCCATTGAGGCAGCAATCGTTGACAGTTGGGGGTCCGGCGGGACAGGATCACGACGCAAGGTCATGACCCCGGTCCGCTCTCCGCGCACGGGGTCGTGCGCCCTGTTCCCGCCCCGGGTGCTGCCTATGGGGGAGCAGCATCCGGGGCGTTACCCTGCCGCCCGCTCCGGGGTCGCCCGGAACGCCACCGCCCGTACCAACTTCTCCGCGTCTTCCCGCAGTTCGACCTCCCGCGCACTCATCGTCGGATTGGCCGCCCGCCGCCGGGCCTCCGCCGGCCCCTCCTCCGTCAGGTCGGACGGGTCGGCGAGCAGGGCGGTGAGGAGTGCGCGGGCCGGGGTGGCGAGGGGTTCGCCGGCGACGGCGACCCGGGCGAGGATCACCGCGGACATGCCCCGGTCGACGGCGGGCGGGCCGTCCTCGGCGTTGGTCCAGTCGATGACCCGGGGGCCGTCGGGGGTGAGGATCACGTTGTCGGGGTGCAGGTCCAGGTGGAGGACCCGGGGGCGGGGGCGGCGGAGTTCCGGGCGGGGACGGCGGGCAACCGCCGCAGCAGCCGGGCGAGTTCCGCCCCCGCCTCCGCCGCGCCCAGCGAGCCGTCCAGGAGGGCGGCCGGCACCGTCGGCCCGGACAGCCGCTCCCTCACCAGGTCGGTGCGCGAGCCGGAGGGCCGTACCCGGGGCACCGGATACCCGTGCTCGCGCACGTACGCCATCACCGCCCCCTCGGCCGCCGTGTCCCCCCAACCCTCCCGGTCGCGGCGCAGCACCCACGCCGCGTCGATCTCGTACACGTCGGCCGGCCGGCCCGAACTCAGCAGTCTCCCCGTTGGCATCATGGCGCGACCCTGGCCAGGTCGCCTGTGCCTCCGGCTCACAGCCGCCTCTCGGTCTCCGGCTACCGCCGGGTAGAGTGACCCGGGTCGTCATCACACCCGTACGAGGGGAAGCCGGTGCGATTCCGGCGCTGACCCGCAACCGTGAACCGCCCCCTGGCGGTGAGCCGGACCGCCCCGCACGGGACGTGACCGGCTCACGTGCGCGGCGGCCCGCCGCCCACGGCACCGTCGAGGTCTACGGAGCCGAGCCGCCCGGGGTGTCCCGTGCTGCCCGCGCTTCCCTTCAGGGAGAGGCAGTAGCCGACCATGAACGTCCGCCGCAGTGCCGCGGCTCTGGCCGCCGTCGGGGTGATGGCCGCCGCCGCGCCCGCCACAGCCGCGTCCCCTTCCCCCTCCCCGTCGACGGCGCTCCCGTCGGGGCTGTACGGCAGCACGGACCCGAAGTACGACGGCGTCTGGCGCCAGTCCCTCGCGCTGCTCGCCCAGCACACGCTCGGCGTCCGGCCCGCCGCGAAGGCCATCGACTGGCTGGTCGGGCAGCAGTGCGCCAACGGCGGTTTCGCCGCCTTCCGCGCCGACCCCGCGAAGTCCTGCGAGGCCACCACCGCCCAGACCGACACCAACAGCACGGCCGCCGCCGTACAGGCCCTGGCGGCGCTCGGTGAGCACGACGGCGAGGCCCGCAAGGCGGTCACCTGGCTGAAGATGATGCAGAACAAGGACGGCGGCTGGGGCTACACCCCGGGCTCGCCCAGCGACACGAACTCCACCTCCGTGGTCATCGGCGCCCTCACGGCGGCCGGCGAGGACCCCTCCCGACTCCGCACCGAGGGCAGGACCCCGTACGAGCTGCTGGCCAAGTGGTCCCTCTCCTGCGCGGGGGACGACGCCGGCGCCCTCGCCCACCAGCCGGACAAGAGCGGCAAGCTGTCGGCCGACGCGGACGCGACGGCGGCCGGGGTACTGGGCGCGCTCGGCAAGGGCTTCGTGACGACGGCCGGGAAGGCACCGCAGGAGGGCTACGTCTGCGCCGACTCCGACAAGCCGCTCACCCCGCGGGAGATCGCCCGCAACGGCGCCGCGTACCTGTCGGACCAGCTGCACGGCACCGGCCACCTCACCACCAGCCTCGCCGGTGCCAAGGACCAGCCCGACTACGGCAACACCGCGGACGCGGTCCTCGCCCTCGCCGCGCAGGGCTGGACGAAGCAGGCGAAGAAGCCGTACGCCTGGCTGGAGAAGAACTCCGCGCGGTGGGCCAGGCAGAGCGGCCCCGCCGCCTACGCCGAACTGATCTTCGTGGCGCACGCGATGGGCACCGACCCGCGTGACTTCGGCGGTACGGACCTGGTGCGGGCGCTCAACGCGACGGGCCCGGCGCCGCAGCCGGCCCAGGCGACGGGCGCTGACACCGAGCGGGCCGAGCACGAGTCGGGGAGGAGTCTCTGGTGGATCATCGGCACCGGCCTCGTCGCGGGCATCGGCATCGGTTTCCTGCTCAGCGGTCGCCGCAAGAGGCAGCAGCCGTGACCGCCGTCCGCCGTGCCGGGGCGCTGCTCCTGGCCGCCTTCCTGTGCGTGGCCCTGGCGGGCCGGGCCCACGCCACCGGCTACCGCTACTGGTCCTTCTGGGAGCGCACCGGCGGCCACTGGACGTTCGCCACCGAGGGGCCGTCCACCGCCCGCCCTTCCGACGGTGACGTCCAGGGCTTCCGCTTCGCGGTGAGCGAGGACTCCGCCGGCGCCACGCGCCCGCGCGGTACGGCGGACTTCGACTCCGTCTGCGCCAAGTCGCCTGCGCGGGCCGGCCGGAAGCGGGTGGCCCTGGTCCTCGACTTCGGCACGTCCGCCGACGCTCCCTCCGGCGAGACCCCGCCCGCTCGCCGAGCGGCCTGCGCGGTGGTCTCTCCCGACGCGCCGACCGCCGACGCGCTGGCCGCGGTGGCGGGGCCGTTGCGGTACGACTCCCACGCCCTGTTGTGCGCGATCGGGGGGTATCCGGGGAAGGGGTGCGGGGAGCAGGTGGCGGAGGGGAAGTCCCGCCCGGCCGCGACGAAGAGCGAGCCTCAGCACGGTCCGTCGGTGGGTGTGCTGGCGGGCGTGGGTGCCGTGGTCCTGCTGGGCGGCGCCGCGCTGTGGCAGGCACGGCGGCGCCGGGATGCGTAGGGCGCCCCGCGCCGCGGGTGTCCACCCCGGCGCCTGGTGGCTCTGGTCCACAGGCCTCGGCACCGCGGCCACCCGCACCACCAACCCCCTGCTCCTCGCCCTCCTCATCACCGCAACGGCCTACGTAGTGGCCACCCACCGCACCCCCACCCCCTGGTCCCGCTCCTACACCGCCTTCGCCGAACTGGCCCTCGCCGTCCTCCTCATCCGCCTCACCTTCGCGGTAGCGCTCGGCTCGCCCGTCCCCGGCACGCACGTGATCGTCACCCTCCCCGAAGTCGCCCTCCCGCACTGGGCGCAGGGCATCCGCCTGGGCGGCAGGGTCACGGCCGAGGGGCTGCTGTTCGCGCTGTACGACGGTCTGAGGCTGGCCACGCTGCTCATCTGCGTCGGCGCGGCGAACGCCCTCGCCAACCCGGCCCGTCTGCTGAAGTCCCTGCCCGGCGCGCTGTACGAGACGGGCGTGGCCGTGGTCGTCGCCCTCACCTTCGCGCCGAACCTCGTCGCCGACGTCCAGCGCCTGCGCGCCGCCCGCCGCCTGCGCGGCCGTCCGGACCGTGGCGTGCGGGGTCTGCTGCAGGTCGGACTCCCGGTGCTGGAGGGCGCGTTGGAGCGGTCGGTCGCGCTCGCCGCCGCGATGGACGCCCGTGGTTACGGCCGTACCGCCGACGTCCCCGTGCGGGTACGCCGTACGACCGCCGTCCTCACGCTCGGCGGACTGCTCGGCGTGTGCGCGGGAACGTACGGGCTGCTCACCGCCGAAGGCGGCGCCTACGGCCTGCCGGTGCTGCTCGCCGGGGTGGCCGCCGCGCTCGCGGGCCTGCGTCTGGGTGGCCGCCGTACCCTGCGCACCCGGTACCGCCCGGACGCCTGGAACCTGCGCGCCCGGCTGGTCGCCGCGTCCGGCGCGACCGTCGCCGCGCTGCTCGCCCTGGCCTCGGCGCACGACCCCACCGCCCTGCACCCCGGCGTGGTCCCGCTGGTCGCGCCCACGCTCCCGCTGTGGCCCGCGGCGGCCGTACTCCTCGCCCTCCTTCCCGCCTTCGTCGTCCCCAGGGAGCCGTCGTGATCCGCTTCGAGGATGTCTCCGTGACGTACGAAGGGGCACTCGAACCCACAGTCCAGGGTGTGGACTTCGAGGTCCCGGAAGGCGAACTCGTCCTGTTGGTCGGTCCGTCGGGTGTGGGCAAGTCCACCGTGCTGGGCGCGGTCAGCGGGCTGGTCCCGCACTTCACCGGCGGCACCCTGCGCGGCCGGGTCACGGTCGCCGGCCGGGACACCCGTACGCACAAGCCGCGCGAACTCGCCGACGTGGCGGGCACGGTGGGCCAGGATCCGCTCGCGCACTTCGTGACGGACACGGTGGAGGACGAACTCGCCTACGGGATGGAGTCGTTGGGCCTCGCCCCGGACGTCATGCGGCGCCGCGTCGAGGAGACCCTTGACCTGCTCGGCCTGGCCGACCTGCGCGACCGTCCCATCGCCACCCTCTCCGGCGGCCAGCGGCAGCGGGTCGCGATCGGCTCGGTCCTCACCCCGCACCCCAGGGTCCTGGTCCTCGACGAGCCGACCTCGGCCCTCGACCCGGCCGCCGCCGAGGAGGTGCTCGCCGTCCTCCAGCGCCTCGTCCACGATCTCGGTACGACGGTCCTCATGGCCGAACACCGCCTGGAACGCGTCGTCCAGTACGCCGACAGGATCGCTCTCCTGCCCTCCCCCGGCGCCGCGCCGCTCCTCGGCACCCCGGCCGAGGTGATGGCCGTGTCCCCGGTGTACCCGCCGGTGGTGGGCCTGGGCCGCCTGGCGGGCTGGTCCCCGCTGCCGCTGACCGTCCGGGACGCCCGCCGCGGGGCGGGGGACCTGCGGGACCGGCTCGCCGGCCGAACGGCACCCCGGAGCTCGCCGCCGATGAGTCCCGATGCTCCCCGCCGCCGGCGTTTCCGGCGCGGCGCCCCCGCCGCGCCTCTCCCCCGGGTCGCCGAGGTCCGCTCCCTGGCCGTTCGCCGCGCCCGTGTCGACGCCCTCCGCCATGTCGATCTCACCATCGCCCCCGGCGAGACGGTCGCTCTCATGGGCCGCAACGGCGCCGGAAAGTCGACGCTCCTGTCCGCGCTGGTGGGACTCGTCGAACCGTCCGCCGGATCGGTGGCCGTCGGCGGAGCCGTCCCGCACCGCACCCGGCCCCGCGACCTCCTGCGCCGGGTAGGTCTCGTCCCGCAGGAGCCGCGAGACCTGCTGTACGCCGACACCGTGGCCGCCGAGTGCACGGCCGCCGACCGGGACGCGGGCGCGGCCCCGGGTACGTGCCGTGCGCTGGTCTCGGAGCTGCTCGAGGGCATCACGGACGACACGCACCCCCGCGACCTGTCCGAGGGCCAGCGGCTGGCGCTCGCGCTGGCCGTCGTCCTGACCGCCCGGCCTCCCCTGCTCCTGCTCGACGAGCCGACGCGTGGCCTGGACTACGCGGCGAAGGCCCGCCTGGTGGCCGTACTGCGCGGGCTCGCCGCCGAGGGGCACGCCATCGTGCTGGCCACGCACGACGTGGAGCTGGCCGCCGAGATCGCTCACCGGGTGGTGCTGCTCGCCGACGGCGAGGTGATCGCCGACGGTCCGACGGCGGAGATCGTGGTCTCCTCACCGTCCTTCGCACCGCAGGTGACCAAGATCCTGGCCCCGCAACGGTGGCTCACGGTGACCCAGGTACGGGAGGCCCTGTCATGACCGGCTCCCCGCGCCCCGTCCGCCTGGGCCCGCGCTCCCTCGCCGCCCTCAGCCTGGTCAGCGCGGTGGGCGTCGTCGCCTTCGGCTGGCCCTTCCTCGCCCCGCCCACCTCACGGCTCGGCGCCCACGCCCAGGACGCGCCCTGGCTGTTCACGGGGCTGCTGGTGCTGCTGATCGCCGTCGCCGCCGCGACGATCTCCGAGTCGGGCCTCGGCCCGAAGGCGGTGGCGATGCTCGGCGTGCTGGCGGCCACGGGCGCGGCGCTGCGCCCGATCGGCGCGGGCACCGCCGGGATCGAGCCGATGTTCTTCCTGATGGTGCTCAGCGGCCGGGTCCTCGGCCCGGGCTTCGGCTTCGTCCTCGGCTCGGTCACCATGTTCGCGTCGGCCCTGCTCACGGGCGGGGTCGGCCCGTGGATGCCGTTCCAGATGCTGGCGATGGGCTGGTTCACGATGGGCGCGGGCCTGCTGCCGGGCCCGGACCGGCTGCGCGGCCGGGGCGAGCTCGCCCTCCTCGCGGCCTACGGCTGCCTCGCCGCCTTCGCCTACGGCACGGTCATGAACCTCGCGGGCTGGCCCTTCATGGGCGCCCTCGCCTCGGACATCGCCTTCGACGCGCACGCCGCCGTCCCCGTGAACCTGGCCCGCTTCGCCGCGTACTGCCTGGCCACGTCCCTCGGCTGGGACCTGGGCCGGGCGGTCTGCACGGTCGTACTGACCCTGACGCTCGGCCCGACGCTCCTCAGGGCGCTGCGCCGGGCCACCCGCCGGGCCGCGTTCGAGACGGCGGTCACATTCGAGGGACCCGGAACGCACCCGGTACGTCCTCACTCGTGCGCGGACCGTCAGACCCGCGGTGAAGCGGCCCACATGACGCACGTCACCTACGATGCCACCCCGTAGTGCGACTTGTCCGATATGTCCACACACGCACCCCCTCTGACCTGCGCTTTGAGAGCCAGTTCACACAGCAGACCTTTCTCTTCTATCCGGCCACAACTAGTAAAAGGGGTCATTGCGGACCCCTTCCGAGCCTGCTTGTCTGGAGCAGTCGCCAGGCGCCGACGAGCCCCCACGGGCCGCGGCGCCGACGTACGCCCTCACCCCGCACCGCGTGGTTCCGGCATACGTCCGGCGCTCCCTGTCCCCGTCAGAAGAGGTTCGCTGTGTCCGTCTCCTTCATCCGTCGCATCGCTTCCCCGAAGAAGGCCCTCACCTCCGCCGCCGTGGCCGCCGCCACCGCAGGCATGGTCCTGACCTCGGCTCCGGCCCACGCGGCGGCCGCCACCGCGCCCGCCCAGGCCCAGGCGATCGCGCACCGGCTGATCCCGGACGCCGCGCAGTTCAACGCGTTCAACAACATCGTCAAGCGCGAGAGCGGCTGGAACGTCACCGCCACCAACTCGTCCTCCGGCGCCTACGGCCTGGTCCAGGCCCTGCCGGGCACGAAGATGGCCTCGGCCGGCTCCGACTGGAAGACGAACGCCGCCACCCAGATCAAGTGGGGCCTGGACTACATGAACTCCCGCTACGGCAGCCCCGTCGCCGCGTGGAAGTTCTGGCAGGCCAACGGCTGGTACTGAGCCGTTCTCCCACTGAACCACCTCACCGCACCCTCGCCCCGCGCCCGGCGAGGGTGCGCGCGTACATACGGGACGCGTGGTGGACTGGTAAGCGCCCTGCCCGTCCGGCCGCCGGAGGACGCATGACAGCGCGGACACGGACGAAGGGCCCGGAGTTGCGCGGAGTGCGCCTGGTCGTCGTGCTGCTGGTGCTGACCGTGGTGAGCGGTCTGATCGACGCGGTCAGTTATCTGGGCCTCGGCCACGTCTTCACGGCGAACATGACCGGCAACGTGGTGGTGCTGGGCTTCGCCGCCGCCGGAGCACCCGGCTTCTCCGTACCGCACACGGCCACCTCGCTGGGCTGCTTCCTGGTGGGCGCGGTGGCCGGGGGCCGGATCGCGGCCCGGTACGGCGGCGGGTCCCGCCGGACCTGGGCCCGGGTGATGCTCGCCACCGAGGCACTGCTCGTGGGCGCGTCGGCGGCGGTCGCCTTCGTCGCACCGACCGGCACGGCCTACGCCCTGATCGCCCTCACCGCCCTCGCCATGGGGATGCGCAACGCGACCGTGCGCAAGCTGGGCGTGCCCGACCTCACGACCACCGTCCTGACCATGACCCTGACCGGCCTGGCCGCCGACTCCCCCGCCGGCGACGGCTCCGGCCACCGCCACCCACGCCGCACCGCCTCGGTCATCGCGATGGCCGCGGGCGCCGCACTCGGCGCCTGGCTGGTCCTCCACCACGGCCTGGCCCTGCCCCTGCTGGTCGCGGCGCTGGCGGCGGGGGTGCTGGCGCTGGCGGCGTCGGGGCGGGAGTAGACCGGTGGCCCGTCGTGGTCAGCAGGGTGCAGTCACCCGGCGGTGGCCAGGCGGCGCTGAAGCTCCTCCTGCGAGACGTCTTCCAGACGGGTCGGAAATACCCACATGTGACCCGAAGGGTCCTTGAGGATGACGGTGCGGTCACCGTGGAACATGTCCTTCGGCGGCTGGGGGTCTCAGCGCCGGCGGCCTCCGCGCGCTCCGCCAGGCTGTCGACGTCCGGCACGAAGACATGCAGCGTGACGGACGTACCCCCGCCGAGCGAGGTCGGCGCGGCGAAGGAGGCGGCGGCCTCCGCCTCGTCCACGCCGGCGTCGCCCAGCATCAGGGCGGACCGGGCATCCGCCCGGTGATCCACACGCAAGCCCCTAGCTGTCGTACGGGACCCAGGCACGCCCGCCTGCGTCGTTCGTGCCGTACCAGTAGCGCGGCATTCCCTTGATGCTGGTGGTGTGGAACGGGCGGCCGTGGTCGTCGATGCGGATCGTGCCGGTGCGGCCCTGGGAGGACCAGTCGAGTTCGAGGTACCAGCGGGCGTCGTAGGTCTGTGTCGTCGCGTCGACCAGCAGCACCTCCGGGTCCTCGGCGGAGACGCGGTACGGGAAGTGCACGGCCGGGATGGTGTGTTCGCTGTCGGCGCCGTCCCTCGGGCGGGCGATGGGGCGGTCGACGTCGAGGTTCACGGTGAAGCGGCGGGGCGTGAGCTCGCCGCCGCAGCCCTGGTCCATGGCGTACGCGCTCCCGGCGGCCGGGCTGCCACGGCTGACGATGCGGACGCGGAGCGCCTCCAGGACCACGGCCGTGGACGACCGCCCCTGCACCGAGATCTGCACCATCGTCTGCCGCCCGTGCACCGCGCCCTGCGTCGCCGCCCACGCTCCGGCGTCCTGCTGCACCGGCGGCGGAGGCACCTGCGCGGGCGGCTTGTCGATGACGTAGTCGTGGCCGCAGCCCATGTCCCAGACCTGGGAGTCGGCGCTCCAGGTGAGGGGCAGGCCGGTGGCCGGCTTCGCGGCCGAGGCGGGCCCCCTGCCGGCGGCTTGAGTTCTAGCGATCGTCGCAACACCCCAGCTCAAGGGGTGCGATGTTCGAGATCCGCAAGACCCGGACGGTGGCTCAGGGCCGCAGGAAGCTGACCCGTGAGCGGGAGGAATACTTCCGGCTCGTGCAGCAAGGCGTGAGTTACGCGGAGGCCGCCAAGGCCGTCGGTATCAACCTCCGCACGGGAAAGCGATGGCGTAACGGCCGGAACCCCTCCGGCCGGCAGAAGGCGGCACCACCGGCCAGACCGGTGGTGCCGCCTTC